>CAMAXT010000082.1 GCA_945862295.1 Pseudobacteriovorax antillogorgiicola
TGACCCAAGAAACCCTGCGGTCATTGCCGACAACGTTGGGGACAACGTCGGTGACATCGCTGGAATGGGCGCTGACTTGTTCGGTTCTCTTGCAGAAGCAACATGTGCAGCACTTGTTATCGGCGCGACAGCAGTAGCAATCAAAGATAACCAAACTGCTCTACTCTATCCGATCCTTATCAGTGCTGTTGGTATCCCAGTCTGTCTTATCACTGCTCTCTTCGCACGCGTTGCTCCAGACGCAACAAACGTCGAGCCAGCACTTAAGAAACAACTAATTATCTCAACCATCCTGATGACGATCGCGTCGTGGGGAGTCACTGAATATGCAATGATTGAGTCCTTTACAATCGGCGCACTTGAAGTAACAAAAACAGGCGTTCTAGCTTCTCTCCTATGTGGTCTCTGGTCAGGCCTTCTTATTGGCTACATCACGGAGTACTACACCTCACACGCATACAAACCAGTACGCTCGATCGCAAACGCATCACAAACCGGTGCAGCGACAAACATCATTTACGGCTTAAGCGTTGGTTACAAATCAACGGTGATTCCGGTTCTTGCTCTTGCGGCAACTATCTACGTCAGCTGGACTTACGCAGGGATGTACGGTATCGCAATCGCAGCTATCGGTATGATCTCAACCATTGCAATCGGTTTGACTATCGACGCATACGGACCTGTTTCTGACAACGCCGGCGGTATCGCTGAAATGTGCGAACTTGGACCAGAAATCAGAAAAAGAACCGACACCCTTGATGCAGCAGGAAATACGACTGCAGCAATTGGGAAAGGCTTCGCGATCGGCTCTGCAGTACTTACTGCGCTAGCTCTTTTCGCAGCATTCTTGACCCGCGCTGATATCCAAAAGCTCGACTTACTTTCACCGATGGTATTCGCAGGTCTTCTCGTTGGTGGCGTCTTGCCGTTCCTCTTTACCGCGCAAACAATGCTTGCTGTTGGTGAAGCTGCAAACGCGATGATTGAAGAAGTTCGTCGTCAGTTCCGTACTATTCCTGGCCTTCTTGAAGGTACTGCTCGTCCGGACTATAAAACCTGCGTTTCGATCTCAACTGACGCTGCGCTTCAGCGCATGATCGCTCCGGGCCTTCTCGTTATTCTCAGCCCACTTGTCATTGGTATCCTCTTCGGTGTCGAGGCTCTTGCTGGTCTACTCGCAGGATCACTTGTTTGCGGTGTTGTGATGGCTCTGTCAGCATCTAACTCAGGCGGTGCTTGGGACAATGCTAAAAAGTACATCGAAACAGGCAAACTTGGCGGCAAAGGTTCTGATACTCACAAAGCTGCAGTCGTTGGCGACACGGTTGGTGATCCGTTCAAGGATACCTCAGGTCCATCTCTAAACATCCTAATGAAGCTCATGGCTATCTTGAGTCTGGTATTCGTACCATTCATCATGAGTGCGCATAATGCTCTACTGGGAATGCTAGGTTTAAAATAAAGTTCAGATTCTTTTAGAATGACTAAGGGTGGCTTTAAGCCACCCTTTTTTGTAAGACAATGACTAGAATTTCACACCAATCTCAGCGGCCAAGTTGCTGCTCTCAACAACGATCGCCATGTCTTTGAGAACATACCGTGGTGATTCATGGGTATACCTAATAGAAAGAAAACTTCTCTTCGCCGAGTATCCAAAGCTAATCATGTAGTCTTCTTTAGCTGCGATCCCAGATCCTGATTTAGTCTCTACTCCGACTTCGTAGTCATAGATCTGGTTACCTAGTCCAAGCGCAATCAGGCAACTTAAATAAAGCGGACCAGGAGCCAGCGTGAATGCTACCGCAGCTTGCCCATTGAAACTTCGCATCACACCTTCGCTAAACTGTCCATCCGCACCAAACTCCTGCTGATATTCAATGGGAATCAAACCACCGGGCGTTGTAATTGACGTTTCCGTAACGGACAAAATCATCCCGAGCCCCAAACCGGTCTTTTTCAGCTCATCCGGTTCCATCGTACTGTCGAGATCGAAATTAAATCGCGCCGGAAAGATATAGACATTGCTCGCAAGAAAGCGCGAGCTCATTTTTGAACGATAGACTTCACCATCGATATCCTGCGCAAATCCCTCACTTGTTGTGATCTCAAAGTTTTCAAAATTCGAATAGGACGCGTCCACACCAAACGACGAAAAGAATAGTCCAAGACGGTAATCGGTATAGTCGAGCGCTGTTTCGTCTTCATCATCTAGATTATGGGAAAAGCTTGCGGACAAATGATTGTAAGAAAAACCGATGGTACCGATAGTCGGTATGCTAGGGGCAAAGACCATTTCTTTGCTAACATCAGTAGCATTTTCATCGTCCTCCGTGCGTTCATTGTCTGCGATGAGCACGAGTAAGGGCTGACTGACACCAAAGCTTAGAACCGCTTTCGATTCCTTTGCAGACGCAATTGACGCAGCAGCGAACCAGACTACAAGAGTTGAGAGCAACATCATAATTTTTGCCGAAAATCCTCGCAAAGCCGACCCCGAATGGTTGTAAAAACCTATCGGAGCCGCTCAGAAGAGCTTTATTGCAGCTACATTTTACTGTTCAGTAAGTGCGACAAACTGCCGGAGTTCAATCATGTTTTCCATTTACTTAAACCTCCTAACTCACGGTTGTCTTCATTAAAAATCAAGAAATATGGCGGATACCCAACTATGAAAATATTACACGGTCGCCAAGGGGAGGGATTGCCGATTGAATCTGGTTTAACTGACAAAGCTGGGTAGTTTTATAGTGTAATGCGCTCAGACATTTCGCCAGATGATTTTTGGGCATGTTCAGATACACGGTCCCAAAGTTCAAGCAACGTTTTCGCTTTCATTGTTAAGCGCCAAAACGAGTGGCCAAACAAAAACCACCGACTTCCAGTAGCTGCGAAAAACCTAGCCTTCTGCAGACTGTATTCGTTATCACCGAAATGCTTTAATAGGAGCTCGATAAATGTTAAGAAACTTCTGAAGTATTCTTTACCCTCGGCTTTAGTATCAAGTGGCAGAGTTCGGCTGTCAAATGAAGTTGGCGTCGACTTCGGATCAAGTAGATAAGCAATCTGCCACAAAATCCATGGCCGCACTGTCGCCGCCCTAGCGATCATCGCTCCGTCGCATCCAAGTTCACCCACGACATGCACAGCATCAGCTGCTGTCTGCAGATCGCCATTCACTACCACCGGAATCCGGCGAGCCCGCGCGATCTCAGCTGCGATATTCCAGTTTGCAGCACCTTCGTGATGTGCAGCAGAGCGAGGTCGAGGATGAATAGTCAACCAATCCAATCCAGCGTCTTCTAAAATTTTTGTAAAGTTCATAAGATAATCAAGATCCGTGTCTTTATCCGCCCCACCACGCAACTTGACACTCACTGGAAGATTCGTAGATTTTTTCACATGCCCGACGACTTGAGCAGCATAGTGGGCATCGCCAACCAACCTGACGCCCCAATTATGTTTTAGAATGTGCGACTGCGGGCAACCCATGTTGATATCAAAGCCCCACGGCGCGAGCTTTGACAGCTTCTCAATACTTGGTCTGATAAAATGCTCTTCATTACCTAAAATCTGCGGAACAAAAAAATCTTCGCCTTCAGAGATCTTCAATTCGCGCGATGAATCCAGTCTTTCGCTCGGCAAGCGTCTCGTAGAAAGCATCTCGGTAAAACGCAGGGGCTTAATATTTGGCGGTGTATATGTTTTTATTAAGTCGCGAAAAGCAACGTGACTTAATCCGACCATCGGTGCAATCATATAGGGAAAATCAAGACCAAGTTTTTCAAATTTTGAAGGTGTCTTGTTCATTCAGGGGAACTAAATTTAGTTTGGATGGCACGTGCGACCAACATTGCTGTTGTCCAAGCACTCTGGAAATTGAATCCGCCGGTGATGCCGTCGACGTTTAAAACTTCACCGGAGAAAAAAAGACTTTCTGCCTTCTTACTTTCCATGGTGCGGAAATCTATCTCCTGCAAATCAATGCCGCCTGCTGTCACAAATTCTTCTTTAAAGACACCTTTGCCGGTGACTTTATAGGTCCCACCGGTAAGTTCCTCCGCGAGAGCATAGCGCTGAGTGGCTTTTAATTCTGCAAATCGTAGCTCGGTAACGATACCTAGGTGTTCGCAGAGATGACTCCACCAACGTTGAGGAATAGCTGCAATGACTGAGTGATTCGCCACTTGTTGTTTAGAATGCTTAGTCGCGTAGGCTTTGATTTGCTCTTCGACTTGGTCTTTCGACATATTGGCGAAGTTTACTTTTAGAGTCGCTTGATAAGCACTATGGAAAAGATCATGGGCTGCAAAGGCCGAAAGCTTCAAAACCGCAGGTCCACTCAGTCCCCAATGAGTGATCAAAAGCGGACCAGAAAACTGATGATTGGTTTCCTTCTCACCTGGAATGGTTAAGACGAGCGGTGCTTGAGCAAAGGAAATCCCAGAAAATCCTACAAGGCGTGGATCGGAAATTTTAAAGGTGAACAACGATGGAGCGAGCGCGGTGATTTTATGTCCAAGGCTTGCCGCCAAGGCATGCCCCTCGGGTGTGCTGCCAGTCGCGATGATAAGATGTTTTACTTTGAATTGCTCACCTGATTTAGAGTTCAGACTAAACCACTCGTCCTGTTTTTGGAGGTTCAGAATCTTTTGACCTTTGAAAACTTTTACGCCGTGCCGTTCGCATTCTTGCATCAAACAATCGATAACCGTTTGCGAAGAATCAGATACTGGAAACATCCTGCCGTCGGGCTCAACTTTCAGTGCAACGCCGCGTTCATTGAACCAGGCTACGGTATCCTGCGGTTGAAACTTAGCAAATGCACCACGCAGTTCTTTGTATCCTCGGGGGTAGTTTTTCACAAGTAACCCAGGATCAAAGCAATTGTGGGTAACATTGCAACGTCCGCCACCTGAAATTTTGACCTTAGTGAGGGGCGACTGAGTCGCTTCAAAAACAACAATCCTGATACCTGGCACTAAAGCGCCAATATTTGCTGCACAGAAAATACCTGCAGCTCCTGCGCCAATAATGCCAACATCGATAGGTGTCACAAAAACTCTTAGTTATTCAGGATGGGCAAACCGGGGACTTGTTCTTTTTTCTCTAGCTCTTTTTTTATGCGAGCTTTGACTGAAGGATTAAGATTGAGTTGGTTGATGATGACATTGCGCTCTCCCTCTTCCATACACGAAAGCATATCTAAGGCCTCTTCAAACGGTAAGACTTCAAACGCTTTGCGTACCCCTTCAACATCAGACATGCGAGCTCCAGTTGGATCAACCCAGACTGGATACTTTTGAATGTGCTGATCGTCTATCACATGCTGTTCGCGGAGTGTGGTGCGCTCAGCTGGCTGAGCAAGATCCAACATCGGTAGCGGAAGTAGCTCAGCAGAAGGAAGACCTTGCTTTAGCGGACGACGCCTCGATGCGTCATTTAGCATGCGGATTCGTCGACGGCGCCATGCTGCTGGCAGAAGAAAAAGGTAACCTAAAAAGACTAGAGACGACAAAAAGGCCGCGATGATCAAGCCGAAACGTAGGTAATCTGGCCAGCGTTCTTTGAAATTCAAATCGAATCCAGAGATTTGAGGTGTCTGGACGTCCAGCGTTAGCGCAAGCTTAGGTGCGCCTTCCATATCATATGCTGTTTGATCAACCGCGAATCCTTCTCGACTCAAGACTTGCGCAACGTACTGCCTTAGTTGGCGAATAACTTCTGGTGGGTCATCGGAAGTAATTTCAATCTTCAAATCGAGGCTGCTAATTTCTGACCCGCTTTGGCCCTCAACAAACTCGGCCGCAGTCAGGACATTATTTATATCTGGCGGAGGTAAATGAGACTTCTCATAGAAATCTCTTGCCGAAGAACGGACTAGATTTTCAATACGGATCTGTACAGCCTCTTGCAGTTGAGCAATCGATCCCTGAGTCTGGGCATTTACCTTTGGCAGCACAATGGTCGAAAGGCCAGCGAGTGCTAAGACGAGAATGTATATAAATTTAAGCATTTTGCTCCTCTAGTCATTCATATTATTCCCAGGACGACAATTCAAAGCAATTCGTTTGCACACCTATCGCCCATGGGACAAATCATTGATATAATTATCAAAAATATCTGTTTCCCCGTGGATCTGCCGATGAAAATGATTGAAGAAAAGAAGAAAACATTTCAGATGATTAGCTCACTTTGGGACTTTATGCGGGAATGGGGTCGCATAATCCGCGTCCCGATCGCGTATGTCGACCTTCTACGCTTTACCCACGCCGTCGCGCTTTACGACAAAAGAGGTGAAGACACGTTGTGGTCCACTGTCGGCTATGACGCCATGGCTCGGAAAGAAATTCACTCCGGCCTGCTTCAAATTTATGCAAACCTGCGCTCAGAAGGTGACCGCTCAGCTATGGAGCATCTCGTCGTCGACCGCATTGATCTTTGTATGTACGGCAACTCGCAACCTTTCCGCGTGCGAATTATCAATACCCTCAATGAAAACTTCGACTACTTTTATGTCAAGAATGCCGACGCCTCGCGCATCTATGGACTAGAACTTGAACATCTACTCTCTCCAAACCGTATTGGCTATTTTGTATCCGGCAATACTTTGATTGAAGATCACATCTAAGGCATCCCCGGTGATATTTTTATAAAAAAATACATGAACGAAACGCTGAACGAAGTCCGTCTAGCGAAAGAATTTGTGAAGTTCAACGAGCGAAGTTTTATTAGACTTTTAGGAGACATGCATTCAGCAAATTTTGTGGTCGATATCACCATGGACTTCGAAGAAAACATGTATCGCATTAGATCTATAGACTTTGACCAGCAAAGCTACGAAGCCCGAAAACAGTTCTACTTACCTCAGTACTACAAAGAAAATAATCCCATTATTGACATGGCGATGAAGCATTTAACATGGGAGTCGGTAAGACAATATCAAAGAGAAGAGCGCGCACTGATTCACAAGCGGGTTAAATCGTCGGCATATCGCTTAAAAAAACTGATCAACATTATGGAGCGCGACATGATCGCCCCCCGAAGCAAACGTCACAATATTAAAAAAAGAATTAGCGGAACACTACCAAGACGCTTCGTTTTTAGAACAAAATTCTATGGGTGGACTAGTAAAAGCATCTCTGAAAATGCTCGATCACATGCGTTAAACTAATTCAAGATATTAGACATGCCGAGTAAAACAGCAAATCCTGATGCGCTATGTGTGACTTGCGGAGCGGCTTCAAACATAATCTCCCAGCCGTCCATATCATAGAATACGCCAAACGACCCACGTACTTGAAATCCAATACCATCAGTAAAATGGGACGACGAGGACTGATTGCCGGTAAAGCCTCCTGTCGATTTAACTTGGGCGTAAAGAAACCCAGCCGCAATCTCTGTGCGCAACGCTAGCTTGCTGGTCATCCAAATGTAAAGCGACGTCCCTCCCAGGACACCAATTCCATTGACATAAAAAGTATAGACCTCGTCCTTATCCTTAACATCGCCTGCAACAGAAATAAGATTAACCCGCCCTAACAGCGGAAAATTATTCCTCAAGTCTTGATAGAAGCCACTCACTTCAAAACCTGCGCCGTTTTCACCAACCCCTATCGCTAAGATCCCTAATGAACCACCCATTTGCTTAAAAGTGAGAGGCCGGGTGATTTTTACCTCGGGTGGATTGTTAGCTTCTTTAGCGCTGATCAGCATAAACTTAAAATTCTTTTTAACTGGAGCGTAAGACTTAATAATGATGACCTTGCGCGAGGTTCCGCGTTCGATTTCATCGACGGACCCAGTCGCTACCCACATACTTCGTTCATCAACAATCGCAATATGGTCTCCGAAAACAAGTTCGGGCGCGTTGATGGTGCATTGAGTTAGCTTTTTATTGCAAGAGATCGTACGCGGTGCTTGTGCCGCTGAGAACGTACTCAACAATAACAATGGAAGGCTTAATGTGACTAAAAATAGAAGTCTCATTTGATCTATGTCCACCTGCGTCTTAAGAATGCTAAAGGTGCTTAAATTATATCATGGATGTTAGCATAAATAGGTGGAAAATAAGCCGGTTACATTCCGCAAATCTGCTTTCTTAACTGCATGTGCCGGTCAAAATGCTCTTGGTAATAGGCTTGATCATCTTCATCCTCAACTTCGATTGGACGAGAAAAATCTAACACAATAGTACTAGATGCTCTACTGCGTCGGTCATGCCCGTGCATTCCCATATCGTAGTTGTCACCTCGGTGTATACGAAGAGATTTTCTTCTTACCTTTAACTTGAAGGTCTTTTCCCCGACTTCAACAGCAGTGATCCGCAAAAACTGGCGGTCGTTATGCCAGATGTCAGTTTGTTTAAAGTTAGTGATGAGATCGGAGCTGGTTTCCTGCTCGATCTTAAATCCCTCGAGCAACAAATTTTTACGGATGTCCGCCAACGTCGTCCCTTTGCAAGTTGTAACCTCGTCCACATCCGAGGGCGACATAGGTGTGACACAGCTTGCGAGGAAAAAAAGTAAAAACCCAGCCAATGAACGCTTCATTTGATCGCTCCAACCTTACGAAGGTTCGCAACCTTTTCCGCACTGTAGCCAACGACCTCTTTTAAAATTTCGTCGGTATGTTCGCCGGGCAACGGCGGAAATTGCTTAGAAATGTCTTTTCCAACCAACGGCGAGGCCATCAGATCTACTTGATTGCCAGCGCTGTCTTTGCATGTAACTCGGTAATTTTTCTCTTTCGCGAGTTCGGATCCAAAAAGTTCTTCAAACCCTTGAATTCGTCCAGATGGGATCTGTGCTGCTTGCAGTTTGGTGAGCCATATCGTCGCGTCTTTTGCAGAAAAAATCCCAGCTAAAATTCCGGTCAACTCTACGCGATTCTCTACTCGCAGGTCATTAGTAAGAAATCTTTGGTCTAGCGCGAGATCTTTATGAGCGATAGCTTGACAGAATTTTTGCCATTGTCGGTCATTGCCAACGGCGACAATGATCCAGGCGTCAGCAGCTTTGAACGTTTGATAAGGCACAATCTGAAGGTGTTCGTTGCCTTGTCTCTTTGGCTCTTTACCGGTAACTAAAAAGGACTGAACGACGTTCGCCATCGCGGCTACAGCACTATCCGCTAATGCAATATCTGCATGCAGGCCGCGGCCATGTGTCTCGACGTACCGCAGACCCGAAAGAGCCGCGATCACGACGTTTTGCCCGGTGATTAAATCGGCAATAGCAACGCCAAATTTGCTAGGCGAACTTTCCTTAGGGCCATTCATCGCCATCATCCCAGACATACCTTGAATTACGAAATCATACCCCGGCAGGTCAGACAAGGGTCCCGTACGGCCAAAGCCGCTAACACTACAGATAACAAGCTTGGGATTAATTGCGTGTAAGTCAGCGGGAAGCAGGCCGAGGCTAGCAAGCGAGGACGTACGAAAATTTTCGATTAGAACGTGACTTACCCTAATGAGATCACCCAATGCAGATCGGCCCTCTGGGCTTTTTAAATCAAGCGTTATAGCTTTCTTACCGCGGTTGCAGCTGAGATAGTAAGCAGAATGCTTTTGCCAGTGTGGGGGTCCCCACTCTCTTGTTTCATCGAGTTGGTGAGGATGTTCGACCTTGATTACCTCTGCACCAAGATCCGCAAGAGTTTGCGCAGCCATAGGCCCCGCTAAAACCCTTGATAAATCCAGAACGCGTACGCCTTCAAGCGACCGTGTGAGAAGGTTTTTCAAGAGCAGCTCCTGACGCCTTTGAAAGCACATCAACAATCGTCGCTGCAGCACGAACACCGTCGAAACGCTCTTGAGCGCGCCGCATCGCGTCTTTTTCATCTTGTAACGACTTAATCGCTAACTTTAGTTTTTCAGAAGTCAATTCTTTCTCTCGAAGTACTCGCGCCCATCCTGACTTTTCGAATTCAGCGGCGTTCAAAACCTGATCGCCGCGGCTACCTTCCTCTAAAGGAATCAAAAGCATCGGCTTTCGAAGTGCTAAAAATTCAAAAATCGAATTCGCACCAGAGCGACTGATGACGATATCAGCGGCAGCTATAACGTCTGACAATTCTTCTCTCAGATATTCAAACGCGGCGTAATTGGCATGTTTAAAGCTTAAGCCTTTGCCAGCGCCAGTTAGGTGAATGACGCGAAACTCTTTTACTAGCTCTGGCAGAATAGCTTCCAAAGCTGCATTGATTTTCATAGCACCCTGGCTACCGCCCATGACCAAAATCACAGGACATTCACTTGGTGCAAATCCGCAGAACTTAAGTCCAACTTTCCGGTTACCTTCAAACAGCTCTGGGCGAATAGGCGTTCCAGTTTGAATAGCTGATGTCGGTAAGTATTTTCCGGTCGCAGGAAACGTGTAAATCATGCGTCTAGCAAACTTAGCAATGATCTTCGTCGCAAGACCTGGAGTCACGTCTGATTCATGTGAGACGACAGGAATAAAGAGTAGGCGTGCTGCAACCGCGACGGGGACAGCAACATAACCACCTTTACTAAAAACAACCTGCGGCCGATGAAAAAGCAAAATAAAAAAAGCTTGCACGCAGCCCAAAATAACTTTGAATACATCTAAAAGATTATCGAGCGAAAGATAACGTCGAAGCTTTCCTGTTGAAATTGTATAGAAACGGATACCCCGTGACGTCACGAGATCTTTCTCAATCCCTTTACTGCCAATATAAAAATAGCCCCAGGACTTCTTATCGAATTCCGGAGCTAAAGCGAAATGGGGAGTCACATGTCCTGCGGTGCCGCCACCTGTCATACAGACAGTAAACTTCTCAGGCATAGTGACAGGCCACAATGTGAGGTTTCTGTGGGCTACCGAGGTTTCTCGGTAACGGCGCTTCGATTTTGCAGCGCTCCTGGGCAAAAGGGCAACGAGGGTGGAAATAGCAACCGCTCGGTGGATTGATCGGACTCGGAACGTCGCCGAGCAAAATTTGTTTTTCTTTTACTTTATCAACGTCTGGCACGGGAATCGCTGCAATCAAAGCCTTGGTATATGGGTGCCTTGGATTCGCGTAGAGATCGTCGCCGTATGCGTACTCAACAATTTTACCTAGATACATAACGGCAACTTTGTCGCTGATGTGTTCGATAACTGCCAAGTCATGAGCAACAAACAAATATGACAAATTGAATTTTTTCCGCAGATCAACCATCAGGTTTAAGATCTGAGACTGAATCGACACGTCGAGTGCACTAACTGGCTCATCAGCAACAATCAGTTTTGGATTGAGCGCTAAAGCGCGGGCAATTCCGATCCTCTGACGTTGGCCACCAGAGAACTCGTGAGGATAGCGGTCGTGAGCTTCCGACGGCATGCCAACAACGTTGAGTAGATCTTTTACTTTGCCTTCGATTTCTTTTTTTGTACCAAGCTTATGGATAATAAATGGTTCAGCAAGAATAGAACCAACGGTCATACGAGGATTTAACGACGAAAATGGATCTTGAAAGATAATCTGCAGGTCGCGCCGTTTGGCGCGAAGTTCTGACGGAGAAAGTCCAAGAAGGTCTTGGCCATCAAACTGAATGCCTCCAGCGGTTGGCTCATAAAGTCTTAAAACCGTCCTTCCAAGCGTCGATTTACCGCATCCAGACTCTCCCACTAATCCTAGAGTCTCGCCATGCTTCATTGTGAAGCTAACGTCGTCTACTGCATGCACTCGAGCAACAGTCTTACCGAAAATTCCACCTTTGATCGGGAAAAACTTCTTTAGGTTTTTTACTTCCAACAATGGAGTCGACATCTTTAACTTGTTCCTATTATTTCAAAGTCAAAAACTAAGCGTGTAACCAGCAAGCAACTTTGCGCTCTGGTCCGACATCAACGAGTACAGGTTCGCTGACTCGGCATTTATCCATTACAAAGGAACAACGGTCCTGGAACCGGCAGCCTTTTGGGAGCTTTGACAAACTTGGTACCTGACCTTCGATTGTCGGTAGGTATTCGGTTTTGTGTCCGAGCTTGGGAATCGAATTGAGCAAGCCTTTGGTATAAGGGTGTTTCGGATCTTTAAACAGATCTTTAACAGGCGCTTGCTCCGCAATCTTACCCGCATACATAACCATGACGTAGTCACAGACTTCAGCGACCACACCCAAATCGTGCGTAATCAAAAGAATCGCCATGTTGAGCGACTTTTGCAAATCAGCCATGAGATCAAGAATTTGGGCTTGAATTGTAACGTCGAGAGCAGTGGTTGGTTCGTCGGCAATCAAAAGTTCAGGATTACAAGCTAGCGCCATTGCAATCATAACTCGTTGACGCATACCACCGGACAATTGATGTGGATATTCATCGACGCGGCTCTCTGGAGCAGGAATCTTGACGAGGCGAAGCATTTCGATCGATTTTACGCGCGCCTCTTTCTTACTCATTCCTTGATGGATACGGAAAACCTCGCCGATCTGATCGCCAATAGTGAAGACCGGATTTAAACTAGTCATTGGTTCTTGAAAGATCATACTAATACGGTTGCCTCGAATAGAGCGCATACCAGCATCATCTAGTTCGAGGATATTCTTTCCATCGAAATTGATCGACCCACGTTCAACAAATCCGGGTGGAGATTGAATGAGCCTCAAGATTGACAAAGAGGTAACGCTCTTGCCACATCCAGACTCACCAACAAGTCCAACTGTTTGACCTTTTTTTATGTCAAAGGAAATCCCATCAACCGCACGAATAATGCCGCGGTCGGTTTTAAAACTTGTCACAAGATCTTTTACTTGCAGTAATGAATCACTCACTGCTTTTCGCGCTCCCACACCAGATGTCGATAAGACTAATAACCATTGTTAGATCATGAACATATCGTTTCACCCCTAAACTTCCAAGGTGAATTGTAGGGGTGTCAGGCACCGCTTGTAAGTCCCTGATGGGTCCCGGAGGGACTTACCCATCAGGGACTTACAAGCGGTGCCTGACACCTGCAGCCTGCAGCCACCTGTCATCCTGTCATTTAGACGCCCATGATTGTTGGTAGTTGGGCTATGAGGGGGTACTTTTCATCAATTGCTCGGACAATTTCCCGGCGTTCGCAGACAGCAAGGGTGAATTCGACGGTCGCCCTACTTCTGATAGTGGCGATGTATTCCTGGTCGCTGGGATCGGCGACTACTAAGTCGTAGCGTCCAGAATCATCGATGAGCAGAACAGAAACATTCTCTTTACTTGCCTTGTAGCTA
>CAMAXT010000083.1 GCA_945862295.1 Pseudobacteriovorax antillogorgiicola
GCTTTGGAAGTATCAGCGTTAGCGGTCCAGGCCAGAAGCTCTTCATTAATGTATTGATCTGACTACAGTGGATCGCCCCAATTTGGGAACTGTCGACAAGTTTAAGTGCCGCTAGGTCATCCAGATCTTTAGCGCTATCAGCAATGTGAACAATCAAAGGGTCAAACGACGGGCGCGCCTTTACCTGATAAACAGCAAGAATCGCCGACTCATTTGCGGCATCAGCAGCTAAGCCGTAAACAGTCTCAGTTGGAAAACCAATGGGCTTACCCGAAGTAAGCAAATCTTTCGCTTTCTCAATCGCTGTTATGCTAGGTGCTAAAATAACTGCCATAACCAATTCCCACGTACCTGTTTATCCATGCTTTGCTGACATACTCTCAGTCGATCCGGGAATCTACAGTAAAACTCTAGCAATTGATTCCTACCCCGTGCTAAGACCCGTTTTCCCTCGAACAACCGGAGATTTTAGAATGCACCGTACTCCCCAAAGCATCCGTGGTATCCGATTACTACTTAGCTTCAAAATCCTGTTTTTGTTGGCACTGTCTGGGTGTGGCAAGGCGTCACCATCCGCTTCGACAACCTCTGAAGCGTGGGACCGTGCGAATGATCCCCTAAATCTTGGTAGTCAGTACGAATACCGCCTGAACATGCTACCGGCTGCGGCGCAAGTGAGCCTAAAGCCCTGGACTGACACCTACTGGCCTAGCAATAAAGGTGGACTAGCTAACCGCTGGGTAAATGGACAAACCGGTTTCAGCTACGGCCTACTTGATCGTCAGACGCTTGGAACACTCAATCAGGTGCAATTAGCCAGCCTCTCACCCGCTGAAAAATTCGATATTCTAAACAGTCGTTACGATTACCCACTAGCAAGCCTCGAACGCAACCGCACTAAACCAACCGATCAGAACTGGTTCGGTCTCTGCCACGGTTGGGCAAACGCGGCGATCAACTACTATGAGCCAAAGTCGGTCTTAGTTCGCAATGCTGACGGTCTGACAATTCCATTTGGTGCGTCTGACGTTAAAGCACTTTTGACTTACTACCAGGGTCAAGTAGCAAATTCGCCGCAACGCCTACTTGGAATGCGTTGCGATGCTAATCTTAGTCACGATCCAAACGCTGCACTGTCACCACAATGCCGCGACGTCAATGCTGGTGCATTTCACGTTGTTCTTGCTAACCAAATTGGCCGCTTTGGCCGAGCATTCGTTGCCGATGTAACGCGGGATGCTCAGGTTTGGAACCAACCAGTTCACCAGTTTAGTACAACTGTGGTTGGATATCAGGGCGTAAGCCCAGGGGCAGCACCTGGAACAGTCCAAGAGGTCGTTGTAGATACAATCATGGGTTATACCGTTGAAATCAATCCGCAGTGGCAAGCTACAAACAACACTGCAAGCCATCAAGACAGCGCGAAGTCCTATCGTTACAAACTCGAACTCAACACCTATGGTCAAATTATTGGTGGCGAATGGTTAACATCTGATCGTCCAGACTTTCTCTGGACACAAGACCACGCAGAATTCACGGGCTACTACGCCAACCTTGGTCCACTTTACAGTGCTTCGGTCGCAAGTCCAGGCATCGAATTTCCACGTCAATAAATTATTTACATTGGCTCCAACGGCTCCACTACGGAGCCAATCATTCCCGACGACACCACTTCCGCAAAATCATCTGCAAGCTCTTTACATGCCGCGACTGAAGATTTCCAAATCTTCTTTCGTTCGGCATCTCTACCTGCATATGAGAAAAAATCCTTACGACAAGGTATTTTGCCATTGGGTAGTTTCCTGATAAAACTATCTGAAGGAACGATCAAAACGGTCTTATCCGCGTGCCTTGGTCGCCGCCACGGCGCAAAACGGTCAAACCAACCTGGAATAATTTTTGGTAGAAAATGCGGGCAAAGGATCAATCCACCTGATTCAAGCGCAAAAGGAAGATCGACATGATAATCGATCAAACCTCCGTCACGAAACATACCCGAGCCTGTCCCGGCCACATCACGTACACCGCTCATAACAACAGGAATGCTACCAGATGCGAGTAGAGATGCTGCGAAATTGTCTGGAGCAAGGGAATACATCTGATCTTTTTTTGAAGTCACGATGGGCAGGGGATCTCGGACGTCACTGCCGATAAAGCGGTCAATAAAAGCAGTCAATGCGTTTCGATAAATGACACTACTTAGTCCAACAGTACCAATTGAAATTTTTAAGGCATGCGCATGCTCCACCGACAAAAGACCTCGGCAACGGTTGACAAGGATACTAAGGCGGTGCACCGGATGATTTAAAATTTCTTTGATACCGTGAGCGCCAAGATAGCCAGCAATGATCTCATTTGACTTGGCAGTAACCTGAGCTGCTGTTGGTTTTAACGCATACTGCTGGGCTATATAAAGATCTTCAAACCGCCCAATAGCAGCATTAGGATCATTTGTAGCGGCAGCAGCAAGTCGCCAAGCTCCCGCAGAAGCACCAACGAGGTGGAGAATTTTTTTCCGATCTTTAAACCAATCGGAAAACAAAAAACGGTCGATATGACTAAGCGCTAGCCATTTGGGGCCGCCGGCAGCACCGGTCACAACATGTACGTCGTCAGGTTGAAATCCGCGGTCTTTGATTTGTTTGAGAGCGCTGGGCCCGGCAAGAATGCGAATCGATTTGAGGCCTGTCCCTGTCATAATTTCACTCGGTCTCCATAAGGTCCTTCGAGAACTTCTTTTACAATCCAACAAGAGTCTTCGTCAAAATAATTCAACATAACATGCGAGCACCCAAAAAAAGGACACCCAAAGGTGTCCTCTCCTAAACAATGCTGTATTGACGTTTATGGTTGCAGAGCTTTTTCGAGATTGAGTCGGCCACCAGTAGCAACTTTTGTTGCCAAAGATGAAACTCTATCAACACTTGCATAAAGTTTTGCAATCAATTGAGACATCGTCATCTCTTTATGAACAGACATCATAAGTGCTACCGCACCCGCAACATGCGGTGTAGCCATCGATGTTCCACTCATAGAAGCGTAGCTATTGCTACGTGTAGTCGAGTAAATGCCTACGCCTGGCGCAGCAAGGTCGACAGTTCTCAGACCGTAAGAAGAAAATGATGCGAGTGTATCGTTCTGCTGGGTAGCAGCAACCGCCACGACATTAGCAACTTCAAAATTCGACGGGAAACTCGGACGAGTATCATTGTTTGACGTCGCGTTACCGGCTGCGGCAATGAAAAGAATGCCAGCATCGGAAGCTTCTTGAATTGCAAGACGCATTGGTTCTGAAGTTCCGCCGCCGCCCCAGCTATTGCTCGTTAGGTTGACGCCGATTTTAGTCGCGTACTCAATAGCTGCTATGGCTGCAGCATTGGTGCCTGATCCTGCTGCTGAAATGAATTTAAGACCGACGATACCAACATTCCAGTTTACACCGACAACACCGATACCGTTATCACCAATCCCGCCGATAGTTCCAGCACAATGCGTACCGTGGTTATGATCGTCCATAGGATCATTATCGTTGTTAGCAAAATCCCATCCGCGGAAGTCATCAACGTAACCATTACCATCGTCATCGATGCGGTTGGTCTTCTTCTCATTGCCATTGGCGTCAACGCCTGTTTCGCCTGGATTGAACCAGTAGTTCGCATTCAGATCTGGGTGATTGTAATCGACGCCAGTATCAATTACGCCGACGAGAATGCTGCGGTCACCAGTGCTGATTTCCCAGGCCCTTTCAGCAGAAATCTTTGGCATGCCCCAGAGCGAACCAAGACTTGGATCGTTCGGTGTGTTTTCAAGACGAATGATGCTATTCGCCTCTACGTACTCAACATCGCTAGAAGCTGCAAGCGCTTCTGCGATGTTCATGGTTGACCTAGCGCTTTTATCGGCGAAACTCACATGCAGAGCGCCGCTAGCGCGAAACTGACGGATGACTTTGCCGCCATGCTCGGCGAGAACTTTAGCCGCAGCAGACGTTTCGAAGTGCGGAGCAAACTTAACGATAAGTTCACCCGCTTGAAATTCTGTGTTGAAGTTTTGAATTTTATCTGCAGCTTGTGCTTGGCCTGCAGAAAGCAAACCAGCCATTAAAACAGCACAAACGTACCCACCTGTCTTTCTCATGTACCCCCCCTTATTGAGTGACAAAAAAGATAATTAGATTTGAATTGTACAAATATTGTCGCATGGAATGATTGGGGTGTGGAGAAGGGGCAGCACAAAGTGTGACGTTTGTGTCTTGTAAGAAACTGTATGAGGACAGACACAAAATACAACCTACTAATTTTTTGAGACAACGTGGAGTATATGCGGAAAAATAAGAACTCAGTTATCAGGATTCAGTGACCAGTACCCTGCTTTCGGTACTGTTAACGGTTTTCTGACCGGTAAACTGATACGGACAGTAGACAGTTCCCCGTACTGAAATCTGATATCAGACCACTGAACACTGATAACTGCCTCAATCCCTATTCACTTATTTCCTCCCCCCCTGCCGCATTCCCCCGCCTAATCCGTTCGTACTGGGTGGACAGGAAGATGATCTTCCCAATCCAATAACAACGGGTAAATGGAGACTCACAATGAAGCTTAAACTCACCCTCGCACTTCTTACATTAGCTCTCAACCAAGCCTGCGGCAGCGCCCCTGAAACCGAGTCGGTATCTTTCACGAAGGGATTCCCTGCAATGGGTAGTCTGTGGCAAACGATGCCAATAAACGTCTGCTTCGAGAACGCTACGTTAGCGAATGCAACCGAGCGTGGCTGGATTCAGACCCGGGTAACAAATGAAATATCAGGACGCACAAGTGTTAGCTTTCAGGGTTGGGGAGGATGCCCAGCAGCGAACGGACCAAATATTCCCGCTAGCCTGGTGCGGATCAATCTTGATAACAACCAATGGCCACATGTCGAGCGGCTCGGCAGAGGACTTCATAATCTGCCGAATGGCGTTGTCCTCGCAACAGCGTTCTCCGCACTCCGAGAAACTGATGGCAATCCATCATTCCCTGGTTGCGATGCCACGACAGCTTCGCGCAAAGACTGTGTCGAACGCATAGCAGTGCACGAATTTGGCCACGTTATTGGCATGGCTCACGAACAAAATCGTCCCGATAACGGTGACCCGGAATGCAGGAAGCAAGTACAGGGAAGTCAGGGCTCAGAGGTAGTCGGATATTTCGACAACGATTCGATCATGAACTACTGCAACCCTATTTGGAATAACAACGGCACGCTTAGTATTAAAGATGTCCACACGATCTATCACATGTATCCGGACTCGGGATTACAGAGCAGGGCAGCGGGTCAAATTGTCTCCAAATACGTTTCGATTGAGCAACGTTCAAGAGACTCTATTGGTCAAACCACCTCAGGTGTTTTAATGGCCCCTGATCGCTACGGCTTCTTTCAACGCTACCAGTATGGGATTTTTTACTGGGTACCTGAACGCCCTGCGTTTCTTGTCTATGGCGCGATCCTTGGAAAATACGCACAGCTAGGCTATGAGCGCGGCTACGGCTACCCAGTAACAGATGAACTTTCGACTCCAGATGGAGTCGGCCGCTACAATCATTTTGAAGGGGGATCCATTTACTGGACTCAGGCAACCGGCGCTCACACGGTACACGGTTTAATTCGCAATCGTTGGGCTGAATTGGGTTATGAACGCAGCTTCCTCAAATATCCAATGACCGATGAGACCGCGACTCCAGATGGAATCGGCCGCTATAACCACTTCCAGTTCGGCTCTATCTACTGGACACCTGCAACCGGGGCGAAAGTTGTGCACGGAGACATCCGCAACAAATGGGCCCAGCTAGGGTGGGAACGCAGCTCTCTCGGATATCCAATCGATGAAGAGCAAGCAGACGGTGTCTATAGAACGCAAACCTTCCAAGGCGGTCGCCTAAGATGGGATTCTAGAAATGGTTCCGTCGCCGTTCTTCCAAGATAAAAAAAGTCCCCACTCTGTAGTGGGGACTTTTTCGTCATCTCGGTAACACCAAAGTCTCTTCGAAAAAAAAATCCCCACTATCTAGCAGGGATTTCTTTTCTAGTTTCTCAAAGTTCCTTCGAAGGCTCATTCAAAACCGCAAGCCGGCGCTTCTTAATTCGTTCAACCAACGTCGTTCGGTTGAGACCAAGTAATTTCGCAGCCTGGTTCCGGTTGTTGTTTGTTCTTTCGAGCGCTTGCAAGATTAAGCCATTTTCTAGGCCTTCGATGAAGCTAGTAAGGTCGATGCCAGCTTCAGGTAACACACCAAACTGATCCGGGATCGCAATCTGCTTACGCCCACCGATAGCAAGCGGCATTGCAGAACTTGCTTGCTGAAAGTTCGGCTGAAAGTCAGCGCCGGTAGATACAATTGCTTGTTCTTTCTGGCCTTCGATCGACCGGATAATATCAGAAGGAATATCATCGATCGAGATCGCACCACCGCCCTTAAGAACAACCATCCTCTCAACCAGGTTCTGCAACTGACGAACGTTGCCAGGCCAAGAATATTTGCAGAGCATACGAATAGCGGCGTCTGTGAAAAAGCTTACCGAGGGAGCCGAGTGATTTGAATTTGTAATCTCAGTGAAGTGCTCAAGCATTTGCGGGATGTCTTCAGATCTTTCGCGCAATGACGGTACAAAAACCGGCAAGACGTTTAAGCGGTAGAATAGATCTTCTCTGAACGACTTGCGTTGAACAGCTGCCTCAAGATTCATGTGCGTTGCAGCAATCACTCGAACGTCTGCTTCCTTAAGATCGTTGCCACCGAGTGGAGCAAATTTCTTATCCTGCAATACACGGAGAAGCTTCGATTGGAGCGCGAGCGGCATATCACCGATTTCGTCTAAAAAAAGCGTACCTTTTGAAGCTGCTTCAAATTTACCGATGCGGCGTTTATCTGCACCAGTAAAGGCACCTCGTTCATGACCAAATAGTTCTGACTCTAGTAGATTCTCAGGAATTGCTGCGCAGTTTAGTGGAATATAGGGTTGAGGTGATCGGTGTGAGAGGCGGTGAATTGCTGAAGCAAAAAGTTCTTTACCAGAACCGCTTTCACCCATGATCAATACACTACTATCAGATCTAGCTACCTTGGCAGCTGTTTCTAAAGCAGCGATCATTGCAGGGCTTCGACCGATAATCTCCGGGAAACATGCACGCCAGTTTTCTACCGGATTAGTCGATGCGTTACTGGGATCCAGCAGCATGGACTGAGCGGTGACTTTTGCTTCTGACGTTAGACGTTGATCAGGTGAGCGCATGTGCCTGCACATCCTCCCGCACGGGTTAATGGGATTCTCAGTAAACGTTGCTACTGTGAATTCGGGTCTGAGCAATAAAGGAGCTTATACAGCCGCTGTGAAGTTCTACGGTCTGCGTTTCGAAATGTAGTGAAGCCTATACGTTTATCTTACCAAACCTTAAGACTACTGTGCAAATCCTGCCCCCCAATTTTTTAGTGTCGAGACAGGCACTTAGATCTAACCCTGTATCACTTTTGACAATTGTGATGGCTCTGCGCAATTGTATAATGGTATTTCCATGAACCCGGTAGAACCATCAAAATCCCAAGGAATTTCATAGTGAAAGTAGCGTTTGTACATGACTGGTTGGTGACCTACCGCGGCGGGGAAAAAGTCCTGGAAGCGTTAATAGACCTCTATCCAGACGCACCGATCTACACCCTTTTCTATAAAAAAGACGCGATGCCGAGGTCTATCCAGACTCGAACAGTCATTACACCGCCAGGACTCGGGATACTTCGCAAAGCTAGAAAGTTAGCACTGCCTTTTTTTCCCAGCATCATTGAGGCATTTGATTTTTCAGAGTTCGATCTCGTGATCTCGACATCATCATGCGTTGCAAAAGGCATCATTGGCGGAAAGAAAACAAAACACATCTGCTATCTGCATTCACCGATGCGTTACATCTGGGATCAGCAAGAAGAATATATTCGCGGCGTCGCTCATATTCCGGGTGCTGCTTGGGGCATTCGTAAGTTGTCGCCGCGGCTACGCAGATGGGATGTTGAAAGTGCGCAACGAGTCGACCGCTTCGTTGTCAACTCGACGTTTGTCGGCGAACGCTGCCGAGAGTTCTATAAAAGAGGGTCGGTGGTTGTGCATCCGCCCATCGAAACCAATCGATTTAAACCTGCAAAAAAAATTGCGACTGACAATTCCTACTACCTGGCCGCCGGTGCTTTCGTTTCTTATAAACGGTTCGACCTGGCCATAGCAGCTTGTGAACAGCTTGGGCGAAAATTAATCATTGCCGGCAGTGGCCCGGCCGAAAGTCAACTCAGAAAGCTCGCGGGACCGAATACTTTTTTTGAATCCTCCCCCTCTGACGCTAGATTCGTCGAGCTAATGGCTGGCGCTGAGGCTCTGCTGTTTCCTGGAGTCGAAGACTTCGGTATGGTGGCTGTTGAGGCAATGGCAGCAGGTACACCTGTGATTGCCTTTGCGAAGGGTGGCGCACGAGATTTCATTGTAGAGGGTGAGACTGGTCTTTTCTTCACGGAAAGTTCCGGCGAGTCACTCGCGGCAGCGATGCAAAAATTTGAATCAATGACATTTAGTGTCGACGCATTGACAGCTTATGCGGCGGGCTACGGAAAAGTTCACTTTTTGAAAAAAATGACACGAGAAATCAACTTCCTCCTGCAGGGTGAGCGTACTTGAACAGAAAATCTAACGATATACTCCTTCTTCTGCGCATCATCTCTGATGTTGTGATGGTTTGTGGCGCGTGGGCGCTCGCTTACGGTTTGCGTTTCTCTGGTGTTTTGCCAGTCCCGAAGGGACTGCCTGAATTCATGCTCTACCTAAAGCTCCTACCGTTTGTCGCGATTATCTGGCTTCTTGTTTTTACTGGCTCCGGTTTTTACCGCCGCACCGGCCACCACCGCTCTGCGTTTCTAGAAGCGCTCGACGTTTTGCAAAGCTGCGTGCTTGCTACCATCGCATTCATTAGTTTCACCTATCTATATGAAGAATACCGCTACTCGCGCGTTGTGATGATTTTTTTCGCTGCCCTACATCCGTGGATGATTATTGCTGGTCGTAGTGCGATTAGAAAATCCGTTCGTGTATACAAACGGAATTCCCCGGCTCGAAAAACCCTGCTTATCGGCGGCGGCGAAAGTTTAAGGCATGCTATCGAAATGGCGAGAGTGGGTGACCTGACCCGCAGTCAAATCCTTGGCGTTATTTTTTCCGGAACGTCCACCTCGCTCGCTGAAGAGAATCAATTCCTGGCAACTTTTGGTCTTGGTAAACTCGAAACACCGAGCGACTGGGTAGAGTTTTTAACCACCAACCGGGTTGAGAGCGTCGTTTTCGCTGTTCCCCATAAAGACTATGAGTATTTAGAAAAACACCTGGATGCCGTAGCTGACCAGGTACCAGATATTAAGATGATTCCCGATCTCGTTAGGTTTACACGCTTCGCTGCCGGCATCGACATTGTCGATGGCACACCGATCATTACAATCAACGAAAGTCCTCTGACCGGCCTTGGCAGTGTCCTTAAGCGAATCGTTGATATGATTGGTGCAACGTTCGCTCTAACCTTCTTCTCCCCTATTATGGTAATGATCGCGGTCGCCGTGAAGGTCTCCTCCAAGGGTCCGATCCTCTATTACCAAGAACGGATGGGCCTTGATGGACGCATCTTTAAGATGCTGAAGTTCCGCTCAATGCCGGTGAATGCCGAAGCTCAGTCTGGGGCTGTTTGGGCTAAGCCAGGGGATGACCGGGCTACTCCCTTTGGCAAATGGCTTCGTCGGACCAGTCTTGACGAACTACCTCAGTTTTTCAACGTCCTTAGAGGAGATATGAGTTTGGTTGGACCTAGACCGGAGCGTCAGGTCTTTGTTGATGACTTCCGAAAAAAGGTCCCAGGTTATTACCTCAGGCACAAAACCAAGGCGGGCATCACTGGCTGGGCTCAGGTCAACGGGTGGCGCGGCAATACCTCCATCGAAAAGCGTATCGAATGCGATCGGTACTACATTCAAAACTGGTCGATCTGGTTGGACTTACGCATCATGTTTTTGACCATTTTCCGTGGCTTCCTTAATAAAAATGCCTATTAAATCAACGATATCATTAAAAACTATAGAATATACTTGATATTTTAATAGAATAACGTTAGAACTATGCATGGGTCATCGACCCACACCCACTCTGTTGTTGCTGTCGTACTTACTGTTGTTGCTGTCGTGGTGGTAAAAAATGCGTTTAGGTTCTCTCCGTTTTAGCTCTGCTATTTCTATTCTCCTCTTGAGCTCAGTCTCGGTTGGTTGCGGGTCTTCCTACAAAACAACCAAAGTCAAAAACTACACTCTTTCTGTAGTCAACGATGACCCAAGACTCAAAGCTGAATTCAATGACTTAATTGACGACTTTAATCGTTTTACCGCCTCAGAAGTTCTCACCTATGTTGAGAATCCTGAACAAGCTAATAGCGCCATCATACTAACCAAAGGTTTAAAACAACGTGACGGCAAAGTTGGTTGGGGTCAGTGGTTATCTGAAACCAAGTCAGACGGTCCTGTTACAACTCCAGGTAACAAACCAAAACGAACAATCTCCTACTCAATGCGCCTTGAATTCGATCTCGACTACTACACCTCGCGTCTGAAAAACGATGGAGAAAAAGAAACAATAGAAAAACAAAAACTATTTTTTCATGAAGTTGGCCACGGTCTAGAGATGGATCATGTGTCTTCCGCAGAATCAAACGTTATGTACCCAGATATTTCAGGCGAAAAGAACTTCGAACTATTTTTTGAACAGGTTCGTAGTTATATGGCAGATCAATAGAAAAATATTTTTGTTTAGAATCTAATCACAAGCGGAACTTAAAGTTCCGCTTTTTTTATTGAAGTCATATCAACAAACACCGTACATCGCATTTGCCGCTAATTCCCCGAACTTTTCTTGTCGTTTCCACGCACTATAAAATTTAAAAAGTAGATCTTTTGGATGTGGATTGACTCCATGTATAATCAGACAGACTCAATCATTACCGCGAAAAAAATCACTTCAAAAACTTGCAACAGATGGACATCTTAGACCTATGGAACAACTCCTGGAACATGGCTACACCATCACTCTCGACAACGATCCAAGCGTTCACTCAACCATCGCAATTGCAACTGGTATGGAATCGATGTGGTTCTCGACCTTTGAACAACTTGAAGCAAAAAATAATTTGCACCCGGTTGGACTTTTCCTTGATGTGAAAATGAGTCTTGAGTCATCACTCAACGGTAGCCTCATTCCTAAACTAAAAGATGTTTGGCCACTCTCGCCAATTATCCTGACATCATTTGAAAACAGCTCGGAGCAGCTCACGGAAGCTATGGCTTTAGGTGCAGACGACTTCATTGCTAAACCGTTCAACAATGCTGATCTTGCGAACAGATTTAAAATCAGGAAGGCTGCTTTGGAAAAAAGAGCTGCGAGAGAAACAGTGATTATCGGTGATATGACGATCGATACGCTTCAGCGTTCAGTTGTGACCGGCAAAGGCCAAAAATATCTCAGTCCAACCGAAATCAAACTGCTTTCAGAGCTCGCTAAGGCTAAAGGCGGCGTAGTTTCCCGTGAAATCCTTAAAACCCGCTGCTGGCCCGGTGGGGACGTCACCGACAACGCATTAAACCGCAAACTCTACGAAATTCGCCGCCGCATTAAACCACTTTCAGCCAAAATTGATATTCGTACGGTCTACGGTGTCGGCTTCGTCATGGAAGAAAAATAGTCTGTAACGGAAAAATATATTAAGATTGGCGCCATCGGGCGCCTTTTTTAATGCCCCCTAGATTTTTAGTATTTACAGTTTTTATTGACATTGAAAAGATCGAAACAAGACTCATGATCAAAACGCACGACATCAAGCCGGCTCTCAAAAAAAAGCTTCCTATTATCATCGGCTGTCCACATGTCGGCACTGATATTCCCGACGACATCAAAAGAACAATGGTTGATGGTATCGCACAAGCAACCGAGGATACTGACTGGTTTGTGCATGACCTCTATAGGTTCGCCCCTGAGATGGGGATCACGTTAATTAAAGCGAACTTCAGCCGGTTTGTCATCGATCTGAACCGCGACCCAAGTGGCAAAAGTCTTTATCAGGATCAACGAAGGCAAACAGCCATGGTGCCGCTCACGACTTTCGAAGGAAAACAGATCTACCTAATCGGAGACGTTCCACCTGACGAGGTTGCTAGGCGCAGGAAACTCTATTTTGATCCTTACCATGCCGCTATCAACGAAGAAGTTAAAAAGCTAAAAACACAATTCCCGCACGTACTTTTTTTCGACGCACACTCTATCAAGAGACGTGTGAAAAGCATTCGCAGCGAGCCGTTTCCAGATGTCATTATCGGTGACAATGACGGCACAACGGCACATGCATCTTTAACATCTGTAGCAATTGCTACTCTCAGGAAAGGCGGGCTGGCGGTCGCGCACAACGATCCGTTCAAGGGTGGGTTTATTACCAGAAGCCAGGGCCGTCCAAAAGAATCATTGCACGCCCTGCAACTTGAAATGTCCCAAGACCTGTACATGAATGAGCACGATAACAGCCGCAACGCTCAAAAAGAGACGAAGATCGGCGGCGTCTTACATCAGCTTTTTCAAGAATTAAACGCCGTGCTGGAGAGTTTAAAATGAGTGTCTTTTACTGTGAAAACCTTCTGGCGAAAAGCGGCTGGCGCAAGAATGTTAATGTGCATGTCAGCGACAGCGGCATTATTATGGCTATTGAGCAGAAGGCTCCAGCTACCGCAGTAACTCATCTTAAAGGTTACGTCATCCCTGGGTTTCAGAACGGTCATTCACACTCATTTCAATACGCGATGGCTGGCTTGGCCGAATTTCTCCCAGACAACAGCAAGCAAGATGATTTTTGGACCTGGCGCGAGGCGATGTATA
>CAMAXT010000084.1 GCA_945862295.1 Pseudobacteriovorax antillogorgiicola
CGTAACTGCGCAGCAAAGAATTCTCGAAACAGAGCAGGAGGGCACAGAACCCACGATGCTGACATTCGGCCCAACTTATAAACCACATAGTGGCTTTGGTCTTGGAGTGCGGTTTTCAAGATCGATGTATGCGATGGCTGAATATACATTTAACCACTATAAGTTTCCAGAGATCGAGCCTTTTGAACGTGAAGCGACTCTCAGCTTTTCTATCTCTCTTTAATCTACCGTTTAAACCGTCGCGCATAATCTAAAGAGTTTGTCGCGACGGAACTATCCAGTTGGCAACCAAAAGCCCTGAACTAATTCCAAGTGTAATAATGATCGCCGTAAATAATGTGGTAGCAACCGCATTGATATCCTGTGCTATGCCGGCTGAGAAAGCGCGGTATAAGTAAGTACCTGGAACTAGGAAGATGACGCCTGGGATTAAGAAACATTGTGCTGGTGCTTTGGTGATGCGAGCGAAAATATGGGAAATGGAACCGATCACCATTGCCATGATGAATGAGGTGTATCCAACATGCCAATCGGCAGGGAAAGTGCGAATTCCGACGCAAGCGATGAAGCCAATGAGAACAGTCATCGGCATGTATTTTACCGGTGTTCTAAATAAAATGGCGAAACAGAGGGAACCAAATAGAGCTAACGGATAAAATTGCCACTGGATCTGCATATTGGACTACTTTCAATAGTGTCATTTTAGCCCGTAAAAAATACCTATAACGAATACGACACCGGTACCAAGGCTTGCAGCAATGATAAGTGATTCCAGCAATCGCGCTGCACCAGACACGAGATTTTTCTGAGCGACCTCATGCACTGCGTTTACAAATACTAAGCCAGGAACTAAAACAACAATGCCGCCGGTGATTAGGCGCGGGACGTCAATGCCGACAAAAAATTTCGAGCATAAAATGGCGTAGAGAGCGACCATGCCTGCGCATACGAAATCACCGAGGTAGCGCTTGTTTTCGCCAACGAAAAAGTATTTGTGAAGGTACTGGACGATCAAGCCAATCGGCGCAGCTAAGGCAATTTCGGTCGGTGATCCACCATAGGTAAACACAAGGACTGGGCCAGCGCCGGTTCCTGCACAGATTGTAAGAAGTTTGCTGTACGCTGGTGGCGATGCTTTGATTTCTTCGATACGTGCAATGGCATCGTTAATCGAGATGTGGTGCTTGTAAATTGAGTCAACGAGTTCATTGATCCTGGCGAGGCGGTCGAGATCTACCGACCAATTGCGTACTCTCGATAGATCAACCATGTTTAGGTGGTTCTTTCGGACAGTGATCCATACACCGGTTGGGATTGCAAGCGTTTCGACTTCAAATTCCCAAGAAACACCGAGCATTTGCGTGAGTTGCTCAATGCGGTTGCTTGAACATCCACATTCTAAAAGAATGCGACAGACCTCGCGCAGAAATTCCATGAACTCCCGCATACCAGGTGTGTCTTCTACGCGCCTTGCACCATGCTCTGTCAGTTTGGTCATGATTTTAGAGAACCATCTTGTAACCAGGTTGCTACTTGTTCTGCATAATAAGTCAAAATGCCGTCAGCACCAGCTCTTTTAAAACACATCATGACTTCCATCACGCAGGCTTTTTCATCTAGCCAGCCATTTTGCGCTGCGGCCTTCAGCATCGCGTATTCACCACTTACGTGGTAAACGAAAGTCGGAGCTTTAAACTGCTCTTTAGCTTTCTTCACGATGTCTAGATACGGCATACCTGGCTTAATCATGATCATGTCCGCACCCTCGTTTAAGTCGAGTGCAATTTCATGCAATGCCTCATCGCCATTTGCCGGATCCATTTGATAATTATGTTTGTTGCCTTTTCCCAGCGCTGCGCTCGATCCGACCGCATCGCGAAAGGGACCGTAGAAGCTTGAAGCATATTTTGCTGAATAAGCGAGGATTTTCGTTTTGATAAATTTGTTTTGCTCGAGGGCATCTCTGATTGCACCGATGCGACCGTCCATCATATCACTAGGCGCAACGATGTCAGCACCTGCTTCCGCGTGACTAAGAGCTTGTTTTACGAGGATCGTAACAGTCTCGTCATTAAGTACGTTTCCTTGGCTATCGATGACACCGTCTTGACCATGGGTAGTGTAAGGGTCTAAGGCGATGTCGGTAATAATCCCAAGTCCCGGAAACCTTTTTTTAAGCTCCCTAACTAACCGAGGTATCAATCCTTGGGGATTAAAAGCTTCGGTAGCCTGCTCGGATTTTTTGTCTTTCTCAATAACAGGAAACAAAGCAACAGCTGGAATTCCTAATTTGAGGGAACGTTCTGCCGTTTTTATTACCTCATCAATTGAAAGTCTTAAAACACCTGGCATGGATGAAACGGCTTCCGTGCCTTTTTTTCGATCTAATACAAAAATTGGATATATGAGATCGTTGGCAGTGACGGAATTTTCGCGGAATAATCTCCTTGAAAACTCGTCATAACGCATTCTGCGCAAACGAGTTGACGGGAAATTTCTGCTACTTTGCATTTCAGGCTCCGGTTCCGCTGCAGCGGGGCAATTAAGGCGGTAAAAACATTTGATTAGGTATTTCAATATTGTAAACCCGGATACGTTCTTTGTCGCTGTTTTAGCCGGTTACGGCCCTGTGGATATTTAGGACTGGAGGCAGGCAGCTGCAAAGGCTATATTGTACGTAAGCAAATCCATTTCATGTTTTTGATTTTTTTAAAAATTCCATAGAAAAGGTATTCGTGTCGGCTGAATTACCTATAATTTTAGGAATCGATCCGGGGTCTCGCATCACTGGATATGCCTTCATTCAGGGCAAAAAGCCTGTCCCAGCCATGCCAAGGGATTTTGAAGTCATTGATGCTGGTGTTCTTAGAATTGATGCCGAGATTCCCTATATTGAACGCATCGGTATGTTACACGAAGCTATCCATCAATTGATGGAGCAGCACCGTCCGCGCGTTTGTGTTTTAGAGAAAGCTTTTCATGACAAAAATGCCTCAACTTCCATCAAACTTGGGGAATTGAGAGGCTGCTATATTGCTGCCTGCAGCCGTCTCGCGATAGACGTTAAGGAAATAACCCCTGCAGAAGTCAAAAAGACTTTAACGGGCAATGGTAGGTCGGAAAAAGAAGGAGTGGCTGTCGCTATTAAAACTCTTATGGGGTTTGATCGCGGCAATCTCCCGCACGACGTAACCGATGCCTTGGCAATTGCATTATGTTTTGGCTTACAGCTGAAACTATCTTGGGCTATGGAATCTCGAATGGGTGGAGCGAAGTCACTATGAAGTTACCAGTAAAAAAGTTTCTATCTGGAACCGCGGTCACAATTCTTCTCACAACTGCTGTAGTGCTAATGTACTCGTCTTGCGGTGATGACGAAATTAATGTCTTTCAGCCGGTCGCAGAACCATTCGCTTTGAAAAATGACCAAGATGCCAAACTTGAACAGGTCATGGTTCTACTTGACAAGAAGAAGTATGCCGATGCTCTGGAGATAGTCGAACCTATGATTGACGACATTGATCAAGATTCCAACCAGGCCAGGATTCTTTTTGCGTCTGCAAAACTCGGTCAAGCTCAGCTCGATATTTGGAGCGTGATAAAAAATATTATCAATACAGATTCAAGCTCGACTGGTGGTGATGCCGGCGGTGAGGGGATTGATAATATCTTTGACTCATTCTCCGAATCAGTCCTTGGTACAGATGCTATGCGTCAATCAAAAGTCGATGCACTGGCTGAGTCTCTTTCAACGTTACTTGCTGCGCCTTCGCCAGACGAAAGAAAGCTGCAAAATACGGCTTGTCTCTTTGCCGGTTTATTGTCAATTCCAACGATTGCTGATGCGACTGACGCTCTTCAGGACCTTCAATCAGCACTGGGTCAGATTAGAGACGCCGCAGGAAGCGGTGGAACAGTTTGTCCAAACATCTCGGTTCTGGACTCAGCGGCTAATGAAGTCATTTTTGCGACGTTTAATTTTAATCTAGTCCTGCAAGCAGCCCAGACTTGCCCGTTCTTGGATCTTGAAGAAGCGGCTAACTTAATGAATACCGTCGAGCTCTCTATGAGCAACCTTAAGACCGCAGCTGATAAGGGCTGTGACTCCTTGCCAACATGCCCTGCTGGGCTTCCCGGGTGTGCGGCCCTGTTTCCACCATGCGTCCAAGAGGCTCTTACAGTTGGCACCAGCTCGGCGACAGCCGGGGATGGTCAGATCTCTACCTGCGAGTTGGCCCTCCACTGCATCAACCCCGCATCATGCTTCCAATGAATAATAAATAAAAAATTCGCGCGAAAATGGAATTTTTGACCAATCGGCCTTTCTGGCTGAGTAGTCCGGAATCATTGGCTATTCCATAGAAATGGAAATAAATTCTATTAAATTCATAAAATTCATAATAAATCCTGTTGACTTTGTATTAGATTGATTGTTATAACCCTGTCGCTCGGTTACTCACCAATAAAAAAAGCTCCTAAACGGCATACCTGTTTTACAGGACACACTTTGGAGGAATCCACATGCGCTTTCTAGTGGTCGATGACGATGAAACATTGAGAATGACTGTTCGATCGACGCTTGAAACCCGTGGATACGCGGTTGTGGAAGCTGAAGACGGCGAAGAGGCGGTCAAGAAAGTTATGGGCAGCTCGGCTCCATTTGATTTCGTGATCATGGACGTCAACATGCCGAAGCTCTCTGGAATCGATGCGCTGGAAAAAATTAAAGAGGTCAGCCCATCGACCTTTTGCCTCATCCTTACAGCTTACTCGAATTTGCAAGACGCTGTTGCGGCGATCAAGCTTGGCGCATTCGACTATTTAGAAAAGCCGATCGACGGCGAAAAAATATTGATGGTGATCGACTCTGCATTAGAAGCGAACTCACTGATCGCACAGGCGAGTTTCTCGGCTCCACAACTTGAATTTGATCACGGCCGAAAAATCGTCGGTAGTTCAACGCAAATTCAAAAAGTCTTCGAAATTATTCACCGCTTAGCGAAAGTAGAAACTTCTGTTTTAATTCGCGGCGAAAGCGGTACTGGTAAAGAACTAGTAGCTCGCGCTATTCACTTTAACTCGCATCGCATGAAGGGTCCTTTCGTAGCGGTCAACTGCGCAGCAATTCCAGAAAATTTGATTGAAAGTGAATTGTTTGGCCATGAAAAAGGCGCATTCACTGGTGCTGATAGACGTAAACTTGGAAAGTTTCAATTCGCTGAAGGCGGAACAATTTTCTTGGACGAAATCGGCGATATCAGTCCGCAAATGCAAGTTAAGTTGCTACGCGTTCTTCAGGAGCGAGTCTTCTCTCCAGTTGGTAGCAATCAAGAAGTTAAAGCAGATGTTAGAATTGTAGCGGCGACAAACCGTCCGTTAGAAAAAATGATTGAAACAGACGCTTTCAGAGCTGACTTGTTCTACCGCTTAAACGTCATGCCAATCATGCTGCCACCGTTGCGTGATCGTCGTGAAGACGTGGGTTACCTCACAGAGTTTATGATTCAGAAATTTAACAAATTGCATAACCGCATCATCCGCGGTGTAGATAAGAGAGCTTCAGCGGCACTCCGTCTCTACGGATGGCCAGGAAACATTCGCGAGCTTGAAAACGTCATCGAGCATGCGTTCATTATTGAATCGTCAGATTTGATCAAAGTGGAATCACTTCCTGACCATATTCAAGCCTTAGTAGACCGCAAGGGTAACGATGCTCCTGAAAACGCAAACGACGGCATCGACCTACTTGGCAACGTCTCTGATTTGAACTACCCAGCGCTTAAGGAAAAATTTGAGAAGGAATTCTTGATCCGCGCTTTAAAGGCATTCGATGGTCGTGTGAACCAAACAGCGGAGCACACACAGATGACCAAGGTGACTTTACTGCGAAAACTCGAGAAATATGGGATCGATCCCAAAGACTATCACCGTCATTGATCACCGCATGTGGTCTAACTTATGGAACTGCCGGATCTATTCCGGCAGTTTTTTTGTATCCGAAAACAGGTCTCAACTTCGTCTACCAGTATCGGGTGCTCCAAACCGCCAGCCCGTATGATTCTGTGCTAAAATAGAGAGTATTCCCCTTCAAAAACATCCCGCAATCCCACAAACGAGGAATCTATGACCCAATTCCAAAAGGGCGTCATATCTCAGGATGCATCTCATCAACCTGATGTTGAACAAATCGCACGCTTGATGCGGTACAGCCGCGACGGAAGTTTCTCTGATAAGAGTCGCGATGTGATCAAAGGATATATTCTTAGTCAGCTTGGAGTGGGCGAGGTGCAGGGACAACAAAGCATCGCTGTTGAAACTCGAAGTCACAATGAAACATTGCCAGTTAATCCTGCTCAAAACGTAACGGTTGAGTCGAAACCAATTAGTAAGCCTGTACCACCTCAGCACGTGCAAAAAAATGAGTCTGCTCAGAGCACCTATTTCCAATTTGAATTGAAGGTTAGGCACCTTGTAGAAGCAGACGCTGAGTGGGACATTATTGAGCCGTTTGTTTGTGAAATGATCCGTCTCCAAGATGACGAACAAACAGTAGCTAAGGCCGCAGAACTAGCTTTTCTAAGAGCGCGACAAACGGAGCTCGAGCAGTTTTTTCTCAATCTTCGCACAAGACTGCCAAAGGCATGGCTACATATTCATTCTGCGGTAAGAGCGCATCTGGTTGTGCGATTTTGGCGGAGCGGCAGTTCGAATATCTTAGCTCCAATTGTCTATAAACATAAAGATCATGCCGATCTGCAGCCGATCGAGCGCTTGTATGTCTTGCATAGCTTGACTGCTTCAAAAGATCCTAGCTTGCCGTGGATATTCTTCAAACAGTATCGCGAGGAAATCGAGGGTGCCGTCCGCAATCTAGGTAGCTACGTCGGCATGGATGAAAATAGGTTTTATTTAGAGATTGGCAAAGTTGCTGTTGATCTTGGCTTTGATAAAGACGGTCGAACATTGTTTGAGAAAATTGCTCCATCGAGCAATGAACATGAAGATGCACTGCAACTGATCTTACACGCGAATCTAGATCAAACTAAATCTCGTAAAAGTCACTATACCGAACTGTTGCTAAGTCATGGCGATCCGTTAGAGAGACTCCGATTATTTTCGGGGTTCTTTGACAGCACTCGAGGACTAGGCGGCTTTCGTGACCGCAATCGACCTGCATTGAATGAACTCCTCGCAAAGCCGGTCGAGTGGTTGCAGTCTACACCGGAAGTCCTTAGGCGCCTTTCTGAGATTCTTCTCGCCAATCGTGATTTAGAACCTCTTCTGCCAAACCTTTTTAACTTTTTTAAAGATCAGGCTCTAAAGTTTCAGAGTAAAGAAAACGAATTGGCTATATGGAGTGGTTGTAGTGAGCTGCAACCTACATCACCTACGGATTGCTACTGGCAAGCAGTTGGCTACCTCCACCTCTACGCCAATACCGGACCTGGAAATGAAGTTTTGATTTGGCGCGCGCGTCGTTTAATAGCAAAGTCAAAAGAAAACGCTGCCAATACAGCGATCTATGATTGGCGTGTGTTGCATAAAACAATCTACAGCTGGGTGGCTAAGTCTCCTTTTCTCGTTGAGACTGAGAGACAAAAAATGTTGGCGCAGCTTAGAATTGCTGTTTCTTCTGAATTTTTAGTCCTTGGCGATGTTAGTGATTACCTAGATATAAATGAAATAATTTCCCTGGAAGTCGCGGACAGTTTAATAAAAATCTGCCAGGAAAAGAAAGCTGTTGATGTTGAACTGAAAATATTGGTCAAGCGAGCCTTTTCAAGTCACTTTACTAATTCTCAGTTGAACAGGGTTTGGCAGATTGCCGGTATTAGCGGCAACCATGACTTAGCTTGGCGAACAGCCTCGGTACTTAACGCGCGCGGATATTTGCACGCATCGGTTCGTCATCCATGGGAAATATCAGGTGAGAAACGGTCAGCATACCCAATGAATACGATTAACAAGAAAGCAGTAACTATTTGTACGAGAGGGTTACCGCATGCTGCACAAAAAATTGCTTGGGCATTGGTGCACATCGGCCATCTCTTGCCTGAACTGTTGGCATGTCTTGATCGAGGAGCAAGTACGGCCCGTTCTTCTGGCTATCCGAGCGATAGCATCGAAAGAAAAGCTGATGATACGCTGAATGCGCTTGGTTGGTTGCCTCCACTTAAGCGTCGCTATAAATTTAGCTTTGATGCGACGACCGGACTTTCCAAAGTCCCAGCGTTTGCGCAGGTTCTCCCTGCCAACCTTTGGAGTGTTTTAGTCGCCCATCTTTCAGAACGGTTAGGGATCAATTCGTTCCAATGGAAGCTCTCATCTCTGCATGACCAGGTGACAGACTTGATCCCAAGAATGGCTGGACGCCAAGACATGCGCCGGCATTCATCGAAAGTAGCTGGTTGGCTCAAAGACTTAAATCCAGAGCAACGATCAGCGTGGCATGACTTAGCCTCACTTTCACGTGCACTTGATGACGAAACGGCTCGAGATGCTATGGCTGTTTTTGTAACGCGGCTCGCTACGCTGATCTATCAGAATCATGTCGTAGCCCTTCAGTCCCTTCAGGCAATGAGAGCTAATGTTCAGATCCTTTGGATGCTGGAGTCTTGGATTCTTAGTCAGGAATTTCAAAAAGTACGTAAAGCACTAGGCTATGAGTCCCGGGTGCCCGTGCCGAATCTCCTGCTAAAACTTGATTCAATTTTGCTTAAGTGAAGATGGGAGGCCCGTTTTTACAGCAGAGATCTTTGATTGCTTTTCTAGCAAAGTTATTTTTTCTCGGAAATTTATTAGGCCGTTTCGCTTGGTGAGAGCAACGGCTCCTTCGACAATAAGATTTGTAATCAGTCCCTGGTTTTCCCCAGAGGTAAAGGGATCAACCCCATAGGATGAAATCGCGAACATAGAGGGATTCTGAGCATCATCATGAGTCGCGCCTGCAACCGAGAGTTCGATCTTCTTATCACTTATTTTCTGAAAAAACTGATCACGTTTTCTTGAGCGAAATACTTTTTTGTCGGCACCAATGATAATCGTTGGTGCCGATATTTTTGTTAGGTATGCCGGACCTCTTTTATCAAACATTGCTGGATCTAATAGAATCACACCTTTTACTTGCGGGTACGTGCCTGCAGCAATTGCTGAAGCATATCCTCCGAACGAGTGACCCACCAATATGATGTCGTTGCTCTTGATTCGTTGGTTGCCGATTTTAACTCCATTTTTAAGTTTTGGAATCGCTCGCGCAAGGAGTCGTCCATTTTGGTACCATTGTCCGGAATTTTTAAATTGCAAAGCTATTCCTATGAAACCGTTTTTTGCAAGTTCAAGGATGTGATTTCTATGGGCTTCTTTTTTCGAGTGGTTACCGTGCAAAACTAAGACAATCGCAGGATTTGTTTTGTTTGTTGGTCGAGCTATGTCAACGGTGATGGTTTCACTACTGGTGATCACTAGAGGTTCGTTTTCAGCAAGGGCAAAGTCGACTTTTTCGTTTGAGTTTGTGAACTCAGAAACAGAAATTTGCTGAATATTGTTCGTGCAAGATATAGTCAGCAACATTGCACAAACGTTTGATATGGATTTTAACTGCCGGACCATCATCAATGTAAATCCTACTTCCGATCGATTTGATGTCTTTCAATTTGGCGCGGTTGGGATTGCCAAGGTTTGTATTCCCAAATTTCTGTTTTCGGAATCAAGCAAATCAATCCACCTATGACTATTACTGGTGTCAGGAGGATGATCCAGGATTGGCTTGCTAAAAGGTTCTGACTGATCGCTACGGCAAAAAATGCGAACGCGATGAATAGAAAAAGGTAAAGCTGATGCCTTCGGTATGGGTAGATGATGATTTTCGAATAGAAGTCTTCTGGATTGACTGGTTCTCTTGGCTTCTTTGCTGTTGTGTTCTTGTTCATTTTTTTCCGTCCTCAGTCGAGATCTCTTGGAATGTTTTCGAATTGTCACCTCGGTATATCCATCGAAACTTAGCCGCGCCGAATATAACAATCATCGTAACGATGATGCCTAAATAATTGGTGTCATCGGTACGCGCCCCTTTCGGAGCAATGAAGAGTGCAGTCGCGCAGAAGCACATGAAAAGGCCGTACATCATACTGGCACTGGAGTCGCGTCGATCGATACCTTTCAACGGTATCCAGAGAATTCCTAGCCAGAAAATGATGCCGATGATGATGGCGATTGTACTTATTGGGATATCAAGGAACGCGGAGACAATTTCATGTGTGCTTGGCAGCAAATGAATTGGATTTGACCAAATGTCGAGACTGTTTGGATTGTCCATAGTGCTTTCCTCCATACATCCAATCGGAGTAAAGCGGGCTGAGCTGAACGGGTAGGATTTACCTAGCTTTGATGCATATAAAGATTGGAGTGAAAAAACGGCAGTTTAGTACGCAGTCCTACAATTAATCCTTTCGTTTCGGCGGGTTGAAGTTTGCCCTATATTGCTGGAATCAATGGATAATTCCCGGTATGATGGAAAACTAATCTGCCAGGGACGGTCTAGAATGAATAAAACACGCAAAACGGCGCTATCGCTGCTTCGAATCGGCATTCTGTACGCGCTTTGTTTGTCTTCTTTTCCGCATGCGGTCATAGCAGGGTCAGGGTCATTGAAATTTACCACCCATATGCATGACTTCGGCAATGTTTATCGTGGTGCAAAGGTTGCTCATAAATTTCAATTTGTTAACACAGGCAGCGGACCCGTTGCGATCACTGGTGTGCATGCAGCTTGTGGTTGCACCGCAGCAGAAATCGAAAAAGGCAAAGAATATGTTCCAGGTGAATCGGGCTTTATAGAGATTTCTTTTAATTCGGCTGATTTTCAGGGCAAGGTCGTTAAGTCTGTGACGGTGATGACAAGTGAAAAACTGTTGCCGGATCGTGTTTTGACCGTCAAGGCTGGTGTTATAAGCGAAATTGAAGTGATGCCGCCATTGGCGGATTTCGGACCAGTTGGTAACCCGCTAGCAGCATCCTCCGAAATTGTGATCACTCCTATTGGCAAGTTTGATTTGAAGATTTTAAAAATTGATTTCAACAACAAACTACTTACAGTGACAACTACTCCAGGACCAAAAGAGACCAAGTTGAAAATTGGGTTGAACGCCGATGTGCCGACAGGCTTTTTTAAAGAAACAGTTTTAATCCGGACCAATAGCAGCTATCTGCCTGTTATCGAGATTCCTGTGCGCGCAGATATAAAGGGTAATGTCGACTTTAGCCCTTCCTATATTGAGTTCGGAGCGATTCAACCAAGTGAGACAGTCAAAAGGTCACTTACAATAAAATATGCAAACCCAGTAAAAGTTATCGGAACCGATATTGAGCTGATTGTTAATGGACAGAAGGTTCCGAACGCGGCTTCGTTTGTTAAAATAAGCAGTTCTGGTTTTGAGCAAAATAAGCAACACATAGCTGTCGAGATCAGTAATGTTCAAGGCCCAAGTGGGGCGGTGCATGGAAAATTACTGATAAAAACTGACGATCAACGTCAGCAACAAATCGACGTCGATTTCTACGCATTCTTTAGGTAATGGAGTTTCTAGTGAGCTACGAAGTGATGTATTTGGTGTTTGGAATAGTCTTTTTGGTTGGCGCTTGCGCGTACTGGTGGGTCACCAGAACTTTTGCTGATAGTGACAAAACTTATGAGCCTTCTAACTTACGTTGAGGGTAAGGATGGTTGCAAATAGTTTGAAAGTATTAACACTGTGCGGGAGCCAGCGGTCAGGTTCCTACAATCAGAAACTGTTGGATGCTTCATCGCTAGTGTTAACGAATCTTGGTATCGTAGTTTCGACATTGAGTATCTCAAAAGATACCCTTCCGGTGTATTCTCACGATATCTCCGTTTCCAAAGCTACTCTGGATACAGTGACTGATCTAAGATCACAGATTGGGGCAGCTAATGGACTTATCGTTTGTAGTCCTCAGTTTAACGGATCGATTCCCCCTTATTTAAAAAATATAATTGATTGGACCGCTCCTCCCCATCAGAGCGAGGGAGCAACAAATGTTTTTAAAGATAAAGTTATCTGTTTACTTGGAGCGGCTCGGGGAACTTCGACCTGCCTAGGCGGATTGGCGCATCTATCTACTGTTTTCGGTTTTCTAGGTTCGATTATCGTGCCTCAGTATTACGGTGTTTCCCAAGCCGAGAAAGCCATGTCTGACACTGGTGGCATTGTTGATGAAAAAATAGCAGCGAATCTAAATAACTACCTTAACTCTTTCCATTCTCTTTTAAAAAAATTTTGAGGAACAATTGATGTCTCTCCCAACGGCTGTTCGCTCGTTTGTTCTTTTCCTCATTGTCATTATTGCGGGCTGCCAGACCGGTAAATCTTATAAGTACTCAGATCTGACGGATGTGCGGAACTCCAATGCTGATGTCGTAGCGTTCAATATTCTGCAGATGAATGACGTTTACGAGATAGCCCCTGTCGAGAGCGGGCAGCGTGGTGGCATAGCTCGTGTAGCTTCAATAAAAAATAGTTTAAAAATGGAGAATCCAAATACGATCGCAATTATAACAGGAGATTTCCTCAGTCCTTCAGCTTTAGGAGTGACGAAAATAAATGGCGAAACACTAGCTGGCGAGCAGATGGTCGCCAGCCTTAACGCAATGGGTCTTGATTACGCTATATTAGGCAACCATGAATTTGACATCACTGAGCAGCAACTAAAAGCTCGTATCAAAGAAAGTAAGTTTAAATGGGTCACCGCAAATGTTTTTCAAGCATCTGGCAAACCTTTTGAAAGTGTAAAAAACAATGATGTCATAGAGTTTACAAATTCATCTGGGAAAAAAGTGCGGGTGGGACTTTTCGGTGTTTGTACCGATATGGCGAGGAAAAATTGGTTGACCTACCGAAACGCTCTTGATGTGAGTAAAGAG
>CAMAXT010000085.1 GCA_945862295.1 Pseudobacteriovorax antillogorgiicola
TTTGCCTACAAAGTTGGATCTTGCAATCGGAATACCTGTCCGAAAATTATCGATCCTTCGACTGAACAGTGGCGGATCTACGCAAAAGTAGTCACTGAGTCTAAAAATGCTTGTATCAAGCGTCAGCTAAATGCTTGCATTATTCACGGTGATATCCTTGTCGCAGAAAAACGTTACATAGATGCATTGAACGTAGCTAAATCTGGACTTGAGTCGGCGCGAGGATTGCAGTCGCGTTGCGAAAATAAAGACCCGAATAGTTTGGTATGCGTCGATGCCAAAGAAAAATCGAAAATGTTTTCGGATCGTATCAAAGATTTAGGAAAAGCCTTGATGCAGGCTCATTGAGGAAAATACCTACTTATTTGGCTTAATGATTTTTCTGTCGCACTCGTTCAATCAGTACCGGCCAGCTTCTAAATTGATTGCAGACCCATTCGTTTAAAATCTTTTTTTGCTCTATCTCAGATATCAAGTATTGGGATTCAGGCAAGATGTTGCGAGCCCGCATCGTCAAACTGTGCAGAGTCACTGCGGCACTCACTGAGATGTTGAGACTTTCGACATGGCCGACCATAGGAATCGTGAAGGGAAAATCGACGTGTTCGAGCCATTCTTTTGCTATGCCGTCATGCTCGTTGCCAAAGACGACAGCAATTTTGTCTTGCACTGGTAGATCATCTAACCGGCAAGCGGTTTGGACCGGAACGCCAGCAACGATTTTATAGCCACCGGCGCGCAGATCATTGACACAGTTCGCTATCGCGGCGTAGCGTTGAATTTTAAGCCAGGCATTGACACCGCGGGCGACTTTTGACGGCCGGAATTTTTCGGTCATTGTCACAACATCGCAGTCTTGAACGCCAAAAGCTTCAGCGCTTCGAAGGCAAGCAGACACGTTGTGCGGCTCGTGAATATCTTGAATAACCAGACGGATATGGCGTGTTCTTTGTCTGACAACTTTCAGGAACCGTTCCCGACGAGCATCAGTCAGCATGGGCGCGAGTAGGTCCCAAGCATCGTCAGGATATTGAATGTTAGGTTCAGTAGAATTAGAAATGCTCAGGTCTTTTCCCGCTCTAAGTTCTCTAGATTTTTCAGTGCTTCGAAAGCAGGATCGTTATACGAGAAACGCTCACGCTCTGCCACTAGTTTTGCCTCAAGATCTTGAACGTCCATATCGGAAAAGTCCATATTAGCGGAACCAGATGCGCCCTGCTGCTCACCGCCTTCTTCGTTGTCATCGATGAGCTGGGTTCCGATAGCTTGCAGAGCTTCAGCGACCATGGGTCCAATGGATTTAGGGATCGCGTGTTCGCTCATACCTCGCTGCTCGAGTATCCAATTCGAAAGTTTGCGCAGAGCGACTTCCCAGTTGCGATTACGTTCTTCAGTCATCTCTTTTAGGCCACGCATGCTGCCGTATAGACGCTCGTATTGAGCAATGCGGCGGCGTAGTTTTCGCAATTCTTCTGGATCTACCTGCTTCAATTTGGATTCGACATTGGTCAGGGCCAGGTCTTTGTCTCGTAACTGTAGCTCAAGATTTTTGATGGTCATTTTTTGCTCTTCGAGCAGAACAGTCGTTTGCATCTGCAAATCTTTACTTGATTTCGCTTGCGCTGACTCAATTTTGGCTTTTGATTCTTCACTTGCTTTGAACTGCTCCTGGAATTTTTGCAGCTGCTTTTCAAAGTAGTTTTTCTGAAGATCGAATTTTTCGCCGTTTAGTCTAGCTTCGTGCTCACGAGCTTCCAGTTTTTTGAGAAGATCTGCAGCGCGGTTGCGTGCTTCATCGCCGGTTTTTTCCAGGCGTGTTACTTGATCTTTGTGCGTTGTAAATTTTGCTTCAGCTTTGCTCAGCGTCGTTTCAAGCAATTGATTGCGCTGACGAATTTCTTCGAATCGGTTCGCGCCTTCAACGAGCAGCGAATAAAGACTAGCTGATCTTCGCCAGTAATAGAGTGCAACACCCGCAAAGATTACGCTTAGAATATATCCACTCGCCTGAAAGACAGGTGCGGGCATTTGTTCATCCTCCCGGATCATATTGATATGAAGCTATTTTATGATGATTATCCAAATCCCCGTTTTAAGCAACCATCAAGAACACTTAGAGGTCCATACCACTGAACTTAAAAAGCAATGTCAGAATATTTGTCGAAATCTAAAATGGCGCTGCTTTTTAGTCGTGCACGACAATGTCACGCTGGACCCCAAGTTTTTTCATGAGCCGATGTAGGTAGGCTCGCTCTAGGCAAAGGATGCGCGCTGCTTCGCTTACATTACCGCCAGCCTTTTGCAGAATGAACTTTAGATAGGATTTGCCCGCCGCCTCATGGAACTCCTGCCAGCTGGCAACGTTGCAGCCAAAGCCAAAGTCTCTGTCGCCGACCATGCTCTGACTACGAGTGTTGTTGTCTTGGCCTTCTGAGTCGCTGCGGTCGCTGCCAGTCGCGGTGATCTTGCTATCGAGATCTTCTATATGATCGATGTGACTTTCGTCACTTAGAATAGCGGTGCGCTCGACGAGGTTTTTTAGTTCTCTAATATTTCCTGGCCACGGATAGGCTTCGAGTTGCTTTTGCGCTGTCGGTCCCCAGGACTTTTCGCCAAGTGAATGCTCGACGCACGCTTCTTTTAAGAAGGTATTGGCGAGTTTTTCAATATCAGTTTTGCGTTCTCTTAGCGGCGGCAAGTGCACAGAAACGACGTTTAAACGGTAATAAAGGTCTTCTCTAAACTCGCTAGATTGCACCATTTCTAATAGATCACGATTGGTTGCAGCGATAAGTCGGACATCAACATTGATGACTTTTTCGCCGCCTACGCGTTGGATTTCACCGTTTTGCAATGCTCTAAGGAGCTTTGCTTGGACATCCAGACTGAGCTCACCGATCTCATCGAGAAATAGTGTGCCGGCATCTGCCCGCTCAAATACACCTTTGCGAGTTTTTATTGCCCCGGTAAAAGCGCCTTTTTCATGACCAAACAATTCACTCTCAATCAGTGAATGCGGGATCGCTGCGCAGTTTACTTTTATGAACGACTGATTGGACCGGCTAGATTCGCGGTGGATGCCCCGAGCGACGAGTTCCTTACCGGTGCCACTTTCGCCCGTGACTAAAACGCGGCCATTGGTTGGTGCTACGCGTTTAATGAGTTTTAATACCTCCTTGATCTTTGGATGCTCACCTTGAATCTCCTGACCCATGACAACGAGTTCAAGGTTGTCTTTATCTTTTTGCAGTCTATTAAAGTCGAGGCAGCGCGCAACGCTAACGATAATGCGTTCTTCTCCAAATGGTTTGTCGATGTAGTCAAAAGCTCCCATTTGGGTCGCTTTAAAGGCGTCGCTGACTGTGCCCTCGCCAGAAATCATAATGACTCTTTTGGCAAAACCAGCGTCAGACAGCTTTTTTAAGACATCTAAGCCACTCCCGTCAGGCATACGGATATCTAAAAGGACACATTCGTACGGAAACGTCGACGGGGTTGCAACATCAAGATGACCAAGCTTTTCGATAGCCCCTTTGACGGTCTCAGCTTCGAAGATCCGAGCACCTTCGCCTTCGAGTGTCATTCGAAGACTAACGCGGATATTGCGGTGGTCATCGACGAGCAAGATTCTTTTATTTTTTATCACATCAGATTTAACGGGATTGGCTGCTTCATTCATACGTTGTTTCCGTGACTGCTGATGGGTTTACGATCTTTTGATAGACGAATCGAGAATACTGTTTCGCCTGGCCGACTTGTCACACCGAGTTTACCACCATGATCGATGATAATTTTTTGACATACCGCTAACCCAAGTCCCATACCAGGATTTGGTCCCGTGTGTTTTGTCGTAAAATAGGCTTCAAATACGCGACCAAGGGCCTCTTCAGGAATACCTGGTCCGTTGTCTCTTACGGTGATCAAATGATCGCTGGGCGTTGTGACTAAACCAACTTTGATGACAGAAGGTGTTTCACCGCAAGCTTCACCAGCATTTTTTACTAGGTTGAGCAGCACTTGCCGCAAGAGGTCATCGTCAGCCCACGCTGGAGTTTTCTCAGTCTTTGACTCAAAGGTGATTGTATGCTGCGGAAACGCATTCTTTTGCAACTCAGTAACATGTCTGCAGACTTGGTTGAGGTCGATATTTTTCATTTCTGGCTGCGGCAAACGCGCGAAATTAGAAAAATTATCTACCATACGTCTAAGGACTGTAACTTCTTCAGTAATAATCTGCTGGGCTTCTTCCAGTAGGGATCCAAATTCAGGATCTTCGCCCTTATAGCGCCGCTTCAGCTGCGAGACCATCATCTGGATCGGTGTCAGCGGGTTTTTAATTTCGTGTGCGAGTTTTCTCGCTATGATTTGCCATGACGCAATTTTCTCAAGATAGAGGCTTTTTTGGCGGTTTGCTTCGACTTCGTTGGCCATGGCATTGAACTGCGATGTGATCATTTTGAGTTCACCGGTGTAGCCAGGTGAAAAACGAAATTTTGCGTCGAGCTCTGACCAGACCGAAAAGCCTTCAAGAACCTCGCCAATTTTATCCTTAAACTTTTGCGCGTAGACCCAAAACAAACCGCCGAGCAGAATGAATGAAATCACCATAATCGTGACTGATGCTTGAATAAGTGTCGGAGTGATTTGCTCTTCGAGGCGGGCTCCGATTAGTTGGTAGCGCTGACGAAGATCTTCTGTTGCTTTGAATTGCTCGTAGAATTTTCCTTTCGGAAACTCGACGCGCAGATTACCGGCTTGCAATTGGTCGCGGCTTAACCATTTGACAGCGTCATAAGTCATCTGACCCTGTGAAAATTCGCTGTAGATTGAAATGACCATCTCTGCGGGGTTGCCGAGTTCCTCAGCGCCCGCTGCTTTTAATAAATAAAGAAGCTCCGCATCTGTTATCGCTTGTGAGCCGCCCGCAGTAGCTTGGCTAAGCGCTGGTCGAAGCTTCACCGTCATAGCTGTTTGTTTTTCTTGGTGGGAGGCTTTTATCGTTTCGAGATATGAACCTAGTGCGCCTTCAACTTCTTCCATATAGGCGAGACGGCCGATGGTCGCAATGCCTTGCCAAGCAAAGTAAGCACCACTGATGTAGCCGAGACCGATAATGACAATAGATATGATCGCTGCTCTGATAATCCAGGATTCGTGCCAGGGAACTTTCGACGCCGGTGAGGTGCCTGTGATCGCAACTGGCTCGTCCATGTCTTGATCGGTACTACGACCTGACAGACTACGTCCTGGTAGGGAAAGTCCAGCTTGCTGCTCATCAGGCTTAACGGGATTAGTCATTGATTAGCCCCTGCCTTTCTTCACTGGTACCACTGCTGGTTCCTGTTTAGTCGCCGGCTCAGAAGTCTCTGTTCGTTTTGGCACCCTGATATTTACAACATGGGTTTGGTGCAGAGAGATATCACCTAACATGTGAGAGAATAAACTTTGCATAACGCCTGATTGCTGCTGGATAAGCCAATCTTTTATTTTTAGCGCTTCTTCAGCTGATGTTTGTTTTACCGTCAGCTGTGCCTGCAGGTAGCCGCCCTGAGAATTAAACCGTTTTATGATATTGTTGTCTCTGATGTCGCCAGTGAGACATACACTCGCATATTCGGTGAAATCTTTTGAAACAAATGGTTTCGAGTTTTCTGATTGTACCCGAACTATATCGTAGGTTTCTTCCCATGCATCGAATTTAACCGAACACTGAGAATTGAAAACGACACCTGGTTCAGTGCCGGCATTGTGGCCTGGCAAACGCACAGAAAGTTGACTGACAGTTGTAAAGCCGCCAGTGATCATATTTTTTTGTTTGTCAGTAAGAGCGTCAGAAAAAGGAATGACCAGTACAGGACCGTTTTCCTTCATTTCCCAACGCGCTACGACCAGCACTACTTTCGCTTCTTCAGCTTGTGCGGAAGCCTCCAGTGTACACGGCAAAGCCAGGTACATCAGAGGTATGAGTAGAGGCGGTGCCCAGCGTTTGAGGCTCATTCCAAGCCTCCCGCTGGGGTTTTTTTGATAGTATCTGGAGCTAGATCTTCTGGAGATTTCGTAATTTTAAGGCCAAGTTCAGCAATGAAGCCTGAGCTGTGATAGCGCACACCGAGAATAGCTGATGATCCAAGCAGGGTGTTCTTGCCCACGAAGTCTTGCCCGCCGCGTAACCTGAGAAAAAACTCGGCTTGATCGTCGTCGGGATTGGCTGAGGCAAAGGGAACTTCAAACCTGGTTTCACCCCTGAATGAATAGCCGTTAGCAGCGACAGCTAACGCTCTGGCGTCGACGGTGAAATAGACGGCATCAAAAAACTTGAGGGTGCGTGCTATTGCTAATTCTAAAACAGATTCTTCGGTGTTGAGTGGAGAAAGTAGGAAAGACGCGCCAATTTGATGACCTTCACCAGGGAAAAAACTTCTCAAACGAGTTTCTTTAAAAAACGCAATCTTTGGTCCAGCAACGGCGTCAGGAAAACCGTTAACAGCAAAATTAGGTTTCTTGTTGACGTACATAGCGACGCCGTAGAGGAGTTCTCCTTGACCTGGCAAGGTCATAGACCAAAGACCTTGGCCACGTCCGGCGAATCCCATGGTATCGAGATAACGGTATCTTGGGTTTGATGCCGCTACTTCAGCATCAAACTGTACGTCTTCTTGAGTGAATCTTGGGAATCCGTATGCTAACTGACCAGCACGCACATTCGCATCGCCGTCGATATCTAAATAGAACGAACCACGGTGCAGAGAGTTGAAAAGATTTCGCCCTACGAGTCCGACGCGGTAATCCATCGGGCTACTATTTGAATCGACAGCTGGGTTGATTGATTCAGACGTTGTGACGCTGAGTTCTCCACCTAAAGCCCAATCCGTAAGAACGCCGTCGTCATCTTCAAGATCGATAATGAGTCGTGCCATGCCAGGTGCTGTGCCCTTACGCATGATGAGGATGGCTGATTTAAAAAGACCAAGCCCAAGGATTTTCGAGCGGGAATTCATGACCAGAGTGTCGTTAAGTTCAGACCCTTTATGTAGTCCGAGCTCAGCAATTAGGTCTTCGGCAGAGATACGAGTTGTACCCTGAACTTCGACGCTTTCGAGTTTATAGACACGGACCCTATGATCTGGCCCGACGTCTAGCTTATTCGCCTCTGCTGAAGAGGAAAAAAAAAGTACAGAAAGAATAAGATAAAAAAGGGTTGCCATAGAGACTCAATAGGTAAAATGCTTGATCTGCTCGCCTTTACTACCGATTTCCGTCATTGCTTTGATGCCAATCTCCAAATGGAGATCGACAAATCCATCTGTAACTTTTTTATCGGAGGCTTCGGTCTTAACACCGTCTGGCGTCATCGGCATATCAGAGACCAAAAGCAAAGCACCGCGCGGAATTTCGTTAGCAACACCAACAGTAAAGACAGTCGCTGTTTCCATATCGATGCCAATAACTTTTAGATCTCTTAAGCGTTCTTTGAACATTGTGTCATGTTCCCAGACGCGGCGATTTGTTGTGTAGACTACGCCAGTACGATAGTCGACGTTGGCTTCAACGATTTTATCAGAGACAAACTTATGCAGCTTGAAACTAGGCATCGCCGGCACTTCCGGAGGCAGGTAATCGTTAGAGGTACCTTCACCGCGAATCGCTGCAATAGGAAGAATAAAGTGACCGATCTCAGTTGATGCTTTGATGCCACCGCATTTACCAAGAAAAAGAACACCTTTTGGTTTTACGGCCTGGAGAAGGTCCATGACCGTTGCCGCGTTGGCAGATCCAATTCCGAAGTTGATGATCGAAAGATCGGATTCTTTGTGCGTTGCGGTTTGCATAGGGCGGTCCATGCCACTAATGGGCACATTGAAGCGCTTTGAAAACTTTTCAACATAATTGCTAAAGTTTGTTAGCAAAATGTATTTGCCAAAGTCTTCGACTTTTTTGCCAGTATAACGCGGCAGCCAGTTGGCGACGATCTCCGCCTTAGTTTTCATAGATTGGTCTCCAGTAGATCAAACTACATTAAAGTAAAATCTGACAGTTAACGAGATGATTTTAGGATATTAGATCTGATAGGCGTTGCAGTATAAAAAATAGACAGCAAAGATTGACCCCGCCCTTAGCCTGTATGTTAGCCCGAAAATGCATGCTATACTCCAGGACTTTCCGCAGTGATTTAGCAAAAACGACGCAGTTTTACGGTCTTTTTCTTAGGAGGCATAGTCAGCATGTTGCGCGATAAACTATTTAAGCGCCACAAAACGAGCAAATCCTTCACGCTCACAGCGACTGCGCGAGAATTTGGCCAAATCGGTCTCGCACTGCTCCAGCATGGTGTCGTCGGCGTGCCCCTTGCCTACGGCAAATCGTTTGTCAAAGACGCTGGTTTCGTTAGTGTCCTTGAGGAAGATAAGTTTTTTGAAATCATGGGTCGGCAGATCCTTACGCTCTTTAACGGGCTCGGACCGATTTACGGCAAAGCCGGTCAGGTTTTTTTAAGTCGACTCTCACCTGAGATGCACGACATCGCTGAAAATATTGGATTGACCAGGCTCTACAAAGACTGGCCGCCGCTGCCATTTGCCGAAGTTACAGTTATCCTAGATCGAGACATCCCAGGCTGGCGGAAAGAGTTGCAAGTTGAAGCCCATCCTTTGGGCGTGGCGTCTCTCGGGCAGGTTCATGCCGCAAAAGATGCTAATGGCCAAGCTTGGGTCATCAAAATCATAAAGCCAGAAGCTAAAAAACGCCTGATCGAAACAGTTGAGGCGATGGAAGAGCTGATTTCATGGTTTGAACCTGTTGCACTTACGCTCGTAGCGCGCCGGTTTTGCCGGGAGGTTAAAGAACTTTGCCAAGGCTTTCGCAGTGAGTTGTCGCTGTTAAAAGAGCGAGAAACTATCGAACGCGTGCGCGAACGTTTGAAGTCACGTCGTCAGAAAGTTTTGGTCATCCCTGAAGTGCATCCAATGCATTTCACTGACGATGTGCTTGTCATCGAACGTTTTCACGGAACACCGATGTCATCTATCGTGCGCGGAAAAACCGAACTCTCAGACGCTGTAAAACAAAAACTAGCAAAATCCATGCTACACGAGCTGCTTGTCCAGGTCTTTGAACTTGGTCTATTTCATGCCGATCCGCATGCTGGAAATCTGATGCTGCTCGACAGTGGAGCGGTCGGCCTCTATGACTGGGGTCTTTCTGGAGAGCTGCTCGAGACTGATCGTAAGCATATTGCAGCGATTCTTCGCTCGGTCTTACTACTTGATTTAGACCAATTGGTAGAAGCTTTGATCGAGATGGCGAACGACAGCGGCAAAGAGGTGCCACGGGCAGCCGTCATGAAAGAACTTAAAAACCTCATCGCTATGGTGAAGCGGGCGAAAGAAAATCCTGAAAAACGTCCGAGCATGCAAGCAATGCTTGAAGCAGCTCTCAAAGCAGCCGATCGTCTTGGTATTAAAGTGCCACAAGGTCTACTTTTGATGGCTAAAAGTTTAATCACGATTGAAGGTTTGGCAAAAGGCATTGACCCGAAAATTTCGCTCGGACGCGTGGCAACTCCTGTATTACTAAAAGCCGCCAAACCGGGCATGAAAGACATCATGGCTATTGGCATGAAACTACCGAGTCTTGCTCGGCAGTTTTTTATAAAATAAAGGGAAGGACATCTTTTGTACCGTTTGATATTTGCCTTAGCGGCTGTGCTATTTTTCGCTGGTGCTCTAAGCTTTGGCCAAAACCCCGCATTTGATGCGGCTATTTTAGGTGACAGCATTTCTACTGGTGCTGGCTCACATCCGGTTCTGAAATACGATGTCGAAGCATTATGGGACGTCTTTAATAATAAGGTCAGCACAAAGACCGAACGCAGCCATCTGAACGAGTACTATCAAGAAAAGTTTAGCGCTTTAGACCTAGCTGCGCCGGTTAGACTTTGGCCAACCATGCGAGAATATTTTGGTGGACCTGATTGGGTCTATCGTAATTTGCTCGGCTTTTTTTCGCGGAAATTTCTTGATGCAGAAGAATACTCTTGGGGCTACCTCGCCGCCCAAGATCTAGGCATTGATGTGACGCGCTTAGCTATTGCCGCCGATGATGGGGCAAGAGTTGCCAACATGCCAAGGCAGATCGACCGCGTTTTGCAAAACACTGGTGGAAAACTGCCGGCGAAAGTTTTCATCTTTTATACCGGCAACGATCTCTGTGGGATGGATCCGTCTCTGATGACATCCCCGACGGACTACAAAACCCACCTCATGCGTGGCTTGACCTATATGGCGCGAAATAGCGGGAAAACTAAGGGTGAGGTGCCGACGGACGTTTATCTGATGTCATATATGAGTTTGGTTCAACTTCTCGATGATCAGATGATCCTTGAAAAAAAGATCGTGGCATTTGGCAAAGAAACCACCTGTGCGGCATTGCGAAAAGACGGCTACCGCAGTGCTGATCCCGGGTATAATCCCAAGCTTCCTCCTGAAGCTTGGTACTTTGCTATGGCGATGCCACCAAATCCTGCAGCTTTTTGTCCGACACTTTTTGCGCCGCAAAAATTTGCCGATCATACGCTTTCTGATCTAGCAAATAGGATAAGAGAGTTTCGCTTAGCTGAGTCCGAAGTAGTCGCTGAATTTAACAAAGCAGCTGAACAAGAATTATTCAAAAGTCTTCGGCTGCACCACATTGTTAGTACGGCTGGTTTAAAATTTACGCCAGAAGAAGTTGGTGAGGACTGTTTTCATCTGTCCCTACGAGGTCAGGAAAAATTAGCCCGCAGTGTTTCCGACGAAATAACTAGCAAAAAAGCCCATTAATCAAAGGATATTGTCAAAGGAATTTCGAATTGCCGTTAAGTCGGGCGTTGGCGCTTTTGCAGTCCCAAAACCCAAGTGAATTCTAGTGACGGTAGCACCCAGTACTTAGACTCAATTCTTGGATTGGATGTACTACTAGGAAACAGACCGCTTGCAGAAAGTCCAACATTAAAGTCTCCGACAGCAGAATCAACGAAGGTTCGTTCTAGACTAAGTTCAGTCGCAAGACCCCAAGCGTAACCCCGTTCCTTTGAAATCGTATCGTCACTTTGTGGGAACGGGTATTCAATCCATTGCCGCTGATTGAGAATTCCACCAAAGTATCCAAGGCCAGTGCCAATTTTCATCCCTAAAAATTTATGCTGCTGACTGACGGTAGCTGAGGTTGCAAACAGTTCTTCTTTTTGCCATTTGATGGCGTTGCCGTTTACTTCGGGCGCGTTGGCAGCTCTGTGTAGGTTGTAGTGGTTAAGTTTGAGGATAGAGCCAAAGTCCTCGCCAAGGGCAAGACCAGCCGCATATTTCTCGCCGCAATAGACATGTCCTTTATCCAGCTGTTCGCCCGAGCAGGTCGGTAGCATACCGATAGAGAAGATAAGCTTGGCAAATGTTACGCGCGGAAAGTCGATCTCTTGTTCTAATTTAGGAGCAGCGACTGGTATCGGCTGAGACGTTGTCTTAACTGTTTCGCTGTTTGCGAGGCGGTACGTTTGGTTTGCGCACTTTATGTGTGAGCGTACCCATTTTCCCTCTATGGCCCGACTGACTAATTCGTAATCTCCATCGCAGCGGCTGCGAGCACGCTCGTCAAATTTCTCTGTCATCAAATTCTCGCCGACAGCTTTTAATTTTTCAGAGATTTCCAACGTTTCGGCCGATGCCGAGACGCTTCCGCATGGAATAAGATTGATAGACATGATGGCAACTAAATTGAATTTTTGAAAGTAGTGCACAAGTTTCTCCTAGTAGGATGCGTTTTCTGGATGCTGACAAAAGAAGAACGATCCTCAGGTGGAAAAAGCGCCAAGGTCTTCGTAAACATTTTAATGCTATCGTAAGTTATGGTAACAGCAGGTGCTTTTAGAAAATGGGCGCACGCATAAATTTGCCCACAAGTTCCACGTGATCTGTTTGCGGAAACATATCGAATGGCACCACTTCGGTCAGTGTCAGTCCAGATCCAATAAGACTTAATGCATCGCGGGCAAATGTTGGTGGACTGCATGAGATGTAGTGCAGTTCTTGTAAGAGCGGGAGCGTTTCCAGCGAAATAGACTTTATAACATCGACCGACATCCCTGTGCGGGAGGGATTGACGATCAAATGAGTTATGCGGTTTGCAGTTTCGAGTGGCATTCTTTTCTCTAAGTATGTCTCGCAGCTTTCATTGACGGCTTTGAGATGAGTGATGCCGTGATCTACTGCATGGGCATGCGCTGCCTGAATCGCTGCCGGATTGCCATCGACAACGATGATCTCATTGAAGATGTCTTTAATTGCGAAGCTGTAGGCTCCAAAGCCGCCATAAAGATCCAGCAGAATGTCACCTTTTTTTTGAAAGCTGGTTGCACATTTAATCAAATCGGCGGCTAGACTATGATTAGCCTGAAAAAATGACACCGGCGAAATCCGAAACGTGCGGTCTGTAAGTAGATAAGGGAATGTTTTTGGTCCCGACAGATGTTTCGACTGGCGACCCATGAGTGCCTCCCCGTCCTCTTTCGTCAGTCTTGATTCATAAGCACACAATTGGTCTAGACCAGTCGCCTCGATCCATTTTATCAATGCTTGCTTGTCGATCCCGGTGTGCGAAATGATAATGGCAGTTTGATGAGCCATCGTGCCTGTTGAAGGGCTGGTACGGATGGTCAAATATTTTAGGCGATTTTTTTGAAACGTTGTCGAGCTGTGATCAAAACATTTCAGATCGGTGTCCGCAATGTTTGCAAAGAGAGCCTGAGTAAGTTTGTTTACTAACTCTGAATTGGCAGGACAGCCAGTCGTGCTGACTACGGTCCTCGTTCCCTGGGTGAACAAGCCAACTGTCTTTCTGCCACTTTTAT
>CAMAXT010000086.1 GCA_945862295.1 Pseudobacteriovorax antillogorgiicola
TTATTGATAAATGCGATCAAATCAGAGCTATGGCGGAAGCCTTCCATAAAAGCCCGTGCACGTTCGACTTGACCGTTGATTAGGCCGAGTTTTACTTCGGTCTCGTCGATGATGAATTCATCGCCAGCGATAGATCTAGCTTTAGCAAGGGATGCTTCTGCAGCATCAGTATCAGCAGCGCTTGCTTGGGTGACAGCTAAATTACATAAGCGCTCGATATTGGAAGGCGCTAGATCGTTCGCTCTGTTAAAATAGTAGATTGCTTGCCCAAACTGTGCTTGTTTCATGGAAATCTTGCCGAGAAGATTTAAAACACAGACGTCCTCCCCGTAGCTATGGAGGACTTGCACTGCAATGTCAGAAGCTTCTCTAAGGTTGTCAGAGAAATAAGCGAATTCTGCGGCGAGAGCTTCCTTGGTCTTCTCTGGGGGGGTTTTTTTGAGCAGCCGGCCGTATAACTCGGTTGCCGCTTTAAAGTCTTTTACCTTTAAAAACAGCCGAACTTTCGATTCTATCTGACTGATATCTTTGCTTGCGTGTTCGTCCCTGATGGTACTGCTGATGATCGTCGCTAGTATTTTAGGAGACTTTGGTTTTTCAATAACGTCAGTGACACCGATTTCTTTTAGAAGAGAACGGTCGGTATTTTTAACGAGTGAGCTGTAAACAATGATACCTGTGTTGACGAAACCGTGGGTCCGTACTGCCTGGATTAAAGCTGGTCCAGGATAGTCAGCCACTCGCCATTCCTGGATGATGAGATCTGGTTCTGGATTTCTTTTGATGAATTCAAGGGCCGTCTTGCCGCTAGTAAATTTATGAATATTATCGACGCCAATCATATTTAACGCTTCATCCAACGCATTGATATAACTTTCGTCGGAATCAATAATGACGCAGGATTTCACGACATTCGCAATCGACTGTGGGCCTTGCGTTTGACCGCTGTCTTGCTTCGCTGACTGGATATTATTTAGGATCTCTTGGACTCTTTTGCGGTCTTTAGGGTGCGGTGTACTAAGCTTTCCCAGCATTTGTTCAGCTGCATTGGTGTTGCCAGCGAGCACTAATGCTTCTGCATAGTTAGTAACGTAAGTGACGTGGCCCGGGAAGTGCGTAAGAAACGATTTTTCAAGGCGAACGAGGCTTTCAAAAAGCTTTGCTTGCGTTAGATGCAAACGTAGGTACCTTGCCGCGATATCGAAATCATTCCAGTTGTTTGTCTCACCGATCGCAATCAAATCTTTAATCTCTTTGGTCATGCCATTGATATTTGAATGTTTGTGGTGGCAGGAAAAAAGACCAAGAGCAAAGGCATCGCTGGCGCAGAACTGCTCGTCAGCTTCGAGGAATAGACTTACGCGGATATGCCTTAAACTTTCGTTCCCTAGGCAAGTCGCGAGTAGCTGCATGCCGTTGTTTGCCCCCTCACGGCAAAGACCGGTTAGAATCCAATCGACTTCCATACTTCCATCTTCGAGGATAGCAATCGCGTCTTTGATGGTTGGAACAGAATTAGTCTGTGTGAACTTCATACTCTTGATTGCATTAGACAACATGATGCGCCGCGAGTTTTGCGGTTCGATCATAAGGATACGAGCGGTTGAATTTTTTATAGGGTGGCTGCTCAAGTGTGTCCTCAATTTTACTCTATATATTTGTCGGAACGTTTCAGGTGGATGTGAGCGGTAGGGCGGTTATTAGATATTTTTTCCAATAATAACGAGATTTTACGATGGTAAACAGCTGACTTTTAAGATCTAGAGTCCTCCAAAGATGTCCTGCCCCTCAACTGGCTAACGATTTGCCTGTAATACCAGGCTGTCAATCAATTGGACGAATTTTTAAAAGGTAACTACCTGTTCTGTAACGAGGGTCACTTGGCAAGGCTTTTGCTCTACTTCTCGTACTGACTGTTCATTCGAAGTTGTAACTGATTTGGATCCCGGTCAGATTTTGTCTAGCAAACGCATGATAGAGGATTAGGTATGAAAACAAATCTTTTAATTTCAATGGTACTCGGAGCCGCACTTTTTGTTAGCGGATGTACAAAGAGCGGACCGCAAGTTGTGCAAGTTGAAAGTCCTAAAGCTAATGCTGGCGAATCTGCTGAGAAGAAACCTGACATCAATACAACTGTAGATTCTAATGGCGATGGCCAAGCAGCAGTTGTTTTAGATGAGAACCAACTGAAATCAGTTTATGCAATCGATACGACAAATATGACTTACAAATTTGATTACTTGGGAAAATCACAGCCAGGTTCAATCAATTTTGTAAATGGTAAAGCATCTTTAAACTTTAAAGACTTGCCATCAGAACAATCTGGTACAGTGAAACTAGAACTTTTAGAAGCTGGAGTTGTTAAGTTATCGGCAACTCAAGACAACGTCATTCTTAAAAAAGGCGTTCCGAATTCAATCAGTTTGAAACTTGTTCCGACTACAAACCCGATCACAAATCCTTCGACTACTGATTTATCGATCGATGTATCCCTTGATGAAAAGCCAATTCCGGATACAACCCCAGTTAAACCAGTTGATCCAGTACAGCCAGTCGATCCAGTTAAACCAGTTGATCCAGTCGATCCAATCGCTAGTTGGAACGGCAAGGAACACAAAGGTAACACTCGCTGGTCAATCATTTCTGTAGACTAATCCTTTATGCAAAATAAAAAGCGCCGTTAACGGCGCTTTCTTAAGTCTACTGAATCGATTTACTTTTTCTTCTTCTTTGGAAAATTCTGCGCGAATCCCTTGAACACTGGACCCATGACACTTGACTCACTCGGAGCCCTTGGATAAGGGTAGGCATCATCTCTCCCATCGCCTTTCGACGCGTTGATAATAGCAACAACCCCCGACACTAGGTTTTTTTCGTAGCGGCTAACATTGTCTTCGGACTTCGTTACAGTGCCGGTAAATGCTACTTCCTTGTTTTTTAGATCATAGATATGCATGGTGACCGCCATCGTTCGTTTGTGGGTTCTGATCACTTCTCCCGGTCTATACTGCTTTCTGCCTTGCTCGTCCTTGTACTCAGTACCTGAGGTTTCATTGGAGTTTTTCGATAGGTCGTTTCTATCGACTCGGGCGAGAGCGACAAACGTCGCTTTTCCCAATGCTTTTTGCAGGTCTGTCATCTGCTGGGGACTAAGGCCAGCATTTTTTTGATAGCTTTTAAGAAACTCAAGGTATTTAGCTTCGCCCAATTTACTTGAAATAGCCGAAGCATCCATGACCTGCAGGCCTTTTCGCTCTTCTGTGACCATGTTGCGCATCTGCTGGGTCATCGAATTTGAATCACCAACATCGATCTCTCCAGAGGCGTTTACGACGCCTGCAGCGATAATCTCTCGTTCGACTAAGGCGTCAAAAGTCATGGCTTTACTGACCATCAATCCACTGACTTTAGTTGTACAGCCAATGGAGAACTGAGCAGCAACGATAAAAAGTGCTAAGTACAAGTGCTTCCGCATGACAAATCCTCGAAACAATACGGTTTATTATGCGACAAGCTTACCAACTGGCATTTACCCAAACAAGCACTGATGTCCCCATTTGATCGGACGCACACTATCCACGTCTTTAGTCGCAACCCCCAAATCCCCATAGCATCAGCCCCGCAGTTTCTGGATGTTAGTTAAAGCCCCCGGGTTTTTCTGCCGCAGGGTGGGCCGCGGACATTTAGACAACCACCCAACTCCTCATCAAAACCCAGTAGCCTCCGAGCCTCTCCATGCGCATGCTCCCCCATCGCATGATCCATGGCCGCGGCCCACCCTGCGGCAGAAAAATCCGGGGGCTTCACCGAGAATCCCCTGAAAAAGCCACACAAGAAATCCCGCTACCTAATTTCAATCTGAGCCAAATTGCATGTTTTTACACGCCCGTCAAAACCATCGACACTGGTGTCCGTTTCGAAACAACCAAATTCCTCAGTGAAATCAGAGAAAGTATGTCTTAGCCGATCTGGCCTACGAGTTGCTTTTGGGGCTGTAGGTTATCGGAAGGTCCGGTAATACGAAAGTTGTTGCTGTTGTTTTGGGTGCGCTGCTGCACCGAGTGGATGTGGTCAATGAGTAAAAAGTCTAGAAACAAGAATGCGAAAAAAGTCCTTAGTTCCTTTGCCGATCTCGGGAACACCGGAAAAAACACCTTATCTCGTTTAGCTACGACTGTGAAAGCAGACTTGCCAACGATGATTTTAGGTAACAAGGATAAGTTTGCTGGTACGGTTAAAACCGATAGCATCAAAAACCTTGGTGAAAACCGCGTGTCTAAATTAGCAAAGCGCTTCGTCCCTTTCCGTGCTGCACAAGGCGCACCTGTGCAAAACAAGCCAGCTGCTGCAAGACTAAAACACATTGCTGGAAAAATGGGAAAAGCTGCAGTGCCTAGAACGCGTAAATCCAAAGGCATGATCTGGTTGTTTATATTTTTTTCGGCTTTGACTGGCGGTAGTTACTATGCTTGGCAAAGTATCGACGGCATCGGCGCTAAGATCGCACAAGTTGTTGATTATAAATCTTGGTTGAATACTACGTCGGGCAAGGTAAAACCTGCTGACACAACGTCTAGTTCTTCAGATATCAATATCGGCAGCCGTCAGACCAGTGGAAAAATCTTGTATTCTGGTTCGACTAAACCTAGCGAGTCTTTTGCGACACAAAAGTCATCGACTGTTGAGACCAAAACCATCGCTGTGAAGAAATCTACTAAGACGTTGACTAAAAAAGCTACTAAATCGAAAGCATCTAAAAAAGTCGCTGGTCCTGCGAAAAGTAAGCAGTGGGAACAGAAATTGGCGAAGCTAAAAAAGAAGAGCCAAGCTGACTACAAAAAAGCGTCGATGCAGTACCGTAAAAAACAAAAATAATCGTTAGATAATCCCCCATCACTTTTATCCCTCTGGTTTTTACCGGGGGGATAGTTTTTTCGTTGGTCTGGGCAAAATCTTATTATAGATAAGCGATAATATGGGGTTATAAAAAATTATAAAATTAATATTATAGGACGAAAAAAAAACGCCGAATACCAGTAAGTATAGAAGGTTTCATTCATAGAGGGATTTATGAGCAACAAGTCGTTAGCAGCAAACCTATCTTTGGTACTACTAGTCACATGGGCACCGGTCGTTTTTTCACAAGAAGAAGCTCCGGCCGTTCCAGAAGCCAAAGCCGCTGGTGAAAGCCTAGAAAAGACCGATATCTTGCGCGCTCCTGAGCAGGCAAGCGTTCGCAAGGTTTTTACCCGCCAAGAAATCCAACGTTTTTGTGGCCAGCATAAAGATCGTTTGATTGCCTATTACGGCGAAGTTTACCAAGTTGAAAACTGCACTCGCAGAGTCATACAGAACTCAAAAACCCTAGCGCGAATGATTGCAAAAGGTGCAAAGGTCAGTGACGTTGACGGTGACGTGATTGCGGCAATTCCTGAAGGTGAGCCGCTTGATAATGACCTCATCCGTCAAAGTATTAGAACATGCAAGGTTCTTAACGGCCAATACGTTAGCTATTCTAGCGTTGATGTCTATTTCGTAGAAGGATGTAAACGCCGCCTTTTGCCTGATTGGACGACCTATATCAATCATCGCGATGTCCGCGATGATGAACGCGGCGAGATCATGTCCCTCAGTTGGGAAGAGTTTGTGGCTCTCCAAGAAGGCACACCCATTCCATCTGTGGTCGACGACATGTTTGCCCGCCTACTCCAAGGCGATGCAGGTGTTGATATCATCCCTGCAGACGAAGCATGTGAAGGCATCAACGACAAAGTTGTCACCTACTACGATAAAATGTACCGTATCGAGAAATGCAGGAAGAGAGAGATTCTAAATCCGGGTGACGTGTTGCAAGGTTTTGTCGAGAAGACGACTAAGTTTCACGAGTTAACCTCTCAGCAGTGGTTATCCCTGCCGAGTGGAGCACCGATTGGTAAGAAAAAAGAGAATGGCCCTAATCCCAATGGAAAGGGCTGAAAAGTCACGCTTCAAATGCGCCTTGTAGAAGTTCCTTAAGGCGTCGATTCATAAATGTTTTTGATACCCAGAAAATTTCCGCTAACTGAGACACAACGTCTTTCGACACATTGATCCGCGCCATCTCTTTTTTGATTAAATGAGCCGGTGCAAGGAGCTTTGCGGCAAAAAGATTGCTTTGCACGTCCCGCAAATGGGATGTGAATTCGTTGGCATCGGTAGCCATTTCATTCAGCTTCTCAGTTAAAAAGTAATCAGCCATAGATTTTGCAATCCGGTAGCGCATAAACGGGCGCATCTCGGAGCCTGCTGTATAGGTGATGACTTGGCTTTTTCCAGCTCTAGTCGATACAACGCTGCGCGCATCTTCGTTTTCGCCGGCAGCATTTTCAACCGCATTGAGTTCGATTTCAGGATAAGCGGCAACTACCTCTGGGAGGTAGAGCGGCGCTTCTTGAAAATTGATTTTTGCGTGGATGCCAGCAACGATGTCATCGATCAGAGTTTCGTTGATATCGAAGTATTTGCGAAACTCAGTCTCTTTATCTTTTGACCAGTTGTTCGCGTGTCGGCGGTAGTAGTCTTTCTTAGCTGACTCGAATACTTTTGAGTCGATACTGAAAGCGCCGTAACCAGTGAATTCATGAAATGCTTCGGATTCGTCAAGGTCGCCTGAAGCGATATCGACGACTAGACGCTCATCGACACCTAAGTGTTCAGCTATGGACTTCATCGCTTGGATGGAACGGATATTCTTTTTGCCTTTTTTCCAGTGGCTGCAATCGGCTGGATCAAATCCTAAGATCGAACCAACGTCTTGATCAATCACTCGGATACCACCGAATTTGTGATCGAGTACTCGGCGACAGAATTGAAACAAACTGGCTGAGCTCGGATATTTAACTTCGGTAGCCTTTTTCATGGCGCTTGTCCCCAAATGAAATCGAACAGTTTCTGAAACTGTAAAATACAGCCTTAGTCGTTTTCAAAAACGTGCAAAAGCCGTACAGTCCCGGTTTGGTATATAGTTACACAGCTTGCCGTTCTCTTGGAGAGCGGACAAATACAGTATAGCCCTACGTCATCGTTCTGCGCGGTATGGAGATCCTGACTTATTCCTTAAGTCTTTTTATTTGAGTAACATCGAATTTGGCTTGAGTCAACAGCAGTTTTTGCAAAAAACTAAAACCGTTTTGGCAGCTTACGCCCGCCGACCCACTAAGATTACCAAAACCAAGATAGCAAAAAGCTTATTGTAAGTGCCCGCAGTCAATGAACACGCGCACTCGGTAATTCATGCCCGCTGACGTAGCAGTGCAGTGATTCTAAACTATTTATAAGTACATTTTTTATTTTTGCAGGAGTCGGTGCATGTCGATGCTCATCGGTATGATCGGAATCATCGGAAGCCTTGCTTTCGTTTTCACACATCAATCACCTGGTTTTCAGGGCTATTTTGATATGGCAGGTCTCGTGCTTGTTGGGATTGTGCCGCCAAGTGTGATGCTGCTGTCTCATACGGCCGCAGATTTTCTAACTGGCATCCGCCTACTTATCAGTTCGATCTTAATCTCTGGTCGTCGCAATCATATGGAAGTAATTGAAACGCTGACCGGTGCGTCGAAAGCTGTGCGCTCTGATGGACTTGGTGCCATTATGCCCATTCGTGATAAAGCACGTTACGATCTGTTGCGTGACGGCCTGTCTCTAATCATCAACGACTTTCGTCCAGAAGAAATCAAACACAACTTAATGGCGCGTGTGACTCAAAAGCAAAGTCATATGGCTCTAGCTTCAAATCTGTTTGAGAACATGTCTAAGGTTTGTCCCGGTGTCGGTATGATCGGAACGCTCCTCGGTCTCATTCAAATGATGGCAAACATGCAGGACCCCAAAGCGCTCGGTACCGGAATGGCGTTGGCGTTGATCACAACACTCTACGGACTTCTTCTCGGTACAGTGATCTATGGACCTTTGGGCGAGAAAATCGGGATCGAAGCGGAGAAGACGCTCGAGATCGACCTTCTGGTTGTCGACGGCATTCTCAATATCAAGGGTAAGAAATCATCGGCGCACTTAAAAGACCTCATGAAATCTTACTCCGCGAATGGCCGCGGCAAAGTCGAAGAGCCAAGTAAAAAAGGTGCGTAACATTTAGTTTGGACCAGAGTTCTATGGCGAAAGAGCAGAAAAACGATAATCAAGAAGGTTCGGTATACGACTCCTTTGGCTACGTGCCGAAAAAATCGAAGGTGCAAAAGAGCGATGGCCTTTGGCTGACCTCTTTTGCAGACCTAACGATTTTGCTGATGTGCTTTTTTGTTATGCAGCTCTCTTACTCTAATACTGACAAACGAAAATATGAGCGCGTTAAAAGCGCAATGACCCCGCTATCAGCCAAGAAGCTCGAAAAACAAGTCGATAACCTCGAGACACTAAGCAAAAAGATCAACAAAGCGATCATTGATAAAAAATTAGAAAAGTCTGTAGTTTTAAAGAGTGATATCAACGGCCTTTCCATTGAGTTTAAAGATGCCATGCTTTTTGATGTTGGTTCCGCTGACGTGGACACCAAGTATGCAAAGATCGCCGATCAGGTGATGGGTGCCATTGCTAAAGCGCCCGGAGACTATCGGCTTATTTTTGAAGGCCATACGGATGATCTCCCTGTCACTAGCGGAAAGTTTAGGTCAAATTGGGACCTAAGCGCTGCTAGGGGTGTTGCACTTCTCGATAGCTTCCGTCAGCGCGGCGTCCAGGAATCAAGGATGTCTATTCAGTCTTATGCACACACGCGACCAAAGGTCGTATATACTGGCCTAAAAGGGGACCCCCTCAAAACGGCGCGCGCAGCAAATAGACGTGTAGTTATCCGGATTGAGTAATAAAGTATTCGCCCCCTTGACAAGTAGCTGACCAAATCCCATGTTTAAACAGTTTGGAATCTGTTGATAGGGCTAGGAGTGCATGTTTTTTCAAACAGTAGTCTGTTAATTTTAACCTTAATGAATACATATGAATGATGGGCTAAATTTGTTGATAGTGATGTCGCAAGGCGATCAAGATCGTCCAGATGATCATGGTGAAGGCGGAATCAGTGTAATCACAGAGAGAAAAGTGCGGGCCCAGCGGCCGTCGCTATATAAAGTGATTTTACATAATGATGATTACACACCTATGGAGTTTGTGACGGATATTTTAGAGCGCATATTTAATAAAACCCATGCTGATGCCACGGAAATCATGCTGACGATCCATTATAAAGGGGCAGGCGTCTGTGGGCTCTTTCCTTACGAGATTGCAGAGACCAAGGTTGCGCAGGTTACTGAAGCAGCTCGAGAGCATGAGTACCCGCTGCAGTGTACACTCGAAAAAGATTAGGATAGAAGCTTTCGATTCCGGTTATAATCTGAGTGTAGTGCGAGGAATCATGGCCAAAGGGTCATCATTGAAAGGATAGGGACTATGATCAGCCCGCAACTCGAGGTCAGTTTGAATCTCGCTGTCAGTGAATCTGCTAGGCGTGGCCATCAGTTTGTGACCATCGAACATGTCTTATATGCCCTGCTTTTTAATGAAGCTGCCATGAGAGCTCTCAGAGCATGTGGTGGTTCTGTCGATCAAACAAGAGAAGACATTGAAGATTACTTCCGTGAGCAGTTCCCAAAAGACTCATTAAGACCAGGGTCTATTCCTCAACCAACGATTGCTTTTCAAAGAGTTATTCAAAGGGCCGCGCAGCATATGCGTGCCGCTGGTAAAGAAGCTATTGATGGTGACAATCTACTAGTCGCGATTTTCTCTGAGCGTGAGTCGTTTGCAGTCTATTTTTTGAAAAAACAAAACATCACGCGTTTTGATTTGATAAATTTCATCTCCCACGGTGTGTCAAAACCCGGCGCGGAAGACTTTGATGAAGGTTCCAGTTCAGAGCCGAAGGCTCTGCCGTCTGACACCAGTCCAGAAGAGGGCGAGAATTCCGATTCTGATATTGACGAAGAGCATCAAGGAAACAGCGGTAACAAGAAAGACCCGCTGAAGCTTTATGCTGTGAATCTTTGTGACAGGGCTAGGGCAGGTAAAATCGATCCGCTCATCGGTCGTGAAGCAGAAGTTGAGCGAACGTTGCAGGTTCTCTGCCGACGACGAAAGAACAATCCCCTTTATGTCGGCGATGCCGGTGTCGGTAAAACTGCGATTGCGGAAGGTTTAGCTCTCAAAATCGTCAATGGCGATGTTCCTACGCAGCTTAAAGATGCAGAAATATTTTCTCTCGATATGGGGACCCTGATTGCAGGATCAAGGTTTAGAGGCGATTTCGAACAGCGTCTTAAAGATTTATTGAAAGCGTTGAAGAAAAAAGACCACGCGATTTTGTTTATCGATGAGATTCATACGGTCATCGGTGCTGGTGCGGTTTCAGGGGGAGCGATGGATGCATCGAATCTACTTAAACCGGCGCTTTCCAGCGGTCAACTGCGCTGCATTGGCTCCACAACCTATAAAGAGTACCGTCAGTATTTTAAAAATGATCATGCTCTTGATCGACGGTTTCAAAAAATTGATGTCGACGAACCTAGTATTGAAGACACAGTCAAAATTTTGAAGGGACTGAAAAGCAAATACGAAGAGCATCACAATGTCACATATTCGGCAAAAGCGTTGCAAGCGGCCGCTGAGTTGGCAGCGCGTTATTTGCGGGATCGAAAACTCCCTGATACGGCGATTGATGTCATTGATGAAACCGGTGCGGTGTTTGCCCTGAGAGCTGGAAGAATTAAGGGTACTGGCAATAAAAAGGTGGGCGTCTCCGATATCCAGGAAGTCGTGGCAAAAATGGCCCGTATTCCGCCACAAAAGGTCAATTCTACCGACCGTGAAGGTCTGCGTAATTTGGAAACTGAACTCAAAGGCGTGGTCTTTGGCCAGGATGCAGCTATAGATTCGCTGTCATCTGTGATCAAACTGTCTAGATCTGGTCTAAGAGAAGAAGAGAAACCGATTGGTGCCTTCTTGTTTGCTGGTCCTACTGGGGTAGGAAAGACTGAGGTAGCTAAGCAGTTGGCAAAGATTATGGGCATTGAGTTTATTCGCTTTGATATGAGTGAGTATATGGAGCGCCACGCCGTCTCGCGTTTGATCGGCGCACCCCCTGGCTATGTTGGATTTGATCAAGGTGGTCTATTGACTGAAGCAGTCAATAAAAATCCCCATGCAGTGCTTCTTTTAGATGAGATTGAAAAAGCGCACGGTGATATTCAGAATATTCTTTTGCAGGTTATGGATCACGGGACTCTTACTGACTCTAACGGTCGACAAACAGATTTTCGTAATGTCATCGTTATCATGACAACCAACGCAGGAGCCAGGGAGTTGCAGTCCGGAGGCATTGGTTTTAATCGCAAAGCCGGAGTTGATATCGGAGGCAGCACGGCTGTTAAAGAGCTGTTTTCTCCAGAATTCCGCAACCGTCTCGATGGTATCGTGACATTCGCACCGCTGACAGTCGATATTATCCTCTCGATTGTCGATAAATTTCTTGGTGATGTTCGTAAGCGTCTGGCGAAACAGAAAGTCTTTTTGGAAGTCACGGACACTGCTAAGAAGCATTTAGCCGAAATTGGATTTGATCCGGCATTCGGAGCTAGGCCATTGGCGCGTGTCATTCAGGACAAAATTAAAGCACCTCTGTCGAACGAGCTTTTGTTTGGCAAACTTGCTAGCGGTGGAAAAGTGATCGTCGATTTCAAAAACGATGCATTTGTTTTTGATACATCCGTTTAGAATCTAAATCATATTACTGTCTCCGCTTCCTGGGCGGAGGTATATCCCACATTGCAATTTGGCGTTCTAAACGTGTCCTTTCCCCATTGATGCCTCGTAGGTCAGCCTGCAATTCATAATTAATTTTCTTGTACAGCGTCTGTAATTTGCGTTTATGTTTTCTGATGGTGTGAAATTTCCAAGCCTTTTCATTTTGCGCTGTACCTATCCGGCTTTTTAAACCATAAAGCCGCTGTTCAACATCACGCCGTAATTCCATAATGTGCGAAATAGGTATGACATCAAGGTCAACTGTTCTTGGCTTTTTGCCAGACAACGCTGCCAAAATCTTCTCTAAACGCTGAAGGTCCCGCCAGCTATAGGCCGCTTGAACTTCGTGCCATAAATCTTGCGATGTCGCAGCTGGTTCTATTGCCGCATCAGGGTGAAGTAAGCGAACCAACTGACGGTACACTGTTTTCAGATAGTCTGGTGACTGGTGCTCCTCTTTTTTGACGGGCGCACAGCTATTCGGCGGGTGACGCTTTTGATTGTGAGTAGAGAATTCCTTTTGGTCATCATTTTGATCGCTTTCGTCCTCACTAGAACAAGAGGCAAATGGTTCACCGGTAGCTTGCGCGAAGAATTCGGCAAAGAACTCGTCGAAGCGTTGCCCGGTGCTCATGGCTAGATCTTTCGCTGCATTGACGATCTCGTATGAATGTTTAAGAGATATCTTTTGCAGCTGAGCATAGCATTTGACCAATTCAATCAGTCGACTAATTTCGGAAAGGTCAGCGACCGCTCCTTGGCAGCTTGTCATAAGCTCGGAAAATTCAGTTTCAAGCCATAGTGCGAATTCAGGTTTGTCAATTTCTTCAAACTCTCGGAGCAACTTCGTCGCTTGCTCGAGCTCCTTGCAACGTCGATGGTAGAATTTGCGTTCCTGTTGTCGTTTGGGATAATCATCCAAAAAAACAATTGAAAATCGGTTAGTTGATTGTTGTCGTTGCAAGGTCTCTACTTTTCAAAAGTTTCATCGCAATGTCACTAATTAGATTTTGCTGAAAAAGGCTAAAGCCTTTTCCAGCAAAATCGTGTCCTGAGCCACAGGCGAAGGATCTGCCCCGAAT
>CAMAXT010000087.1 GCA_945862295.1 Pseudobacteriovorax antillogorgiicola
GGACTGCCGATGCGCTGCATCAACTGGGTCTTTTTGTTGATAACGGCATCGACGTTCGTTCGTCTGTCATCGACGGTCGCTACCCCTCTGCACTTTTAGAGTTAGCTTCGGCCCATCAGAGCATTCTAATGGTTGTCGGCCAACGAGCAGGCTCGTCTGAAGCCTTCAACCACATGGTAGAACTCATGGCCGGGGCCTCCATGCCAGTCTTGGTTATTCCAGAAACCACAGAGCGATTCGCCTACGATCCGTCTGGCTTATTAAATATTTTGATAGCGGATGATCTAACTGATTCATCCGCAGCGGCAATCGAATGTTTAACAGATTTTATTCATGCTTTGTGCCTACCGGTAAATGCACTACACGTCCATGTTGAGCCGGTAGAGGTCATGTCTTTTGCAATGTCACCAGATTACGAACTCAAAGTTTGGCCCCAGCTAGGAGTCCGCGACCGTGGGCTTGATATTCGCTATGAAAAAATAAAAAAGACTTTGCGAAGCAGAAGCTCAAGTTTGCTCGAAACGATCGATGAATGCCGGGGGTCTTATCATGCTGAGCTCTGGCATGGAGATGTGTTGCAAGAGTTAAACAGAGCGGCGTTAGACCACCGAGCCTCGATTGTCGTTTTTGGCAAGCATCACACGATCCATAAGCATCCCTTTGCCTTCGGGCAGATGGGCTATCAAAAGATGCTTGGGCTAAACCGACCGATCATGATGGCACCTGACCCCATTTAAAACAAAAAGAGCTTTCCGTTTGCACGGAAAGCTCCTATTTTGGGGTATCAAACTAATTCGAGCTTTTAGCATCGCTTCCATTTTAAGCTGTAAATTTGCTCTACGCTGCCTTTGATTCGGTCGAGAGTGATGTACCCCGCAGCGGATCGGCTTGAAGATTGAAGTGAAACTTGCGCGTTGATATTCAGTGCTCGTGTTGCTCCACATGGAGACCAAACTTGTGCGGTAATTCCAAGAGTATCTTTAATTTTGTAGCTGGCGTTCAACGGACCTCGGAGGTCTGTTTTTAGGCGTGACGTTAATGCGCTTCCTTGGAAGTAGTAAGCGGATGACTGAGTCGCTGTCACACCGCGGTCTAGGCTAACGTAGCCTTTGTATTCTACTTCAGCGATTGAGTATGACCAACCTGACGGAACGTGCAGGTCAACAGAAAGCATGCAGTTTTTTCTCTTCGCACTCATTGGTACGCCCCTGCCGACTTCTGCTACGAAGTCATCCATGTAAAGAGAGAATGAGTCGTTGTTTAGTCTTCCTGAGATGGATCCTGCTGGGCAACCGCTACCTGCGTAGCTGATTCCTCTGATAGCGACGCCGCTTGGAGCACTGAGTGCGCTTTGGCTGATTAAAAGTGAAAAGATACTCGCTGTTATTATTTTCTTGAACATCTGAAGTCCCCCTTTTGTGTAGGCGCGGTGTGCGCTTCTGAATTGAAATATGCGTTGTTTCGAACGAAAAATCAAGATCACGCAGAACATAGTGTTCTGTGACAATGCGCGGAATCGATTGGGATTAATTTTTTGGTTGTTGTTGGCAGAACGAAAAGCGACTTTTATGCTGGAAAACAAGCGATTTTGGCGCGGCAAATGGGCACTCAACGCAAGCACCGCATGCTTGGCTGGCCAAACATGCTGTGTTTTTCAGTCTTTGTAGGTTAGATGTCTTTATTGATTTTATCTGTGTAGATTTCAGCTGTCTTTGAGATCGCTTGTTTGAAAATCTTCTCTGTTTTTTCGCTGAAGATGATTGAGCCACCCATCATACCAACAGTGTCGGCAGAACGAATTTGGCTAAGCGATCCTAGCACTGCGGTACCGCCTTCTTTGTTAACGATTTCGAGGTTAGAAGAGATCGCTGCGGCTGCAGTACCGTTGCCACCAATAGAAGTAGACGGTGAGTAGGCCATCTCAAGTTTTAAAACAGCTACGGCATCAACGCCAAGATCAGATGCTAGTTGCTTTAGAACTTTAGCGCGCTCATCAGCTTTCAGGCCGTAAGGCATTGCAGCCATGCGAGGAACAGTTACAAATGCAGGGCCAGAGATTTTACGCATGACACCTTGTTCTTCGCGAATCGTGTCATCCATCTTTGTTGCGAATGTTTGGTAAGACTCTTTGTCAACGAACTGCGTGGCGTCGACAACTTTCCAGCCTTTTACACGCGCTAGCTCGCGCTCTAGCTCGCCTTTCGCATGTTCAACTAGGCGTGTTCCGCCGAAATCGAGAAGTTTACCTGCAGTGCTGTCGCCGGCTTTTGAATTGTTACCTGTAAGTCCTACCATTCCTGCCATACCCGAAATTTTTGAGGTCTCACTCTCACCGGAGGTGTTCTTTACTCCGGTATTTGAATAGACGCTAACGACGGCGATTGTTTTCACCGAGTTGACTTCAGGTTTTTTAACCATGCTTGTGGTCACACAACCTGAAAGTGTGGAAAGGGAAAATGCTGCGATTAGTAATTGGATGGACGTTCTTAACATGGGATACTCCGTAGAATTTGATGTGCTGCAAAAATCTTATAGTTCTATTTTGCAGAAGATGAGGGCCATTACCAATCGTTTAACTGAAAATGCTGTTTGTTTTGTTCGGGAGTGTTCGGCACCAGCACGAGCTTATAACTGCGTCAGTTTCAGCCCAGCCCATACCAAGTCCTCCGCGATGTGCCAGCCTTGGGTTATCAATCGGAAAAATATCAATCCATCCAACAACAGCTCCATTCTCAAGCGCGTAGTAGACAGGACCGTTATCAGCGATGATTTTTCTTTGGAATAGCAAAACCTTTTCCAATGGTGGTGCTTCTACCGTTTCCAAGTAGGTTTTTTCTTTCGCTACGATATCCAAGATTTTCCAAAATTCAGGGATCAGAGATTCTGTAGGGTAGATGACTTGAATCGCCATTAGGTTATGCTCCATATTTATATCTATTTGCATGGAACCACCGACATTGACTTTTATCTGCATCTTGGGAAATCGGTGTGTTGAAAGTCTTGACAAAGCGCTGGACATCGTCACCCCCGCCAATCCTAAGCCTCCAGTTATTATGGGCAATTTTCTGGCTTCGCCATTGCATATACTCCCCCATGGATTTTGAAGTTGTCTCCTTTCGCTGATACCGAGGATTGATATGGAAACTATGAATGTGCGACTAAGCTTATTTGCGGCAGTTACTTTGATGATGTCAGGTTGCATGGCAACCCCTTCAGGTGGAAACAGCCGTCGCGGACAACAAGCACCTGCGGAAGTTGTTGATTCCGAGAAAAAAGAAAAAGAAAAAAAAGACGTTGTTATTCTTGATGACGAGAAAAAAGACGAAGAGAAAGAAGAAGAAAAAGAAGAAGAGAAAGAAGAGAAGCCAAGCGATTGCTACAAGGCTGAACCAGAAGTTTGTGCGATGGAAAAGGAAGTCTTTGAACTAACCAACCAACTGCGCCAACAACAGGGAAAACAGCCTCTAATCCTATCTCCAGAGATGTCGTGGGCTGCTCGTGAGTGGTCAATAGATATGGGTAAAGGCGGCGGCATCAGCCACCGAGGCTTTCCAAACAGCCGGATGAGTGACTACCAAAAAGAGTTCGGTAAATCTGCCAACATGAATGCCGAGAACGTGGCGATGAACTACACCGATGAATCAAATGCCGCTAGCAGCTTTTATGACATGTGGAAAAACAGCTCAGGTCACCGCCGCAATATGCTCGGTAACTCTAGAACTATCGGTATTGGTTTAGCAAAAAATTCCCGAGGCGGTTGGTACGCAACCCAGATTTTCGGCAATTAATAGGGCGTGTATGCATTTACAAGGAATGTAAAAATCCTAGTCAAATGAGTTTCGCGGCTAAGTTTCAGAATGTTAGTGGTTTCCGGTAGTTAGTGTCTCGCTGCTTTTGGAGCGGCTCTTGAAATAGTGTAGAACCCGGTTTGACTGGGGTTACGGTAAAGTTAGTTTTTAATCGAATTGTTGTTGTTCTTCTTGATGTGGATGTGGAGTGGATATGGTTGGCTTTACTAATATCGTTGATAAAAGGTTCAAAGAGGCTGTCCCAGGCAAAACTGCTTGGGTAGAATCTTGGGGATTCTTCCTTCTTTGTCTCGGCGTCTTTCTAGGGTTAGCTTGTTATTCGTTTACGCCCTATGACTACAGAGGCACCGGTCTCAATCCAAAACAAGTATCGAATATGGCTGGTCCCTGGGGATCATATGCTGCTGCCCACGTTTTGGGTCGGTTCGGTATCATTGGTATGGTCTGGCCAGTTCTTTTTGTAATCTGGGGTGCATTGACAGCAACCGGATTCGTAATCCTTCCGAAGCCACGCCGCTTCTTGGGTTTCTTTTTTACTACATCAAGTATCGCGGCCTTCTTTGAAGTTCTGCTCCCGCGCACAGGTATTCCTGAGCCCAGCTTTGGCTTCGGTGGTTTGATTGGCAACATTATTGAAAAATCGTTTGTACCGCGTTTTGGCTTCGGCGGCACATTGATTGTTTTAGGCTTCGTTTCGGTAGTATCGTTGGTTCTAACAGGTAACTTAACTATCTCTCGTACTAAAGAATTCGCTCAAATGGGCGTCTATTATATCCGTAGATTCTTTCGTAAGTTCTGGACCTACTACTTTGTTGAATCTGACAAAGTTGTTGTTAGTGCGCGCAGCGGTTCAGTACACAGATCTGGTCATGACATCGTGATCGAAGAGTCTCGCAAAAGAGCACCTCGCTCAAACAAAGAACAAAATCTCGATTCTGTAGATTCAGTATCTGCTCCAAGCATGGCTTCCGGTCCAAAACCATCTGGACTCAAGCTCGAACTATTCTATGACGGTCCAACCCATAATCGTCCAGAAGCTAGCTTATTTACTAAGACTAAAGTAGCTCCTGACCGTAGCAAAGACTTTAAGATGATTGCGGACCATTTGGTTGCGCAGCTAGCAGAATTTAAAATCAATGGTGAGATCAAAGGTGTAACCCAAGGTCCCGTCGTCACGACATTTGAATTCAAACCAGCGCCAGGTACAAAAGTTTCTAAGATCTCGGCTCTTGGTGAAGACCTTGCTCGCCTTCTTAAAGCTCAAAGCTTGCGTGTTTTAGCACCAATCCCAGGCAAAGACACCGTCGGATTTGAAGTTCCAAATACTGAAAAAGCAATCATTGGTTTCCATGACCTTATCGACTGCAAAGAATTTAAGTCGACTAAACGTAAACTCCCTATTGCAATGGGCGTTGATATCTTTGGCCAGCCAATCATTGAAGACTTGGCAGAGATGCCACACTTACTAGTCGCTGGTTCAACCGGCTCAGGTAAATCAGTGTTTATGAACACGTTGATCGGCTCTTTAATCGCTCGTCATACTGCTAGCACCCTAAGATTCGTCATGATCGACCCAAAGATGGTTGAGATGGCAGCATACAACGACCTCCCGCACATGGCTTGCCCGGTTATCACTGACCCGCAAGCAGATGCGAAGAACGCTCTTGGTCAAATGGTAAATGAGATGGAAGACCGCTTCCGTAAGATGCACGCAGTTGGTGCAAGAAACATCGATTCTTTCAATGAGACCGTAAAGACCAGAAAGAAAAGCGAATTCATAAATTTCGAAGGCCGCTGGGCACCAATGCCTTACATCGTTCTGATCATCGACGAGATGGCTGATATGATGATGATTCTAGGTAAAGATGCTGAGACACCAATTACGAGACTTGCGCAAAAAGCTCGTGCTGCTGGTATCCATATGGTTATCGCAACTCAGCGTCCTTCAGCTGACGTAATCACTGGTTTGATCAAAGCTAACTTCCCGACTCGGGTTGCATTCAGAGTATTAAGCGGTATCGATTCAAGAACGATTCTAGATCAAAGCGGCGCGGAAACGCTTCTCGGTAAAGGCGATATGCTCTACTTGGCATCAGGTGGTTGTAACCGTATGCACGGCGCTTACCTTTCAGAAAAAGAAGTTCAAGAGATGGTAAAAGTTTCTAAAAAAGGCAAAGGCCGGTAATAAAGGACAGACGACAATGGCTAAGATTTTTCCAGATATCGAACGAACAAGAGTCGTCTTCTCTAGCGCTGCTGAAGAGCAGTTCTACAGCCAAGCAAAGACCACGCTATCTGGCGGTTGGACGGTATTTTACTCCTGCACTCTTTCCACAATGGAAGGGGATGATGGACTAAAAGACAACGAGATCGACTTTGTTTGTTACCACGCGTCTTACGGCATCGTCGTAGTCGAAGTAAAAGGTGGCCGGATTCGTTTTGATGCTCAAACGTCAAAATTCTATTCTGTTAACCGTCATAACGAAACATTTGAGATCAAAGATCCATTCCAACAGGCTCTTATATGGAAAAGCCGTTTCCTTAGATTTTTGAAGAAAAATGATATTCGCGTTCCTGTAAGCCATGCAGTTTCTTTTCCGTCTGCTGATGAGCAAGAGTTTCCAGTGTCGTCTGGTGTCCCACAAGAAATCATCATTGGCCGAAACCGTATAAAGAACCTTGATCAAACTTTAAGTCAGATTGCTTCTAAATCACAGCCTGAGCAATACCTGAAATTTGCTGACGTGGGCAGCCAACTTGAGCGCCTACTTGTCGGATCGACTTTTACAACAAAAATGTATCTGAGACAGTATATTGATGGTCACGAAAGCCGCGTTAAAGACACTGAGACAATCCAAGAGACTCTAATCACTCCTATTGCCGCCTCGAGACGCCTTGGCGTTGAAGGCGAAGCAGGAACTGGCAAAACGTTGCTAGCTCTTTTCCTAGCAAAACATTTCCGCGACCAAGGTCGTTCAGTTTTAGTCCTTGGCTCAAATGCTCTGTTAAATCTTCTCCTTTCACGCGATGTCGGTGAAGGTATTGAGATTCAAACCTATCCAGAAATGGCAGCGAGTTTCGGCGTTAACCTTCTTATTCCACCGACGGAATATTCTGGTGCGAAAGAAGACTGGATTCAATTTGAAGCTCCAGAGAAGCTAAAACTAGCAATCAGCGAGTCTAAGAAGAGATTTGATGTTGTCATTTGTGATGAAGCTCAAGACGTCCAACCATTCTGGTGGGACCCGATCGAGTCGTTAGTTAATCCTGAGTGCGATGAATCTCGTTTCTACGTATTTTTCGATAGTAGCCAAGGTGTTTTCGGAGCGGGAAGCTCTGATCAGAAGTTTGTCGCAAGTGAAATCTTGCCAATCAAACCACCTTACTTTCCATTGGTACACAACTACCGTACTACTCGTGAAATCGCGTCTTTCTCAAGAGCGTTCCGTACCGGTAGCGGTGTATTCCAAAGTCACTGTGGTCGCCTTGGCTACCTTCCAGAGATCATTTCTTATAAAGATGCAGAAGATGCCAAGCGTCTTCTAGCTAAGCTACTTCGCCGACTGACTCGCGAAGAAGGCTTGAATCTCGAAGAAATCACAATGCTTTCAGCGAGAAATCCAGCTGCTCGTGAATCAGTTCTTTATCAAACTGAAGAACTAGCAAAGATCCCAGTTCACCGTCTTACCCATACCAATAAGAAATCTTGGCGTGAAGCTAAAGCGCCGAAAGATTCAATTGGCGTCACTACGATCGCTGGTTTCAAAGGTATGGAAACATCAGTCGGCATTCTTTTAAACGTTAGTGAGTATAATCTCCCGCTAGATAATCCAATTATGTCTAGTTTGATCTATGTCGCTTGTACCCGTGCTAAGCATCAGCTCTACATCTTCGTAAAAGAAGACGACGTCAAGAAAGAGCAGTTTGAAAAAGCTCTTGCCGGCATCAAAAGCACTGGTTCTCTTATCTTGGAAGGTAGTAAGTCAGATTTTGAATTCTCTGGCAAGATCACCCATTACAATCCAGACCGTGTGGGCTGGTTGACTGTTGACGATCCGGCTTTCGAACACGGAAATATCATGTTCTTTCCAAACGACGTTAGAAAAGCTGATCTTGGCAGCCTACGCGTTGGTATGCGCATCAAGTTTCGACCAAGGGCCGAGGGTAACGCTACAATAGCCTGCGATTTGATGTTAGCTCAGGGTTCCTAATCCCCTGTATCCTGTATCCTGTATCTTTTGATTTTGAGCTGAGTGTCTAAGCTGCTGTTGAGGTTGTGTTTCATGAAAAATAAGATCTCTATCGCTCTATTTGCGATTCTATTAGTCGGTTGTATGCCCACTATAGAAGACCGGGAGCAGGACGCTCCCCTTGGTCCACAGCAGATAGAGTCTTTTGATTTGTTGGCGGAGGATTACTTTGTTGAAGATCTTGCGTGTCAAGATTCAGAAGGCCTAAGCGAAATGGCTGAACAAGATGTTCACCGTTTCGACGCCGGAACGACTGCTCCTGAAACACATTCTTTCCAAGGATTCACCTCTAAAGATACCCTTAAAGGTCCTGGTTTTAGTCAAAGCGTCTATGACTTCCATCAACAAAGTAAATGCACAATTACCGACGGTGCTGAGGCGTGCAGTACCGGCTCAAAAGTCGTAAAGTCACCTAAGAAACTAAAAATTTGTAACGCAGACCGCAATTTTGCGCGTGCGTCTGTTGAAGGTGTTACCTTATCCAGCATGTCATCACTTAATAGTGCTTATAAGTTTTATTTGGCGATACCGAATGCGAGAGAGAACTTGCGCGATACCTCTTTGATTGTCTTGCCAATTGTTGAAAAGTTAACAAATCAGACTGGTTCAGATGGCATTGAGTCAACAGTAAGGACTATAACGACAGACAACCTAGCATACACATCAAATTTTGATGGCAGACCAGCTTTTGTGATCTTCCCAAAGAGCCGCAATGCTGTTAACAAAGGCCGCTGGAAAAATCTAAACCTCTGGGAATTGCCGTGGGGCATGATCCATGAATTTGGCCACCACGTTTTTCGCAGTCACACAGGTATTGAAAAGCTACCGGGGGCAAAAGCGAATGTGCATGGACTAGTGCTTAATACACCGATTCATTCGATTGATTTTGATGAGACGGATGATAAATCGAAGTCCAGCACCAATGGGTTTAGCCTCGCTGGACGCACGTCTGGACCAGAAGAGATCTTCAGTGCTGTGAATGAAGCTTATGCCGATTTGTTTTCTTTCTATGCTCTAGGACAAGTACCAAATTTAACACAGGGTGTTGATTGCTTCGAAAAAAACCGTGATACCACGAGCAATGTTTTTGCTGATGGCACGGCGAAGAGAATCTCAGCAGAGACTTTGGAACTTTTTACCGCTACTGAGCGTTACAAGTTTAATAGCTGCGACGGTCCAGATTTTCAAGACGCGCACAGTTTAGGTGCGGTCATTGCCCACGGTATGATGCGGCTTTATAAAGCCCGCGCAGATGTTTCCAGTGCGTCCCCTGGGCAGCAAGCTGGTTGGCTTCTAGCTTGGGCTGACGCTGTAGGTTCTTCAATTCGTATAAAGGGCAAGACCGCAATAACCTTCAGCAACCTGCTAGGACTCGGACTCAAGGGTGTTGCAGAATCTGATGGGTCGTTGACGGAGACTCAATGTGAGATCCTAAAGGACGTTTTCCCCGCGTTTAAAGATGCATGGTTAGCTAGTGATTTCAGCTGCCGTTAATTCTAGCGCGGATATTAAAAAGCCAACTTGCCTCGCAGCAGGTTGGCTTTTTAATGCTCGCAGGGGCTTAGCTAATTCATAAAATATCTTCTTGGGATCAGTCATATCGGCTCGTTCGGCCTGCGTATTCTGCGGATGATTCTTTATCTGCATGGCAATTCTTCCGAAGCCTTAAAAGATTAATTGGGATCACTAAAGGAAGCCGATTCGCTTGATGCAAACGATTTTCAAATTCACTTTGTTGGTGGCTATCGCCGGCGTGCTGTTGCTGCCCGGCTTAGCAAGTGCGGATGATTGGCAGAAGATCTCAGACGATGACGGCATCACTGTCTTTCAAAAGAAGGATGCAGCAGAAGGAACAGGCGTTAGCTTCCGCCTATCACGATGATACTGCTTCCCCAAAAAGGAGACACGTCTTTGGTGAGCGCTGTTTTTTTCAGGGCCAGAGATGCAGGCAATATCAATAGAAGTGGGATCAACCAAAAGTAGAACAATCCCCCATTTGGCGAGATGAAGAGCGCAAGTAATTGATAAAGAGACTGCTGAGTCGACTCCGACATAAACATGCTCTGCGAGTGGAACGTGTTAAACACTGAGTCGTAGCGCAGTAGATTAAAGCCAACCATAATAAGCGCACCTGCTAAAGTTCCGAGAACTGCAGCAATCAATTTCTGCTTCGCGCGGGATCCGTTGCGAATATTTAGTCCAAAGAAAAGTCCAAACGCTAAAAAAATGCACCATAACGGCGCAGTATCTTTACTTATTGAAATCAGAAAAAATAGAAAACCGGTGACTACGGCTGGGCCTGCATTGATAAACGCGAAGAGCGCCATTGCTAGGAGCGCGACAACCATGGCTTCAGAAAACGATGAGGTCAGATAAGGTAAAATCGGCCCTGTCAGAATCACCAAAGAAAGAAAGGCAATAGTCGAGTGGTGATCCTTGTTATAACGCCGCCAAAAAACAATCTGCGCTGCAATGATCAGGGCGGTATTTATCCAAACCAAAATCAATAAAATCTGATCGTATCCAAGTCCTAGTAAATGTAGAGCTAGTGCGGGAATCTGCTGTAAAGGTGCAAAGTATGGTGCTTCACTACACAGAGCATTGTCACCAGATAGGCACTTTGCTAGCGCTGGCATGCCTTCAACCAAGCGCCCCGTATCAAACTCAGCAATAGGGTTCGAAAGCGCTTTGTATAAAACTAGTACGTTTAGAAGCACCAGCAGCACTGCGAATATTTTTTTTGAATGGTTGATCATAGCTCTCATTCTACCATGACAACTGCTGAAAGCTGGCAATGAGAGCTATAAACATTGATAAATGGATCGCTGATTTCTATTCAACGTCGTTGAGAGTAAGAATCCGATGCTCAGGACCCGTTGCCGTGAGCGACGGAATGCCGTTGGTAACATTCAGCTTAAAATACTGAATGGTTACGTACCCTGGTAACCGGCCAAACATCTTGCCGGAAGGCGCACCAAAACCACTGTCACGTGGCGCTATAGAAGCATCCCTTGCGACTGTGTACTTACCGGGATTCGTATAGTCTTCGATGTAGAGTTTTAATTCAAAGTGATCGTCAGCGCGATTGTAAGAATCGGTTCGCATCTCGTAGAACACGAGCATTTGGCGCGACTCGCCAGAGAAATTCATGGACTAAAATCATTGATTTTTGCAGCGGTCGGTCATCGACCAGGCTTAGAGCATTGGCATCGTAACTATAAATAAATGCATTTGCCCGAGCTTCATGAATAACAGTTTGAATGAGCTTTGGTGCACCATCGTTAGACTTGCGGTTTTCAGGCAACGCTTCGTAGAGAAAATAATCGTTCAAATCAATAAAGCCAAGAGCCACTGGTTTCCAAACATTTCTAAGAAAGTAGTTTGGCAGTTTTGTTGCCATCTGCGCGGCGTAGTCCGCACGGTATTTTTTGAATTCTGGACCAAGAGGAGTGCGCTCGATTGTTTTTGCAATGAGAGCCAGCGGATCTTGGATGTCTGGCGGTCTCACTCTTCCGTGTGGAATTGAATGAATGGAGCTTTCTCCTCCCCTGTCTCAATAATGATGGCGGCGAATTTACCTTTTTTTATGTAGTAGGTCGCGGCTTTGTTGAGTCCAATTTGGGTTGAACCATCACCGAATTTGAATTCAATGCGATAGGCAAAGTCTGCGCTGACTGTGCGTTGACTTTTTTCCGAACTAGTATAGGTGGTCTTCGCGTCCGCAGGGGTGATGGTCACCGATCCTTGCAGTTTTTGGTCATTTGATAGTTTTGGGTTCGTTGTGGTCACAACATGCGCTTCGATGTCCGAGAAAGATTTGCCCTTGCCGATCTCTGCTTCAAAGCGTGCAGCGGAAATCAAAGGTGAGATGAGGTATGGCACTGGAGGCGTAAACTCGATCTCGCTGAAATGTGCTTCAGTTTGTTCCATGATTTTTGTCGCAGGTAAGATGGAACAAAAAATATCGTCCCAGTCATTGTCCTTCGCATACTCTTGCCATTTTTTCGGGCTAAGTATGTCGATCTTCTGGTCGCCGGTTAGTTTGTTGATTTCTACCTGTGCTTCGGTCCGTGCTTTCGCAGGGCTTGCGTCCAAAATATTCATAGCATTGGCGACAACTAGCTGCTGGAAGTCGCCGTTGTAGGTTAGTTTACTTGCAATTGTTACGTTGTATTCGGTGGTGAAAATACTGCTGCCGGCGGTTCCTGTGAACCTGAGATTGGCACTGCTGATCGTTTGTTGATTGAATTTTGTTTCAGCAGAAAAACTATCAAAACCACAACCGCTAAATTTACCCGCCGCCGAATTATTACCATCTTCAGCATTCTCGCCGAGAGGATCGCCTTCAGCTTTTCCACTGCCAGTTTCTTGGCTCTTACCCGGCGCTTGTTCCACCTGCCGTGAGTTGTCACACGCAATAATGAACACTGCGGATGCAGCGGCGAAGGCGATGACGGCAGAGCGTGTGGTAGGGCGCATACGGTCTCCTTTGAGCATTCCTACTTATCGGCAAAACCATTGAATTTATTTAGAAATATTGTGGATGGAGGCTATTTTCGAGAGAGGAGTACGCAGGGGAATACGAGGATCTCCTACATATCAGGTACATAGAGGTATCGACAGACTTGTTGCACTGAAGGCTTGTCTTTCGCATTTAACCGAGGCCGCTGAAAATTCGGCGTTCGGCTTCGTCGAAATTATGGGGAGAGACATGCACAGGTTCG
>CAMAXT010000088.1 GCA_945862295.1 Pseudobacteriovorax antillogorgiicola
GTTCAGGTGAAAAACGTTAAGAATGGCAAAACAGTGATTGTAAAGATTAACGACCGAGGTCCGTTCCGTCGGGGCTTGATTATTGATCTTTCTCATGCAGCAGCGAGTGCCATCGGTATGATTCGTTCAGGTATCACTGGCGTTGAAATAAGAGTCTTAGCAAACTAGCCTGATAAATACTTCCAAGTGATTTTAACCGCATTTTTCATGTTTTTTTACCCGCAACTGATGTCTCAAATTGCGGACATTAGTATTCAGCAGGATTTAATCTAAAATGGTTCGCAGTTATACGTAACCACTTTGGAGGTCTGCCATGAAGCGCGCCTTAATTGTAGTCACAAGTCATAGTGATCTCGGTCAGACAGGACGAAAGACCGGATATTTTCTGAGCGAAGTAAGCCACCCTTGGCGCATCCTTGCGGCTGCTGGCATGGATGTTTCCATTGCTTCACCACGCGGTGGAAAAGCTCCTGTCGACGAACGCAGTATTGATATGAGTGATCTTGATAATCTCTGGTTGCTCGATCATCCGCGGTATTCTGCTTTGCTCGACGAAACTATTCCCCTTGGTGAAGTGTTGGCCAAAGATGTCGATGTACTTTTCTTTGCTGGTGGTCACGGTGCGATGTGGGATTTTCCTGATGACAGGGATGTTTTACGGCTTTCGCAAGCTGTGCTTGAGAAGGGAGGAATTGTCGCCGCGGTTTGTCACGGCTCTGCGGCTCTAATCAATGTGAAGGATAAAGAAGGACATTACATTGTCGAGGGAACGAAACTTACAGGCTTTTCCAATATTGAAGAGACGTCGGTGGAGCTGGACACCGTCGTTCCATTTTTACTTGAGACAAAATTGAAAGAACGGGGAGCGGTTTTTGAATCAGAAACAATCGGGCTTCCACATGTAACTGTCGATCAAAGATTGATTACTGGTCAAAATCCGGCTTCCGCACGCGGTGTCGCGCAGGCTGTTATTGCAATTGGCGATCAACACTAAATTTTCCCGGGCCGATCAGAGCGATTGCAATGAACCCGATGCCGTAAAGTGCTGCGAGTTCTTTGCGAGCAAATGGATCCTCGACATGGATAATGAAGTAGGCCACACACATGGTGATAATCAGTGGGATCACGACAACTCTGGTCATAAACCCAACCGCGACCAAAGCAGCACAAACAACTTCGGCTAAGACGGCAAGTCCCATGCTAGCGCTATTGCCGATCCCTAGTGGATCGGGAAAACTATCTGCACGATCAGAAAAAGCCATCATTTTGCTCCAGCCGTGCCCAGCGATCATGAAACCACCAAACGCCAGTCGAAGCACGAGTGCACCTAGGGACTGTAGCAATGGCAATTCTGGACCCGAAAACAACATCTGCTTAATCATCTCTACTCCTTCAGAGAAAATGGTGTGAATTTCGTATTGTGGTCGAAGAAATCAACATTCTCAGCTTTCTTCAGGAAGCCGACAATCTTGTAGGTGAAAGGTGTAGCGAGGATTTCCCAACCAACCTTAATACAGTAGTTAGCGATCATGACTTGAATCAGAAGTTCAGTTGGCCACGAACCATAGAATGCCAGTGGATAGAATATGAGGGTATCTGCAACTTCGCCAACCACTGTTGAGCCAATGGTCCGTGACCAGAGGTGTTTGCCTTTTGTCATGATCTTCATGCGTGCTAGGACGAAAGAGTTGGTGAACTCGCCAGCGAAGTAGCCGAGCATCGAAGCCAAAACTATACGCCATGTTGATCCGAAGATTTGCTGAAGAGCTTCTTGGCCTTTATAGCCTTCAGCTGGAGGAAGTGACACGACGACCCAAGCCATGAATGATGCGAAAAAAAGTGCGCCGAAACCGGCCCAAACCACCCGCCTAGACTTCGCATAGCCATAAACTTCGGTCAGGATATCGCCAAATAAATAAGAAAGCGGGAAGAAGAGATTTCCTGCTCCAAAGGTAAAACTGCTTATTGTAATGACTTTTGAAACACCGATGAGATTGGCGCAGAGTAGAACAGTAACGAAAGCAGCCATGACAAAATCAAAATACTTGTATTGGCGGACAGGCTGCGCGTTTGACTGCATGGAAACTCCGCGGGTCGAACCTAAATATTTAGTACCAAGGATCTGCTAGTTTTAATAGTTGCAGAGGAAAGTATAGAGCACTTTGGACGATGCTTCTTAAAGTCGGATGAGCCGCAATAAATTCTGCCGCTGGAGGCGAGACACGGTAGTAGAAATCAACGAGGTCTTTCCCTGCTGCTGATCGCAACAAGATTTCGTCACGGAATTTCCTGAAGTATTTAAGGTCTTCATGGGACTGTGAGCCGTAGGCAGCAGTCGCGATGAAGCAGCGAAAGTCGACGACAGTAGCATCACCAGCACCGTTTAGTTCGGTCATGGATTTATTTGCGGTAGGGATGCCGACGAGGCACTGCGTTCTTTTGATGCCGTCTGGTTCGTACTGCAATAGTGCGAAATAGCCGCGCTTGTTTTCAACATTTACGAATGTTGCCTTGCCGTCTTTTACGTCAGCAACACGGTAGGTGATGCCGTTTTGCTTAGCTTCATTTAGGTAAACACCTTCGGCACATGTAACGCAGTTTTGCGCGTCATCACCTGTTAAACTTAATTGACACGGAGACGAAGTGTCTGCTGTTGTTGTACCGCTATACTTACTTGCGCTTAGTTCTGCAGTCGTGATGACCTCGCTATCGATGAGAAACACAAGCATCTTGTTGGGTGTCTTCTTCGTTGCAGTCGTACCTGAAAGAGCGTCGACATCTCCTGGTACCTTCCAGTTTACTGTCAGGCTCCGGTGGCCGCCGAAGATAGCTGCGTCTTCAAACTCGGGTACCTGGTTGATAACGTAGCTGTCTTGGACGATGGGGAAGTTAGCCGTTTGCGGCAGAACTTCTTCACCACCGAGGGTGTAAGCGAACTTTATATTCACAGATTTAACGGTTCCAGTCCCGGCGGCTGTTGCAAGTGCAGTAGTGTTCGTCGCCACAACTTCAACCGTGTAGATATGCTTAAACGTTAAATTCTCTGGCACTTCTTCAAACGAAACAAATCTGACAAAAAACTCTATTGTGCCCGCTGGGTCTTGCACATAAGGAAGAGGGGTCGAGTTGTCATTCAGGTAGAGTTTAACACGAGCCGCAAGACGCTCTGCATCTCCTGCGGGATCGGCCGCGCCTTTAGTTCTTTGGGGATCTGAGATACCGGCGGCGGTGATTGTTACCGTGAAAACACCAGTTGATAAATCTCTTGGTAGACTTCCTGAAGCCGATGGTGTCGCAGCGTATGCATCTTTAGCGGCGAATGCGAACAAGCAAAAAAACGCTACCAGTATTGTGAAACTTTGTTTCAGCTTCAGCATGAAGGTCTCCAAGAATTTAATTAACTGTCAGAGCTCGGGCTTCTAAAGCTCTATCGTTAGCCCGTCATATGCCATCTGCAGCGTCGGACCTTGTGGTTGGGATGCCCAAACCTCCGGATACGACCCTAATTGTGAGTTCATATATTTCACGGCATTCGCATACATGCGACGCAGTTTTTCTTCACTCGACCACGGATCGTGGTGAGTAAAAATCAAGTGCTTAATGCCTTCTCTGAGAGCCAAATCGACCCCGATGTTTGGGCTGCAATGGCCCCAGTCAAAACGACTTGCAAGTTCTGACATCTCGTATTGGGCATCGAAAAGAAGAACGTCGAGGTTCTTGTAGAACGCCAGATCTTTGCCGAGTTCCTTTGGTGTCACGCGCTTATATTCGCCGTCGACACCGACGATGAATGATTTTCCAGCTGCGTCAAAACGGTACCCGAAGGATCCCCCTGGGTGATCGAGAACAAAAGGCGTAATCGAGAGATTGCCGAGTTCGACTGGCTTATAGAGCGTTAGCTGGTGGAATTTGACCTCGCCACCGAGTTCATCCCAGGTCAGTGGGAAGTTGATGCCATTGAAGTTAACTTTAATCGCGTCCGGAGCATTTTTGTGGACGTGATAGATGTTGAGTTTGTGGCCTTTAACGTGGATAGGAATGAAAAATGGCATGCCCATGATGTGATCCCAGTGCATGTGGGTCACAAATATATGGAATTCTTTATTTCCTTGTTGAATGGCGACCGTTCCGGCCTCACGGAATCCCGATCCCATGTCGACAAAACACTTCACATTTTCATGGCCGACTTCGGTACATGAGGTATTACCGCCATAGGCAACGGGATTGAAAATCTTCCCGGCCTTAAGTGCATCAGAAACATCATTGATGGTATTAAATCCCATCTTACGAGCTTGATTGGCCACGTCTTCGAAGAGTGCCAAAAATCTTGAGTGTGTGGTAGCGACCGGAAGTGACCCTCGCGTTCCCCAACATTTAATATACACGCATCATCCCCTTCACGGCCGAATAGAGTCAGGTCAGGAAAATAACTATAGAATGATATCTAATTATAGTGTGACTATAATAGAGATTGGGGAAAAAAGCATGGAAATTTCCTTTCTTGCAGCCATAATGTAGAATAATGAAAGAATCGACTGGTTAAGGGGAGAGCATGGCTTCGGACAGCTTTTCAATAAATTTAAAAGACGGCTGTTATCACTTTTCTGGCGTTCTGAATGAGTTTGCTAATTTTGAAGTTCTGAAGATGGCCAGTGACCCACTGCGCTTAAATTTATCTCAGCTGTCCAAAATGAATAGTATCGGGATCCGGAATTTTCTTCGATTCTTAGCCGATTGGGGCACTAAAGAAATCTATTACGAGCATGCGACCTCCGAGTTTATCGATCAGGTAAACATGATTCCTTCTATGAAGGGTGCGGCTAACCAAGCAAAGATTCTTTCATTCAACGTACCTTGGCAGTGTCTGTCCTGTGATCATGAAGACGAGGTCTACATGGAGGCAGCGAAGGTCGAGCCCCTTTTAGAAGATAATAAAGAATTGTCCCGCACTTGCCCTAAGTGCGGTAAAGAGATGAGCCTTCTAGTCGATTCCTTTTTCGACTTTCTGACCTCTTGAATTTTCGTGATTTCTCCTTTTAATCCCTAAATCTTCGTGTTATAAACCACGGTTCCAAAAGACCGGTTGTACGTATTTTCTATAACCGCATGAGATAGTTGGATTTTTCGGAGGATACATGGCAGTTCATCTGCGCCTTGCTCGTCATGGGTCGATTCATCGCCCTTTCTACCACATCGTGGCCGCTGACCACCGTTGTCGTCGCGACGGCAAGTTTATTGAAAAGTTGGGTACTTATAACCCACGCGTCACACCAACTGAAATCAGAATTGATGAAGAGCGCGTTCGTTACTGGTACGGCATTGGAGCACAAGTTTCTAATGTGGTTGCTTCTTTATTGAAGGCACAGAAGATCAAACTCGAGCGCACAGTCACTAAATAAAGATTGGAATAGTGGTTTGGGAGTCGATAAGCCCTACCGAAGTCCAGCTAATGCTGGGGCGATTAGCCCTCAAGTTAGGACATCTGACGCCACCACACCATCTTTGGTAAGTGATATGTTATTCGTTGGTATTGTAGGACGTCCCCACGGTCTCAAGGGGGCGTTTTTCGTTTCGTCACGCACGGAACCGTTCCCTCCAAAATACAAATCTATATTTATCGGAAAAAATCGCGACCAGGCTAGAACAGCTGAAGTCCTATTTGCACGTATGCAGGGTGACCGACCTTTAATCCAATGCTCAATCTCGTCTACACGTGAAGATGCCGAAAAGCTCACCGGGCAGGAGATTTATGTCAGTTCGTCACTAGCCCATAAAGTCTTCGAAAAAGACGTTCTTTGGTCTGATCTCATGGGCTGTAGCGTCGAATCAACAAGCGGAAAGACTTTAGGCAAGATCACGCACCTTTATGATAACGGCGCGACTGGTGTAATCCAAATTACTGGTGGCGATGCAGACACCGCTGACTTGCCAATGGTTAGTGCGATCTTTGATTTGGACAACTTGACCAAGATCCGCGTTGAGAAAATTCTCGTCTGCCTTCTTCCCGATGATGCGATCCATGCCTACTGGAGTCGTGAGCTAGCTAAAGACGAAGAAAAATAACGGTATGCAGTTTCATATCGCGACAATTCATCCGCAATTTGTTGAAAGCTATTTCAAGCTTGGCGTATTTCGCTCGGCACTGCAGTCCCAGACGGTCACATGCAAGGCTATCGATTTAAGAGATTTTGCTGTCGATAAGCATGCGAGCGTCGATGATACCCCCTATGGCGGTGGTGACGGCATGGTCATGCGGCCGGAACCTTTAGCAGCTGCGGTACAGTCAATTGCGACTAAACCCCGAGTGATTATGACATCTCCGGGCGCACCGGCGTGGGCGCAGCCCGTAGCGCAAAGCTTTGTTGGTTGCAGCCAACCTCTGCTGTTTGTTTGCGGACGCTTTGCTGGCGTCGATCAAAGATTCATCGATCGTTATGTTGACCATGAGTACAGTATCGGTGACATGGTGATATCAGGCGGCGAACTTCCTGTACTGATGATGATTGATTCGATCCTTAGATTATTACCTGGGGTTCTTGGTGACGACGCTAGTGCGCATTACGATTCCTTCGCAGGCGGTTGGGAGGGTGGACTTGAGCACCCGCTCTATACGAAGCCGCGAGAGTTTGAAGGAATCCCGGTTCCTGATGTATTGTTATCTGGTGATCACAAAGCCATTAAAAAGTGGCGTGCGGACGAGTCTAAACGCAAAACCAGACTTTGGCGTCCTGATCTCTTGAATAGTCCAAAAAAATAGGTGTTACGTGCAAAGCCTATGGAATTTTTGTTTATTGGCGATACTTTTCGGCGGTAGCGGAACCACCGACGCGAAAGAAACAATTGTGATTTGGCACACCTTAGATGTGTTGCCAGCAGACGTGCTAAAACATCATCTTGACCAATTTTCCAAAGACAAAAATGTGACGTTTCGTTTAGAAACCGGTATGGACATCGTGCAGTCCATGATGGAAACCGATCTTATCTCGGACATTCCTGACGCCTTGGTTGGTCCATCGGATTTTATTGGGACATGCTGATGTTATCGGTCTTTTTCCCGTAGATCATCTAGCGGCAATGATAAGGTGATGTTGGACGTACTTGCGAGTTCTGTTTGTATCTTACCTGACCAACGCATTTCTGCGATGTGGCCGGCGATGCGAAATGGGTTAAGGCTGTATATGTCGGGAGCACGTTTAACAGAGGACGCAGCGAAGTATATTTTTCAGCTATCAAATTAAAAGTGTCAGCTAATGGCTGCTGCAAACCACATTCTGAATAGCATGCCGAGAGTCGACGAGTAGCCAACACTTGATGTCACGATCTCACCTTGGCTGGAAATCACATAATATGTTGGGTAGGCGTCGACCTTATAAGCTTGGTTGGTCGCAACGTCTCCAAGAATAAGGTCAAAATCGCCGAGACCTTTTTCGTTGATCAGGTCGAGTAAATCACCTGGTTTCTCGTAGGCTAAACCGACTATCATGACGCTTGCTGGTGTTAATGCCGCTAAGTATTTCAAATTACCCATTGAGACTTTGCAAACGCCGCACCAAGGGGCGAAAAAATAGATAAGAGTCAGCCGTGCCGGCATCTGTGACTCAGCTCCAAGGTCTTTGTCGGCTGGCGAGCCATCTTTAAACTGTCCGGTTATGTGTGGTGCCTTAGCTGACCGCGGAATATGGTTTCGAATTTGAAACAGCGATACCGCAAATAACACGGCGACAAATAGCAGAGCTTGGAGTCCAAATTTCTTCATTGATGTTCCGACTTATTGGGAAAAAAACATGCTAAGATACTAACCTAGATCCGAGTTGGTAAGAAGTTGAAAGGTGTCGAGTGAAAAAAAGTTTTCGCGGCATGACAGTGCTCCTAGCGACATCGGTAGCTGTCATTCCCGCACTGATCCTATCTGTTTTTGTTATCAACCGGCTATTAGAGCAGGTTGAGCAACACAGATTAAAGCCAGTTCTTATTTTTTCACAAAGGAGATGGTTACTTTAGAGTCGGGATTCAATATCGACGTAATTTCTACAGAGTTGCCATCTTCGCTATAGCTCCAGCTACTCTTTGCCAAGGTTTCGTTGTCAACTTTTACAGAGATGCTTTTAATTACTGGTTCTTCACTGAGGTCGAATACGTTTGTTTCGATCTCGGTTATCTTTTTTCCTAGATTGTCGATTAGAGTGTCCCAGTTTCCTGTGCACATATCTTGCGCTAGACCGCCAAGATATTTGTGCTTGGTCATATCGATGTAATTGGTGCCTGCTTTGTCGATATAGCATGAACCTAGGTATCCAAGTGGACCGGTAGATTTAAATCCAATGAATCCATTGATATGAATGCGGCCGACCTTATTGCGGTTGGCGCGTGCCCAGGTTCCAAAGTCAGCTGCGTTCTGACTGGAGTTGTCATTTGATACGACAACAAACTCTTTTGTACTCGATTTTCGAAGTTTAACAGCGCCAGGATTCACTTTACCGGTGACAAGATCTTTAAATACGTCGATCGCGTTGTGATTACCGATTCCTATACGAACATGGCCAACCCGTTCGTTCTGAATAGGAAGAGTATAGTCTTTAGCGACAACTAGGATGCGGTAGTCGATATTTTTCTTTGACTGGCTGAATTTTTCGACGAACGTATTCAGCCTTTTAGCTACTTCTGAAATATATTTCTGCATACTTCCGCTTTGGTCAAAGAAAAGCATCACATCGACTTTACCTTTGTTTGAAGCGACTCTGAATATATCCTTGATCTCATCGCCACTTTTTGAGGTATTTTCACCGAGATCTGTATCGTCGATGGCATCTGATTCAGAACCACCCGGTTCCTCCTCTTCTTCGTCGACCGGTGGTTTCTTGTCAGATTCTTCACCGGGATTTAGTTCTGCTTTTTCAAGATCGTCGTTATTGGTTAGGTTTGGTTCTGTTGTGTCTGCCTTGTTTGTTTTTTTCCCGCTTTCGCCAGAAAAATCAGACTGCTGACAACCGAACCCAAAAAGGACGAGGGTAACGGCAACATTTAATGTAGTAATTTTTGTTTGCATGCTGGTTTATCGGTAAAATCGCTGAATTTCTTTAGGGGAAAGTAAAAGGGGCAGGATTTTCTAAGTCATTTTACAGATGTAGGTGCGGCGATACCGGCCAGAATGGGACGATTGCGCGTCTTAAACGAGCTGAAATGGTTGGCTTATACCGATCTGAAACTGAATGTTCTGCGCAGAGGCCATCAATAAAGTCATCGACAGTTGCAATGTCGAGATTGTGGGATCCGGCTGTCTGAGCATGCACTGTCGGTACCATCGGCTTTTTTGCAACTTGCAAAGTGTGATAGCCAATCTGTTGCGGCAAGATTGCTCCCAGGCGAGCTAATCGCTGCAATGACTGAATTGGCAATGTTTGCAGAAATGTAGAAGGAAGCTCGCTTTTTTTTCCACCTAGATACTTGTGATGCATGCGCCAAATGTACTGCAAAGTTAGCTTTGATGTGCCTTCGGTTTCGACTGTATTAAACCAGGCTCTTGGTGGTGTTGAAAGTGTGGTAAACAAGATCGACTTTTGTTTAGGAAAAGAAAATTTAATTCCACCCGGCTTTTGAATCAAAATTTCGATGTTGTTAGCGAAACTACCGCTAGCAATACGTTTTTCTATTGCCTCTTCTGCAATACCCCAGAGTGGATTAGGGATATCATCGCATTCTTGATAACGATCAAAAAGACCTACTAAGCGGAATCCCGATTTACTTAGTCCCTCAAACCATTGCTCTGCAGTTACCCTTGCTTCTCTTGGATGGAGAAAAGTATCAGCAAACCTTGTGCGGTTTTTGAATATACTAGGTCCCATTTGCGCGAGGAGAGCGGCGAGTTTCGGGCTGATCTGACTTGCGGAGAAAAGAATCTTGGCAGCTTTTCCAACATCTGCATGCGACGTGCTTAGTTTCAAGTTTTTGAAGACAAGTTGCCATTGATGTATCCACGAACGAGCAGCAGAATTATAGACCATGATCCTAGCTGTCGCGCCTGGGTTCATTGATTTGAATAGTGTCTCTAGGGAGCTGATGGGATTAGCTAGGTGATGAAGAACCCCGTAGCAATCGATGTGGTCGTATTTAGTTTTTCCATGTTCTAGTAAATCAATAAAATCTGATTGCTGAAATCTTAAGCGGTAGAGCTCAGACGCACAGCGAAACATTGCCCGTCTAATACTTTTTCTTGAAAGATCGACTGCGTCAATGCGGTTGGCAAAGGGCTCATTTGCACAAATTACTGCCGGCAAAATCTCACCGCATCCTGCAATTAATATGCGGCGATTCACCGATTTTACGGTGTCACCAGTCAATGATCCAGCGAGTGCAGAGTTAAAGGAGCAGGATGTTAACCAGCCTTCCTGCCACCGGGGTTTTGCTAGCAAAGGGTAATTTGGATAGGGATAGCGCTCGTAAAGAGAACGAACGGCAGCAGTGATCCGGCTACTTGCTGGTAAACTCAAATCGATTTGAGGCAAAGAAACCATAAGACCAAGCTCGCGATGAGATGTCATTTTGAGCAATGATAGGTTATGTTTTATGGTTTGAATAGGGCGAAATTAACCGGCAACTGGTAGCACTCTTTGCGAGCTTTGGCGGTAAACCTTTGCTGCTTTTAGTCGCCAAGCCTTAGGATGCGATGGGGTACCGTTGGCATTGACCTGCACTGCGTGCAACGTGTACGGCAAAAGTAGATTCATCACTTGCCGGCTACGGAATTTTATCCAAGGGAAATCGCCCCAAGCGACTATGATTAATTCGGATTCTTCAGAAGCTTTTCGCAGCCAGTCGTCATTTTCAGGACCGACCGCATGAGGAGCACTACGTATGTTGTTCTGATTGAGACCGGTTTCGGAGTAAAGGTTTACCAAAAGCAAGGTTTTAAAATTATTTTTCTTGGCGAATTCTAAGCAGATCGCTGTTGTTTCATCGATCGCGTCATCGCTTTGAGTAGCGCCCTCTGGGTGCAGACCAATGACCGTGCAGATGCCATTGCCATCTTCATTCGCAGCCACCCAACGGCTGTAAACATGCTTACCGTCTGGCGATGAGTGTTTACCTGAGTTGTTTGGAAAATTGGTCATAAAGTCTCCAGATCTACTTGGTGTTGATCGGCTATTTGTGCAAAAGACCTTAGAAAAACTTAGCTTGTACGATTCCAAAGAATTCTATTTTCTTCAAATTATTGCCAAAATTGACTATAAAAGCCTCGCTGACTCGGATTTGACCGGTCATAATCAAGTGGCCGCTTGGTTCTACTCAGTGCATAATTCAGCTGACATTTAGACTTCAAGAGTTAACGTTTATTCAAATTTCGGGAGCGACCGTTTGCAACTCACAAATCATGACGCTGCTAATCCGTCCTATTGGCAGGCTCGCTGGCGGGAAGGGCGAACAGGTTGGGACCTTGGTGGCGTGCATCCACTGTTTTCTGAATTGATGCAAGAAGCACATGCGGCTGGTTTGAAACCTAACGCACGTGTCATTGAACCTGGATGCGGCAGAGCGCACACTGGTGCCGCTCTTGCGAAGATGAATTATATAGTGACTGCGTTTGATGTCAGTAAAGAAGCCGTCGATGCTGCGAAGGTTCTTTATGCTAATGAGACCAAACTAGAATTAGTGGTAGCTGATTTGTTCGCTCTTCCTAGTAACTGGTCCAACTCATTTGATGCTGTCTATGACCGCGCTGTTCTCTGCGCTTTGCCCCAAGCGTCGCGTCCATCTTATGTGCATGCCTGTGCAAAAATTTTAAAAACGGGAGGGCTTTTTCTTTCCATTCCGTTTACTAAACTCCATATCTCAGCCAGCGAGGGCCCACCTTTTGCTGTCGACGAAGCCAACTTGGAGTCGCTATTTGAAGCTGACTTCGAGAAAGTCTGTCACATAGAAAAGCAGCATAGCGTCAAAGATTCAAAAATCGCTTGCGAGATGCTAATCGTTTGGCGGAAAAAATAGGTGAACAGATGACCGGGAATAAGCAGATATCGGATGTGATCTCAGAATTAGCTGATAAAATTTTAACCCATAAGAAGCTGTACTACGGCGGCAAGCCTGCGATCAGTGATGCAGTCTATGACAAGTTCGAAGACCAACTGAAGAACCTCGCACCTCATCATCCGGTGCTAAGTTACGTCGGTACGGAAGTTGCTTCTGATAGCGAGAAAGTAACCCATGCCGAGCCAATGCTTAGCTTGCAGAAGACTTATGAGGTCAACGATTTATACCGTTGGGCTGAGGGACAAGAAGTCATTGGTACCTTAAAAGTCGACGGTGTCTCGATGAGTCTCGTCTTCGATAAAGGCAAGCTGGAGATGGCAAAGACCAGAGGTAACGGTGTTGTTGGTGAAAACGTTACAGGAAA
>CAMAXT010000089.1 GCA_945862295.1 Pseudobacteriovorax antillogorgiicola
TACCCACATTCGGCTACCCTTTTTAAATTCTGCAAAGAGGCATTGGAGATCCGCTACGAGGGCAATGTTAAGGTCATCGACCAAGACGTAGGCGCCATCTTAGGATACGACCCTGCCGATTGTAGTCATTGGAAAAAAGGTAAAAAGAACATCCGCGCACTTTCTACCATCCGCAGCATTGCAGATCATCTCAACATCGACGAGCGTTTGCTCATCGACATCGCGAGCGGTAAAGTCGGCCTAGAAGAAGCAGTGTTTGAATTTCGCGGCTACGGCGCATTTTCTTTGAATGGTCGCAACCTCGAAAATCTAAAAAAAGAATACTTTAAAAATCCATCTCGCTGGCAAATTGAAGGATCAACAAAATCTTTCGAAGAACTTTTCGATGTTGATAGATCAAAAGTTGCGAAAGCGGTTCAAGAAGTAGTTACACTCGGAAATTTCACTGAATCTCCGATCTACCTTCCAGAGGTTTATCAATTATTCGACGGCATCAATTTGATCGCTGACGAAAGCTTGGCTGATCCAACAGCAGTTGAAGTAAACGGTGAAGGTATTGCTGCTATTACGACTGTCCGCTTCAAAGGTCCAGAGGTACGTCCTTTTGTGCGTTTCTTACTTGCAAAAGAACTCTATCTCCATCTTTGTCGCACCAAAAACAACATCCTTGGTCGCTTAGCAGACGCGCCATCTGAAGTTCTCGAGATCCAAGCAAACATCTTTGCTGGCATGCTCCTCATTCCTGGCTCACTCCTCCGTAAAGAAGTCGAAGCAATCGATAGTTCTAAAGACATCGTTCTTCAATTGTCAGATACATTCTGGGTTTCGAAAGCCCTGATGAATCTTCGCCTCCGCGATTACATGGAAAATCTAAGCTAACGATTTCTCAGTCCAAAGATCAGCCAAACAGAGGGCCACCTAACGGGTGGCCCTTTTTACAGTTACTGTCACCGGTAAAAACTAGGTTCGGTAAAGGCAGAGCTTTTCATGTTTTATTGCAATTTCGTCAACTGAGTGAATTTTTAACTGGCTCAAGTTGTGGACCAGCCAACCGAATAGCATGGTGATCTAAAAGGCCTGATTAAACTTATTGGGAAACAGTCATGGCGAAGGCATTTACATTGAAGAACGGATTGATACTTCTCTCGACGGAAGCGCCAGGGGGGGTTTACAACTCCGCGCAGCTAAAAAAGGTATCAGCACTCTGCGATGAAAATTCCGCCATTGTAAAAGCTACTGAAGATCAACGTTTGGCATTGTTTGTCAAACCTGAGAACGCAGCGAAAGTTAAAAAAGAATTACAAAGTGTCGGCTTGGGTGTTCGCAACTATCAAGAAGGCCTGCACCAACCAGTAAATTGCATTGGCAAAATGTGTCCTGAAAGTCAGCAAGATGCCCTCGGCACTAGTATGGAACTCCAAAAGACACTCTCAGCTTTGCAACTCTCTTCTTCTCTACGTATTGGCATCAATGGTTGCTACCGTTGCTGTGTGCCGACTCATACTCTCGACATTTCTATCATTGGCGATAGCAATGGCTACCGCATTAGTTTGGGTGGGAAGAATTCTCAGATTCCGGAAATGGCCTGTTTTATGGCAGAGAATGTTCCAGATGCGGATATTCCACGTTTAGTCAAACAGATCATCACTATCTATCAAAAACACGCTATTGACGAAGAATCTCTACAAGACGTCATGGACCGCGTCGGTTCGAGTGAATTTATTAAAGCTCTTCATCCATACAGCCAGGATGCCGCTGGTGCAGATGATGAGTTTGCTGGCTTTGCCAGTGACAGCGAGATGCCAAGTGCCGAGATGGATGCTGGTACATCTAGTATTGAAGAAGCGTCATCTGATGAACTTTCTTTCGACAACCTAGGAACCGAATCCGGTGATCCGAGTGATTTAAGTATGAGTGATGATATCGGCGAATTGGATATGTCTGATCTGTCCTCCGATGCAGGAGATATCGATCTCAATATGGCTGATGAGCCATCGTTCACCGAAAATAGTGATGAGTTTGCTGCTCTTGAATCTGATCCGATGCTATCTGAGCCATCGTCTGATCTAGGTGGATTAGACGGCGATATTGCTATCGGTGGCGATGAAATTATGGAAATGAGCGACGATGTTTCGTTCGGAAATGATGACCTCAACCTAAAAGACGATCTGGAACCGATTGCCCCAGAAGTATTAGCCGATGATATCGGTGAAGTTAGTCTTGATACCCTAGACATTGAACCTGAATTTGAATCTATGGATGATAATATCGATCTGACTGAGCTGAAGTCAGACGAAGAACTTCCGCTTGATGAATCTGGAAATACTTTGGAAGCTGATGAAGTGGAAGAATCTGAAGCAGATGCTTTTGAAGAAAAGCTCAATGCATCGATTGAAGAAGAAGAAAGTATGCCGATGGTCGAGGACGAAAATTCTGAGTCCCGTATGGCAGCAGTTCGTTTGGTGGAAGCCTCAAGTGTCGATGAAGAACAAGGTAGCGAAGATGGGGACGGCGGATTCGGTAACCTAGAGATTGAAAGAGATTCCGCTGAATTTGACGAAGACATTGACAATATTGATCTCTCTCCAGAGATTTTTGATGAGGCTATTGAAACTCCAGTTCAGATCCAACCAGCCGCTAAAATCAGCGGTGGCAGCAATCTTTCAGGCATCGATTTTATCGACAGTGGACGTATTGCTATCCGTTTTGAAAACGGTGCGCAGATCACATTTGCTTTGTCTGCACTGAGTTCGGCACGACGGGAGATATCTGTTGGCGGCAAACCAATTGGTATTGCTCTTAGCGGTAGTGGTGTGAATATCGATGTTGACGGTATGTCGGTCTTTTTTCCAAAGGCTGCTGCCTAAGTTCCATCAAATAGCTTAGATCACCTTTCCGGAGATCCAATGGATTTTCTGCTTCGTTCGCTTTTCTACTCTCCAGCATCTGCATGCCTCTTCTTTTTCTTTTCCCTTTTCCCTTTAACCGTAAACGCGCAGGACGCTGGAGTCGACCTCAAGGCTCAGATTGCAGCTCAGGCGACAACGATAACTGCTATGGAAAAACGGCTTAATGCTTTGGAACAAAGCGAGATCTTCTGCTTGGCTGGTAAAAAAGTCACGGGTTCTATCAACAAGTGGAGTCCAGTGTCAACTTGCCCAGAATCCTATGCAGCCATGGGTGTAGAGAGGCTTGACCTCGAAGGCAACCACGACCTACCAAATCTTCACGTTAATGATTTGTGGTGCGATCAGAAGGGGTGTCGCGCATGGTGTATTGGTGCAACCTGTACGGTTATAACGAAGTGCTGCAAATGGCAGCCGGGTTTGACGCCAACAAAGTAGAACTTCCGTTATTTATAACTTAGTCGTGTTTTTTAACGACCGTGCCGCCAGTGGTCACCGACAACATAAGATTCATATTATCTGAGAAGAACCTAGAGAGTCCTGGGTAGCGGCTGCGAAGCTGATAAGCCCAAAAGAGTTGCCGGCGAGGGTGTCGGTGTTTGATCAGGATTTGTAAGACTGTTTTTTCTTCTTCTACGAGCTCTTTATTCTCAACGTCATCTAGAAGTGTACGAGCTTGTTCTCTGATCTTTTGATCAAGTTCATGATGCTTCTGTCTTGCTCCAAGAAGGTCGACTTTTTGAGTTTCTTCCTCGAATAGCTCTTGGTAGTGCTGCCAGCTTGATGCCAAGAGGCTGAGGGTCGGAATTCGTTGTTCAAAGTGTCTTATCATCAGCAACACTTGATCGACAGGATGAGTATCGACCAAAACATGGGCTGCATCCATCGCTTGATCTTGGTCTTCTGCGGTTAAATCACGGCCGTTTGCGAATGATTCGTATACTCTTTTCCATGTTGAATGCTCTTCGCCAGCTTTTCTAGCTTTCGGATCTTTCTTTTCGCCGTCGAGTATCTGCAAGTTGCTTTGGCCTTGGCGACGAAATGGGAATACGACAGCATCACGAGTCGATTGCTCAACCTCATTTGAAATGACCCATTTGCTGACTTGGTATTGAATGTAAACTCGCATCGAAACGTTTGTTGGGTCAACGCCGGCAGAGTCACCGTAGTGCACTCTGACAATGTTCATCGCCGCCAGCCCGCCGATAGACTTATTGACGATGTCATCATCGTAGCCGGTCAAAGACGCTAATTCCGATTGAGTGGTGATGATCTGATCGAGGCCGGAAACAGCGCAATTGAACAAATAAAGGATTATGCTGTATTCGCATTCGCTAAGTTTGGCGAGAGCAAGGACTTTGAAACCCGATTCATGCATGAACCTTGCAAACTTCTGATCTATAGCCATGTTTAACCCACTATGATTTAAGGTATCAATCCTGCCATTCGGCGAGCGTCTCACCTGCCGTCACCTGTACACCGGTCGTCACTTTGACAGCCTTGACGACACCGGACCTGGCAGCTTTCACTTCGAATTCCATTTTCATCGATTCCAAGATGAAGACAGTATCGCCGGTCTCGACGGTCAGACCCTCTTTAACTTTCACAGCTATAACTTTGCCCGGTACTGGCGCCAAGACAGCACCCGCTGTCTGTGCACCTGCGCCAGAATCGTGATTGGTGCGAGCCCGTGTTGCACTTCGATGAAAGAGGCTGCCGTTACTCAACACCCAGAGATCCTTGCCAGTATGACTACTTAAAGAAGCATACCAGATTAAAACAGGCTTGCCATCTGCCTGCTCAAACCTTGCGCATCCATACGCAGTTTGTCTGCCGGGGTAGGATGGCGACGTCAGAGTTCCGTTTATGAGAGAACGTGATTCGTTACCGGATTTTTTTTGATGGGACGATGAATTTCCAGAAAAGACCCAATTAGAAATGGCGGTTGTCGATAAGCGCTGATCGGTAAACGCTTTCGGTGGAAGGTCGCCACTTTTAAGCAGCGAAAATACAGTTTCAGCGCTGTTTTCAGCCTTTTGCGCTCTCTTCTCGATGGCAGCAGTCATGCCCGCGAGATTGTCTTGGATGAAGTGGGTCGTGACTGGACCGTCTTTAAATTTAGAATACGAAACTAACTCGGTCAGAAGCGGAATGTTGTTAACAGGTCCTGCAAAGAAAGTGCGCGTTAGAATATCACTCAGGCGTTCAAGTGCGCCGACCCTTGTCGAAGCAGTTGCGATTAATTTGGCGATCATCGGATCAAATTTGCCGGTGATCTCGTCCATGGTATCGAGGCCGGTTTCCCAGCGAATCCCAGGACCAGATGCTGGCAAAAACGCCGCCACTGGTCCTGGCGCAGGGAAAAAATTATTGCCTGTATCTTCGGCATATATTCTTAACTCGATAGAATGACCACGCGACTCTGTGGGAACTGTTCCCGCGGGAATTTTTTCTTGTTGTGCGACACGAATCTGCCACTCGACTAAATCGATGCCAAAGACTTCTTCTGAAACCGGATGCTCAACCTGCAGCCTGGTGTTCATTTCAAGAAAATAAAACGAATGCTTTTTGCTGGTCCGCGATGCGTCCGACCAATCAAGCAAGAATTCTACCGTCCCGGCTGAGTCATACCCAACGCGTGCTGCTAGGGCAATAGCCGCTGCATGCATTTCTTTTCTTGTCTCGGGGCTGATGTTTGGTGCCGGTGCTTCTTCGATAATTTTCTGATGACGGCGCTGCATTGAGCAGTCTCGGTCGCCAACAGCAAAGACTTGTCCATGTTTGTCCGCCAGTATCTGAACTTCAATATGACGAGGTGCGGTTAAATACTGCTCGCAGATCAACATGCCATTGCCAAAGGAGTTAATCGCCTCTGAATGGGCACGTAACGCTGCTGAACGAACATCTGCAAGCTTATTGACAAGGCGCATACCCTTGCCACCGCCGCCGTAGGCAGCTTTCATCAGAAGCGGGTAACCGGTTTCTTCGGCGAATGTTTCAATCTGTGAAAAGTCACCGCTCTCTGATTCTGGGATGTGAAAGCCACTAAGGCCTTTGATGCAGGGAACACCTGCGGCCTGAGCATAATCTCTAGCAGTCGATTTACTAGCCATGGCGGAGATAGAACTAGGACATGGTCCGATCCAAATCAGACCAGCGTCGATCACGGCTTGGGCAAAAACGTCACTTTCGCTTAGAAACCCGAATCCGGGATGCAGTGCATCACACTTAGTTTCTTTCGCGATGGTCAACATCTGTTCGATATTGAGGTAAATCGCAGGGCTTTCGTCTGCTACGTGATAAATCTGCGACACGACTTCCGACAAGTACGCGGGTGGATACTCACGGTCTGAGATGACCACCGATTCGATGCCCATCCTGCGGGCAGTAACAGCGATCCGGCGAGCGATCTCACCGCGATTTGCAATAAAGATACGAGACATTTTCTGCTGGCTAGTCATCAAAGTTCCACTCTGTAGGTAGCTGGATGTTCCAAGGTGTTGCGGTCTCTTCAAAGAATGCTTTCAAGCCAGCTTGAGCGCTATCGCTTGTCCGAATCTTTGCAATGGCTTCTACCGTGTCTTCGTTTTGAGCGAAGCTTTTTAGCATGAGTTTGTGCTGCAAAATTTTCAGTTCTTTTTGCGCTTCGGGGGAGCAGCTAAGAATTTGAGAGATTTCATCTTTCAAGACCTGCTCAAGCTCAGTATCAGCACAGACCCTCTGTACGAGACCTACATTCAATGCTTCATTGGCATTAAACACTCTGGCACTCAAACTCAGCCGCCGAAGTTGGCCGCTGGAAATTTTTCTAGCGAGGTAGGGTAAAATCACCGCCGGCAAAAGTCCGAGTTTGACTTCACTGAGACAAAACTTTGCACTCGTCGTTGCGACAGCATAATCGCAGGCTGCGGTTAAACCTACGGCCCCGCCATAAGCAGCACCTGTTACGGCAGCAATGGTCGGGACAGGAAGCTGGTAGAGAGATTCAAACAACAACGTTAGCTTGCGAGCGTCAGCTTCGTTTTCAGGTTTCGAAAGCGCTGCCGATGCCTTCATCCAATTAAGATCTGCTCCGGCTGAAAAATGCTTACCTTTACCACGTAACACAACAGCGCGCAGGTGGGCTGTTGTTTTCAGTTTGGCAAGATGATCAGTAAGCTCCTGCATCACTGCGGCACTAAATGCGTTTGCGGCGTCTGGTCGAGCAATAGATAAGATACCGATGCTGTCGGGTCTATTGGCATCGATTTTTTTAAAAACTAATTTGGTAGAGGTCATAATTGCTACGGCCTTATTTTTTTAACTCGCTAAGAATGTCTGCTGGGATCTCGATCTTTTGTCTCAGTAATGCTTGAGCAAACATCTTGCCTTGCGCATCACTGCGAAGTGTCATGGTACCGCCTCCGCCTAAAGCGCCCTCAAGAAGGAAGTTAAAACCAAGCATGTTTGGCACGCTATAACGAATGACGCGACCGTGGCAAAGCTCTTGGAACAAGTCTTTAACGGCTTGCGCAGTGATATGCTTATCAAGGAAGTCATAGGCCTTCTTACTTCGAGCAATGACACCAATATTGGAAGTGTCACCTTTGTCGCCACTTCTGCCTAAGCAGATTGAGCTAAGGGTCGTACCTTTTTGATAGCCTTTCATAGCCTCGACTAGAGGCTTTGAGATTTTTTCCGCAACTTGTTTATCGACTGGTGGCTCAGAAAAGTTTCCGACAAGTGTATCGGTGATTTCAGAGATGTTAGTATAGCCAGCGTCGTAAAATGCGATCATTGGATGCGTGGCATTCTTAGGAATAAGTGCCGGCCAGTAGCTCATGATCTCCTGGATACGCGGTACGCCACCAAGGATAGCAACGCCGGGCGGTCCACCGAGAATCAATGCCGGAATCATTTTACCGAATGCTTTTAATTTTCGCTGATCGCTATCACGTGCGCCAAGCCTGAGTATGATTTCGTTTCCGTCATCTTGATGGGCCATGCTGCGATGAAAGGCGTTATAGCCAACATACTCGGTTTCTGTTTCGTCAAAGTCTGTGCCGACTTTTTTCCAAAATATCTCGGCAAACTTTTCGGCTTTCTTTCGGGCATCTGGTCCTGAAATTGCGATTTCGCCTATTGATTTAAAACCATCAGCGAATGCCATCGACACCTTGTAGAGAGGAGTCGGTTCGGAACCTGTGATGCCTACGACCCTAACTTTGTTGTCTCCGGCGGCTTCTAGCTTAATTGACGAGAAGTTTGCAACAACGTCTGGGGTTAAATAGGAAACCGGATTGCCCATCTCGTAGAAAAGCTGCTCTCTGACGGTGTCGACCGAAACTAAACCGCCACTACCCGGATGTTTGGTAACGAAGAAAGTGCCGTCCTGCTGCATCTCAATAATTGGATAGCCGGGATTGTCGAATGAGGGAACCAGATGCCAGTCGGTGAAGTTACCGCCTGTAGATTGTGTGCCGCATTCGATGATGTGACCTGCAACGATACCAGCAGATAGTTTATTCCAATCATTTAGCGACCAGCCAAGCTCATGGATCATTGGTGCGAGTGTGATACCAGTGTCAGTAACACGTCCGGTGATAATAATGTCTGGATTCATCTTTAACGCCGCAACAACTGGAGCTGCGCCGAAATAGATATTTGCAGCAGAAACGCGGCCACTGACTTCAGCGAAGTTCCGGCCATCTTCCATGTTTGCAAACTTACATCCTTTGGCTTCCAGTTCTGCGATGCGCTCGTTGATATCATCGCCATAGACGACCGCGATCTTTGGTCTCAGTCCCAACTTTGCAGCCATTTGAGAGATTGCTTCTGCACAAGCCTCCGGATTAACCCCACCAGCGTTGGTAATGATCTTAGTGCCGTCACTCAGCATTTTTTTCAGAACGCTCTCGAGCATCGGGATAAAATCGCGAGCGTAGCCAGCTTCTGGATCGCGCTTGCGTTGCTTTTGCATGATCGACATGGTGATTTCGGCTAAGAAGTCCATGGTGATATAGTCAAGGCGACCACCATTTACTTGACGGAAAAGTGCACCCGGATCATCGCCCCAATACCCGCTGGCATTTCCGATTCGGATCATAGTTTTCTTACTCATAAGATTCTCCCGGGTATTACATTCTAAAAATGCCAAACTTTGTATCTTGCCAGTTGCTATGAATCGATGAAGCCAGCGCTCTCGCAATGACTGACCGTGACTGTCTTGGATCAATCACGCCGTCATCCCAGAGCCGAGCAGACGAGTAGTAGCATGAGCTCTCTTCATCGTATTTTTTAAGTATCGGTTGTTTCAATTCATCTATCTCGCCTTGGGTCATCTTTTTGCCCTGCCGTGCGAGTTGCTGTTCTTTCACTGTTACCAAAACGTTTGCAGCTTGCTCGCCACCCATGACAGCTATGCGTGAGTTAGGCCACATAAAGAGGTAGTTGGGGTCGAAGGCACGGCCGCACATGCCGTAGTTTCCGGCACCGTAGCTACCGCCGACGATCATGGTGATCTTTGGCACGTTTGCACTTGAAACAGCGTGCACCATCTTGGCGCCGTCTTTAGCGATGCCTTTGTGTTCGTATTGCTTTCCCACCATGAAGCCGGTGATGTTTTGCAAGAACAAAAGTGGAATTTTTTCCTGAGAGCATAGTTCAATAAAATGCGTAGTCTTGAGCGCACTCTCTGAAAACAACACACCGTTGTTAGCTATGATACCAACTGGAATACCTTCAACATGAGCAAAGCCGGTGATGATCGTGTTACCGTAATTTTTCTTGAATTCGAAAAACTCCGACCGGTCGACGATGCGGGCGATGACCTCGCGGATATCAAAAAACTTACGCGGGTCAGACGGGATGATCCCAGCTAATTCTTCAGGATCGTAAGCCGGAGGAGCAGGCTCACGCAATTTTATCGGAGCCGTACTAGAAGCTCCTAGGTATTGAACGATGTCTCTAATGATTTCGATTGCATGCGCATCGTTCTCAGCCAAGTGATCAGAGACCCCACTTATGCCGGTGTGAACTTGAGCGCCTCCGAGCTCTTCAGCTGTTACGTCTTCTCCCGTTGCCGCCTTCACAAGAGGAGGACCAGCAAGAAATATCGTCCCTGTGTTCCTCACAATAATGCTTTGATCAGACATCGCTGGAATGTAAGCACCACCAGCTGTACAGAAACCATGGACGGAAGATATCTGGGGAATACCCGCGGAACTCATGCGAGCCTGATTGTAGAAGATCCTGCCAAAGTGATCGCGGTCAGGGAAAACTTCTGACTGCAGTGGCAGAAACGCGCCACCGCTGTCGACAAGATAGATGCACGGCAGATTGTTTTTAGCAGCGATCTCTTGCGCGCGAAGATGTTTTTTTACTGTGATCGGGTAGTAGGTTCCCCCCTTAACAGTTTGATCGTTGGCTACGATGACACAGGGTCGACCTGATACTTGTCCGATGCCAGTGATCATGCCGCCAGAGGGGACATCGTCTTCATAAAGTTTGTGGCCAGCTAAAGCAGACAGCTCTAAAAAATCGGAACCTTCATCGATCAAGGCCGCGACGCGTTCCCGCGCCAGCATTTTGCCCTGCTTTTTTTGGTACTCTTGTGCTTTTTCACCGCCGCCAGATTCTGAGTGGCGCAACCGACTTTGCAGATCATCGATCTGGGCAAGCTGTTGCTTACGGTTATTTTTGTATTCTTCTGACGATGTATTGATGGAACTATTAATCTTCATTTCAAACAACCATATAGTTTTGCATGTGATGCCAAAGGGTCAAATGTTTCGCTTCTTTTGCCAACATACCGTTTAAGACACCGACGGTGACCTTGATATCACCAATGGCTCTGTGGCGAGCCTCGAACGTCAGGTTATAGTGCTGCGCAAGGGAGTCGAGGTTTTTGCGTTCGAGATCCGGCAGCAACTCACGCGCCATCTTGAGTGTACAAAAACACGGCCATTCTAAATCAACGCCAATCCTTGAAAGCGAAGCCCGGAGCATCGAAAGATCGAACTCAGCATTGTGGGCGATAATGATGCTGCCTTCAATAAAGCTCATAAACTTTGGCAGGACATCCTCAATTTCGGGTTTGTCAGCAAGCATGTCAGAGGTGATACCGGTTAATCTGACGATGTCTTCTGTAAGTTCGATCGATGTATGTACGAGTTCGGAAAATTCAGCGACTGGTTTTAAATTTACTAATTTTATCGCACCGATCTCGATGATGCGGTCACTTTCCGGATCAAGGCCAGTGGTTTCAAAGTCGAATACAACAATCGAACCATTCCAAACATGATGGCTCGGAACCGGCAGATAGCGTTTTAGTCGTCGAAGTTGTAGCGCGTAATCAGATGAACCGTTCGGGTCGACGTCCGAAATAGGAAACAGCACGTCTTGAAACATAGAATAGCCAAGCTGTCCTGACATTGAATCTCCATTTTTTACGGTCAAAAGGTGCTTAAGGGCTCATACATTATAAAAATAAGGTCATTGGTGGTAGCGGAATTCCGTCGAAGAAGCTGGTATTTCTTGGGGTTTAAACCACTGAAATAACTCAGTTTGTACTGGGGTGAGTAATTATTAATCAGCGCGGTGCTTTCAGGGCCGATTACGAGGCAATGTTTTGGCGGTTTTCTCGTGAAAACCTAAATCTCTGTCATCAACGATTATCTCTTGGTAAGTTGAGTGTTGAAACTAAATGAGGTGCACCAGTGAACGTCGCCGTACTCGGAGCGAGTGCAAAACCAGATCGCTACTCTAACAAAGCCATAAAGATGTTAGTTGATGCCGGCCATCACGTTTTGCCAATTAACACTGCTGGCGGTGAGATTGAAGGTTTACCGGTTTTTTCCACCCTCGCAGATGTCGACACTCAGATCCACACAGTAACCGTCTATGTTGGACCGGCAAATATAAAAGCGTTGATCCCAGGCATTATCGCGTCTCGTCCGCAACGAGTGATAGCTAATCCTGGCGCAGAATCAATATTTCTAAAAGCTGCTACGCAGGCTGCTAATATTCAATACCTTGAAGCTTGCACGTTAGTTTTACTAAGCACTGGGCAATTCTGATATGACTCAAAAATTTAGTCTCATCTCCATCCTGTTTGTACTGTTGTTAGGTGGATGTGCGACCTCAGAGAAAACACCGGAGCCGCAAACACTGGAGCCATTAGTCGTACCGAAAGATCAAACGACACCGACGGACACGACAGGACCGAAAACAGCAGATATCTCTACTGAATCACCCCAGCTTGATGTCTCTTCTAAAGCTGTAAAACCAATAATTGGCCGCGCCAGTTGGTACGGCGTTAAACATCACGGCCGAAAAACAGCTAGCGGCGAAATTTTTAGTAAAGATAGTCTAACTGCCGCACATCGCACGCTTCCCTTCGGTACAAAAGTT
>CAMAXT010000090.1 GCA_945862295.1 Pseudobacteriovorax antillogorgiicola
CGCGATGCCAAGCTCACCCAGTTTTTTGGCGGCGTGAAGCGCATTTTTCGCCATGAAAAACTGCTCAATGCCTCTCCGGCAATCAGCAAGTTCAATGAAGAACTGTTTATTAATCTCAGTCAGCAATTCCCAACTTCGGATGAAGAATGACAGCAGGGACAATACCTAAGCGGATCGGTGTCTATGACTCTGGTGTGGGCGGATTGTCTGTCGCTGCTTGTGTCCGTCGTCTGCTCCCGGAAGCCCACTACTTTTATCTCAGCGACAATTTAAATTTTCCCTATGGAATCAAACCTGACGAAGCGGTTGTTGCCTTCACCACTAAAAATTGCAAAAAATTTATCGATTCCTACGAACTCGATGTCCTCGTTATTGCTTGTAATACTGCTAGCACCGTTGCACTTGAGGCGGTCCGCATTGCTGTGAAAATACCTGTTGTCGGAGTCGTGCCAGCAGTTAAGCCGGCGGGTCAGTTAAGTACATCAAAATCGATCGGACTGCTTGCAACGCCAGCGACCGTGAAAAGACCTTACACGTTAAAATTGATCGAAGACTTTGCAAACGGCTGCAGCGTTGCTCTCCAAGGATCGTCGGTGTTGGTTGAGATTGCTGAAAAGAAACTGCGTTCAGAGTTATATTCAACGGCAGCGATCAAAGCCGAAGTTGATGCGTTACTAGGCCAGGATCCAAAGATTGATGTCATAGTTCTTGGTTGCACGCATTTCCCGTTACTGCAAGACGAACTATCTCAGCTCTATCCGAAAATTCAGTGGGTGGACAGCGGGGCAGCCATAGCCTCGCGAGTTAAGTCACTTCTACCGACCATCACTCCGACTTTAAAACCTCAGCGTCATGATGCAGGTGTTGCGATATTTACTATTGAGACAGCAGCAGCTCATTCCCTAAGCAACGCACTTATTCCCTTCGGATTTAACATCACTGATTTTTTAAAATTTTAAGTTAATATTTAACCAATTGATATTAAAGACATAAGATACTAGCTCAGCAACGTCGAAACACCTTGCTCCAAAGGAAATCGTTTCATTATAATGCGTTGTTAAAAGTGCTTTTTTGTTTTCATGTCCAAGATGTTTCTGGAAGGAATCAGACATGCGTCGAGTCGTCGTTACCGGCCTAGGAATGGTCGCACCCTGCGGGAACAATGTGCAGGATGCCTGGGAAGCGGCTGTCAACGCCGAGACCGGAGTTGGGCAGATAACAAAGTTTGCAGCAGAAGATTTGCCGGTGCGCATCGCTGCTGAGGTTAAAGGCTTCGAAATTGGTGACGTTCTCGAATATAAAGAGGCGCGCCGCACTACCATGTTTGTTCAATACGCTGCGAAAGCTGCTCATGAAGCATTTCATCACTCCGGACTCGCAAGTAGTACGGCTTCCACCGATTCTTGGGGTGTCTCGGTCGGTGTTGGGATGGGTGGTATTGAAGATATCGAAAACAATACATTGATTCTGAAAGAACATGGACCGAAGAGAGTCTCGCCATTCTTTATGCCTTATGTCATTGCAAACATGGCGACAGGGGTCGTTTCAAAAATACTTAATTTCCGTGGTCCTAACATCTGCCCGACTACAGCTTGCTCAAGCGGGACGCACGGCGTTGGTGAAGCTTATCTCTACATCAAAAACGAGCTCGCTGATGTCATGATTGCGGGCGGCAGCGAATCCGCAATCTCGCGATTAAGTGTTTCTGCATTCGCTTCCATGAAAGCACTCAGCACCAACAACGCCGATCCCCAAAATGCCTCTCGTCCGTTCGACCTAAACCGCGATGGTTTTGTCATGGGTGAAGGCGCAGGTCTTTTAGTTCTCGAAGAACTCGAACACGCGAAGAAGCGTGGGGCAAAAATCTATGCAGAAGTAGTCGGGTACGGTATGTCTGGTGATGCGCACCACATCACTGCTCCCTCTCCAGAAGGTGAAGGCGCACAACGCTGCATGCAGATGGCCCTGAAGATGGGCAAGATTTCACCTGATCAAGTTCAGTATATCAATGCGCACGGGACATCGACCCCGATGAACGACAAATTCGAAACTCAGGCGATTCAAAAAGTTTTTGGCGCAAACGCTGGCAAGCTTTCGATCTCTTCAACCAAAGGTGTTACGGGTCACTGTTTAGGGGCAGCAGGTGGTATTGAGGCTGTTTTTTCGGTGATGGCGATCAATCACTCTTTGGTCCCGCCGACAGCTAATTTAACAACTGTCGATCCCGAATGTCATCTTGACTACACGCCGCTCAAAGCAAAAGAGCGTAAGATAACCTACGCTCTTTCTAATTCATTTGGTTTTGGTGGCACTAACGCTACAGTTGCCTTCAAGAGTTTTGACGGAACTTAATCATCTCTGCAGTTGAGACGAATCACTTTCAATCCCATGATCAATGCCGTCGAGATTTTAATATTCATGTTCCAGCCTCCTGCTGTTGTTAAAGATAAATTTGTTAATGGGCGATGCCGTCGTCGACTTTCGAAGTAAATGTAACCGCCTCGCCAACGTTGACTTTACGCGGGCAAGACGACGAGATGCTTTCTGCTGAGCCAATTCGCAACCACTGCTCAAGCTTATACTGTCCCTTGAGCAGGCCACCGTTTTCAAAATATACACCGACTACGTCAGTGCCCTCTTTTGGGTCTGCATCCCAATCCATGTCTTTTTTAAACTTGGCAACGTTTGGTACCCATGACGGAAAAAACCCTCGGGCAACGACATCCCGTGGTACGTTAATATCGAGTCCGAATGATTCACCGACAACATTTCCGCGCAACCTGAACACACATTCCGAACCTACACAGTAGGAAAGTCCGGTTTTCGCGTGGTTCTCCCAACCGGAAAGGACGATCTTTGGTTGAATGAATGGCATCGTTTTTACTGGATTGGATTGGTCAAATACTGCGGCTTTGGTAGTCCAAAGATACATGAGACCACTGCCGGGATTCAGCATCTTCGGTGCATCGCGCGGCACATCGACGACTGTTGGGATGTGACCAGAGTCTTCGTAGAAGCCAACAGTCGTTGCCATCTTCAGATCAATTTTGAAAAAGAGTAGGCGCAGAAAGAAGTCGATACTTCCTACCATGCCAACCGGTCCAGACATGTTGTTGCGAACATAAGATTCGACATTGTCGTTATTGAAATCCATCGTGAAAAAATTTTGCATATCAAGGTGGATATTCACGTCAGAATCGGCGACCGCTATGGTAGGCGGGAAAGGGTGTTTGCCCTTTGTAATCATATTTTTATACATCAGTTGGTTGTTTGGCTGATAATCATACTCAAACTGCGGAGCTGTAATTTTATGTAATACCGGATCGATACTGACCGGTAACTTATGAATCTTTGCGAAAGCGTGGTCGTTACCGCATTGGACGAGGTATGCAAATTTGCCGACGTTTTCTGGATCTTGTAGTTCAATACCACGTTCGGTCACGCAAGGTGCGCCGTCGGAAGCGACTTTTTTGAATCCGAATTTCTCTCGCCTGAGATTAATGCGGTCGGTTGGATCGATGGCAAGATTTCGCAGCTCCTGACCCATGGGATTTTGTTTCAAAACGCCTTTTTCATCAAGTGCGTCGACTTGCAAAGGAAGATTGATCCACTTTCGCACTCCGGAGGCCGCAATTTCGACTGCGAAAAGCTTTAGCTGGCGGCGAGGGCTACCGTTTGTCATCGGTACCTTTTCAGCACTAAGATATGCCGGACATCCCATGCTAGACGGCGTCCATAGCAAAGCCGACAATGCGGCGTAGACCAGTTTTTTTGCGGTTGGATGTGTCATGCTCATTCCGAAGTAAGTTTTTAGATTCAAAGGCCTATCGGTACTTTTGCGAGGAGCTTGGGGGTTTTTTAAAAAAAATCTCAGCCATCAAGGTAAGTATTTGAAATCACAAGATTTAGTGGGACTAGTGCCCGCTCTAGCGAGCCTGTTAAGGCTAGGTCTTCTTATTTTTATATTGTAATATCGCATCCCTGCGACATGATTCGCTTTGAAAAAAGTTCACACCGGCACATGAAGAGCCGGCAATTCGGGAGTGTTATGGCGACTGAAGCGAAAACAAAACATGATCAGAAATTTCTGGAAGGCGTCTACAAAGAAATGATGCTGTACCGGCGTTTTGAAGAAAAAGTAAACCTAGCCTATCAGAAGGGTAAGTTTGCTGGATTTCTTCACCTGCACATCGGGCAGGAAGCTCTTTGCGTTGGTGTACAGCGTTCTTTACTTCCAAACGACTACGTCATTTCCGGTTACCGTTCACACACGCAAGCGATTGCAAAAGGAATAGACCCAAAAGCGGTGATGGCAGAACTCTTTGGTAAAAAAGTCGGTGCGTGCGGCGGTAAAGGTGGCTCCATGCACATGTTCAGCAAAGAGCTTAGATTTCTTGGCGGTCATGGCATCGTCGGGGGACAGTGCCCACTAGCGGCTGGGGTTGGTTTCGCTATTCGCTACAATAAAACAGACGATGTCATTGTTTGCTACCTCGGTGACGCTGCAACCAACCAAGGTCAGTTCTTTGAAGCTATGAATATGGCTGCAACTTGGGAATTACCTGTACTTTATATCATTGAAAACAACCGTTACGGCATGGGTACTGATATTCGACGTACAACAAGCGTTGATAAGCTCGCGAAACGAGCTCTCGCGTTTGATATGGACCATTCGGAAGTTGACGGGATGGATTTTCTGAAAGTGCATGAGCATGTTTCAGGAATCGTTGCTAAGATGCGTAAAAAGCAAAAGCCGCACCTACTTGAAGCCATGACCTACCGCTACCGTGGTCACTCGGTGTCTGATCCCCAGACCTACCGGACAAAAGAAGAAGTTGCTGAGTACCAAAAGCGTGATCCGATTATCGGTCTTGGTGAACTCATCAAGAAAAACAAGTTTGCAACAGACGAAGAACTCAAAGCGTGGGACAGGCAGATCAGAGATGATCTCCAGGCGATGGAAGATTATGCAGATGCTTCGCCAAAACCACCGATTGAAGATGCTTACAAACACGTTTATGCAGACTAACAACACTTAAGCTAAGGCTCAGGGAAGGATTATATTAATGGCACAGTTGCAGATCAGAGAAGCGCTAGGGCAGGCAATGGCCGAAGAAATGCGGCGCGATCCCACCGTCTTTTTAATGGGCGAAGAAGTTGCTCAATACGACGGGGCTTATAAAGTCAGTAAGGGTCTCCTAAAAGAATTTGGACCAAAAAGAGTGTGGGATTCGCCAATTTCCGAAGGCGGCTTCGCCGGTCTAGGTGTTGGCGCAGCCATGGTCGGTTTAAGACCAATTATCGAAATGATGACTTGGAATTTTGGTATCCAAGCCTTCGACCAGATCGTTAACCATGCTGCGAAAATGTATTACATGTCAGCTGGTCAGTTTAATATTCCGATGGTGTTTCGCGGACCAAACGGTGCGGCGCATATGCTAGGTGCTCAGCATTCACAATCTTATGAAGCGATGCTGACCAACGTACCTGGCCTCAAGGTCATTTCGATTGCGACACCCTATGATGCCAAAGGCCTGCTCAAGTCAGCTATCCGCGACAATAACCCAATTATTTTTATGGAAAGTGAGATGATGTATTCCATGAAGGGCGAAGTCCCGGATGAAGAATATCTCATTCCTATTGGTGTTGGTGATATCAAGCGCCCTGGTAAAGATGTAACCATCATTGGCTGGAACAAGATGCTGCATGTCGCTCTTGAAGCGGCCGAAAAGCTTGCTGAAGAAGGCATTGATGCTGAAGTCATCGATCCAAGAACCTTACAGCCGTTAGACGAACCAATGATCTTCGGATCAGTGCGTAAAACCCACCGTCTAGTCATTGTCGATGAGTCCTGGGATTTCGCGTCTGTCAGCGCCCAGATTTCTGACCGCGTGCAAAAAGAATGTTTTGACGATCTCGATGCGCCAGTGGCGCGCGTTTCTACTGATTTCGTACATTATCCTTACGCAGAAGATCTCGAACACGCGGTCATGCCGAGTGTCGAAAAAGTTATTAAAGCCGTAAAAGAAGTTATGTACCTGTGAACTGCTTAAACCGGTAAACCACGGTAAACCGACGGATTGGAGTATACTTTGGCCCAGATCATAGAAATGCCTAAATTAAGCGATACCATGGAAGAAGGTGGTATTGCGAATTGGTTAAAAAAAGAAGGCGACACGGTCGACATTGGTGAACCGCTTGTTGAGATTGAAACCGACAAAGCGACGCAAGAGTACGAATCTCCCGAAGACGGTGTGCTGCTAAAAATTATTGTTCAACCTGGCAAAACAGTCGCACTGAGAACGCCAATCGCTGTGATTGGTGCCAAAGGTGAAAAGGTCGATTTAGAAGCGTTGCTGAAAGGCAGCTCTAAAGGTGCAGCCGCTCCCACGCAAAAAGCGGAAGCTCCGGTTGAAGACACCGCTCCTGCCGCTAGTGCAAAACCGGGCGTGGCCATGCCCGCAGCCGCCAAACCAGCAGTTGAAACTCCAGTGGTAGCAAATGCGTCTGGCAGAGTTCGTTCATCGCCACTTGCAAGAAAAGTCGCTGAGGAACTTGGCGTCGCAATCGACAGCGTCTCAGGCAGCGGTCCTGGCGGTCGTATTGTGATGCGCGATGTGCAAGATGCTAAATCCTCCGGTGCCTCGGCATCAGTGAGCAAAGGATCTTCAGGATCAGCGCCGCAGATTAGTGGCGCGGAAGCGACAGTCATGCCGGTCAGTATGATGCGTAAAACGATCGCGAAACGCCTCTTAGCTGCGAAGAATGACGCACCACATTTTTACCTAACAGTTTCAGCAAATATGGAACACCTCAATAGCTGGCGTGCGCGTCTCAATGATGATGCTGCCAAGTCTGATGGCAAATTAGCAAAGACCAGTGTTAATGATTTGATGATTCTTGGTGTTGCTCGCGCACTGAGACAACACCCTATCGTTAACTCATCGTGGCAGGGTGACCACATCTTGCAACACAGCCAAGTGCACATCGCACTAGCGGTAGCACTGCCTGATGGGCTTGTAACACCTGTCATTCGTAACACCGATCATCTCGGTGTTCGCGAGATTGCACGACAGTCCCGTGATCTCGCAACGAAAGCGAAAGACGGCAAATTGACAAACAACGATTACGCCAACGGCACTTTCACCATTTCAAATCTCGGTATGTTTGGTATTGAAGAATTCACCGCCATTATCAATCCGCCGCAGGCGGCTATTTTAGCGATCGGCGCAGCAACGCCAAGCCCTTGGGTTGATGGTGCAGGCAATCTGGTTGTCCAAACAAGAGTGAAGATGACCATGAGTTGTGATCACCGTGTTGTTGATGGTGCTAGTGGCGCTGCATTCTTGAAGACTTTGGTATCTTATCTTGAAGATCCATTGTCCATGATGGCATAGGGTAACAATTGCAAACCGAAGATAAATATCTACACGGATTTTCGGAAACGGAGCGTCAAAGACTCATCGGTCAGGCCGAGATCTTAGGCGCGACGGTTTTCGAACGCATTGATTTTTCTCACTGTAAGTCTATCTATGAGCCAGGGTCGGGAGTCGGAGCGCAAACGCTGCGGCTTTTACGAACCTTTCCTAATCTGCACATTACATCTATCGAAAAATCTCCGTCGCAAGTTGCTGGTGCAAAGAGTCTATTAGCATCTGCAGTTAGTGAGGGCAGGGTCACGCTCAAAGCTGGTGATGCCATAAATTCTGGTCTGACGGCGAACTCTATGGACGGCGTGTTTATCTGTTGGTTACTAGAACACTTGCCTGATCCCGCTGCACTTCTTAAGGAAGCTTACAGAGTGCTTAGGCCCGGTGGCATCTTGTATGCGACCGAGGTATTCAATCCGTCGTTGTTCTTTTTTCCAGCTTGTCCGACCATCAGTCGTTATTGGGATATTTTCAGTGACTATCAGCGTACGCTTGCTGGCAATCCTTGTGCTGGCATCCACCTAGGAAATTGGTTGCCTGATAGTGGGTTTACCCAGGTTGAAGTAACGCCACTGACATTTATGCTCGACAAGAGACCGGAAAATCGTCTGAAGAGAGACATCTTTCTAGACTACTGGTGGGACCTCTTTATGAGCGCGGAACCAAGCCTTTCTGAGCAAGGACTAGTTAGCATTTCTATGCTGGCTAAGATGGAATCCGAATACCAAGCGTTTAGACATAACCCAGAATTAGTTTTTTATGCTGCTGCAGTGCAAGCGAGTGCTCGTAAACCTAGCTAACGGGTCTCAACCTATGAATTTAAACTCCTCGTTCATCATCGGATTTTGTCTAACTTTTCTTCCCACTGCTTCTTATGCGCTGGATTTGGGACAGAAAAAGCCGGTAATCATCGCCCACCGTGGTGCGTCAGCCTATCTACCGGAGCATACTCTTGCCGGAGCAGCCATGGCCCATGCGATGGCAGTGGATTATTTAGAGCTAGATCTGGTTTTGTCGAAAGATATGCAACTCGTAGTTAATCACGACCTGACATTAGAGGAAACCACAGATGTGGAAGCCGTATTCCCGCACGGTAAGCGCGCTGACGGCAAATGGTACGTCATTGATTTCACACTCGCGCAGCTGAAGACTCTTCAGGTTCATGAACGTTCGAACGATGGTAAGGGCGGTCTGAATTTTCCTGGTCGCTTTCCCTATCAAAAATCAAGGTTCCAACTTGAGACCTTTCAGACGATGGTTGAACTTGTTCAAGGTTTAAATAAATCTACTGGCCGGCATATTGGTATTTATCCAGAGATTAAAGATTTTGCTTTTCATCTGAAAGAAGGCAAAGATCTTTTGCCGATTGTTGTCAAAGCGCTCAGTGATTATGGTTACGTAGAAAAAGACAGCGGCGCGATAGTGCAATCTTTCGATTCTGCAGCACTTAAGCGTCTACGCAGCGAATTTAACGTAAAACTCCCATTAATCCAACTGATCGGCGGAACTTGGGCTGGTCCGGAACACGCTGATTTGAAAACCCCGAAAGGCGTGGCTAGCATTGCTCTGTACGCCGATGGCATTGGTCCTTCGATCCGCGAGCTGTTTCTACCGGGTACAATGACTCCGTCGCCCCTAGTAGGCGAAGCAAAAAAGCATAAACTTGTGATTCATTCCTATACCCTTAGAGCAGACCAGCTGCCTGATGGTATGACTTATGAGATTATTGCGAAGGGACTGCTAGCTATTGGTGCCAATGGAATCTTTACTGACAATCCAGATCTATTGAGAAAAATTCTGCCTTAGAATATCTAAAGCCAAAGAACAACTTGATGCCGCCGTTACCTGAGGTTTGTTGATTCAAAGATCTTATCGGCGTTGTTAGTTACGAAGCCTTGAAAGTATGAATGCCACATACCGTCGTCTTTTTTTCCCTCAAGCGTGTAACGAAATGCAAATTCTACAAATGCATAGGGCAACGTCTTTAACCCGTCTTGAAAAAGCACTGGAATTTGTGCGGCCAAAGTTGAACTCTGCTCAAGCTTTAAATCCGGTGTGCCCTTTGTTAGACCACCACTAGCGTTCATCGGGATTTTAAGCTCCTTCTCGATATGATGATTTAAACCGTGAATGTCTTTAAATGAGTTCATGAGATGAGCGCTAACCGTAAAGTGATTGATGCTAAATCCAAACATCAATGTCCAGGCAGCGTATTCACTTTCTTTTCTCAGCGTTTCATAGTCAGCAATGCGCGGACGCGCCCATGGTGCTTCGCAGCTGAGAAAAGCGACACCTTCTTCAACCAGCTGCTTTTTTGCCTCAGTGTCACCGCTTTTCGCTTTTGCAGAGAATCCCCGCATTCTTTCAATGGGGCTCGCGACTACCTGGGCAGTGGCGGTCTGCACAATATTTTTGAAATCAGCTGAGAATCTTTCGGGCATCAGTTCACTGATAAAAATCTTTGGCAACGCATCTTTACACATTTTGTCAGACGTTATAGGCGGCTGCATCCAAAAAGCTTTTAGCTGTTTGTCTTCAAAGTGATAGTTGTCTTTGCGCTGATAGCCAAAGCACTCGAACAATGCTTGCAGAATGTGCATGCCGGTGTGTTCGCCTGGAAGCGTGCGGAACGCGACGTGATCTTCGTTCCAGACGTCGCCTTTATTCCGCAGTGAATCTTCAATTTTCTGCGCATCGATGACCGCACTGACATAATTCGCCCAGAGTTGGCTGAATAGACTTTTTGCGCATTTTTCTAGGTCGCTGATGATAGCGGTCGTCCTCGGTCTTAGATTGGTTTTTGACGGCGAAGTTGTTCTCTTTGTTCAGATGATAATACCACACTTTTGCGGTGTTTATTTTTTGGCAATAAGATCGGAGCAAAATTTAATCAGATCAAGTTGCTCCCTTCCGGTGTTCCTGTTTGATTTGATTTCGCGCAATAACGCCGGCAAATCTTCGTAGGTATCGACATCTGTATAACGGTGGAGCGTTGCGACAGAACCTGTTTTACGGACCTTGCTGACCTTGCTGACTTCGGTTAACAGTTTTTCCAAAGTATCTGCTTGGCTGTATGGCGTATTCAACCATATATGTCTCGCAATAGGCTTTTGACCGGCAAACAAATAAAAGCCACCATCACTCGCGGGACCAGCGACGAAATCATGTCCAGAGTGTAAATGATTCTTTGTCAAAATAAGGTCTGAAGCAGAAATTTGTGGCGCGTCTGCCCCAATCAATGCCACGCTATTAAACTGTTTTAGTAGGCTGCCGTAAACGTGGTGCAGTTTATCTCCAAGGTTTCCTGGTCCTTGATGAAAGATTGGGAATTCTCCCCACTGATGATCAGCGTCATCTTCTGCAACTGCCCAGATGGCTTTTATCGCGCCTTGACTCTCTTCCTCAGCTATCCGCAGAGTCTGCGCTATTGCCTTACATGCGCGCACATAAAATTCATGAGCGGCATCAATCCCAACAGTTTTTGCAAGCCGGGTCTTAAGTGGGGACCTACCAGGTGTTTTCACGAAGACAGCAACACCGAGAGTGAAAGAACTATGGGGCGAATGGACCATAAGTTTTTAGAAACTCCGGCAGTGCCTGTTTATAGGTAAGATATTGGTGCATGATGGTTGTTTTAAGCCAGCCGTTATTTGAATACTTGCGAGCGCTGGTCCCAAGGGCCGCGTCAACACCGTGCAAGTTGATGCCCTTGCGCACACAGTTCCAAACAAAAAGATGGTCCTCACCGTAAGCAGCTGTTTCGTCAAAACCACCGACTTGGTCAAACAAAGCTCTGCTGATGCAGAAACCTTGGTCGCCAAAGGGCATGTTGAGGAAATGGGAGCGCAGACGCACGCCGAGTTCATTAATCTTTAGAAGCGGGTTGATTGTGTCGTGAAATTTTAAGTCGAAGAAGTGTAGAGCTTCGGGCTTACGTTCGATCGCTAATGCAAGGTGATGGGCACAGGCTGAGGAAACGCGTGAATCTGCATGGAGAAACCACAGGTAGGTGCCACTTGTGTGCTTAACAGCTTGATTCATCTGTTTCGCGCGACCCTGGGGAGTTCTAGCCCAAGCGAAACGCCGAGTTTCCGAATCTGAAGCTATGTTTTTGTTGCCGTCACCAGTCTTATGCATTGGAGGCTTTGGCCCAGCGATAACAATTTCTCGACCGATGCTCAAGCCGCGAAGATCTTCTGCAAGTTGCACCCAGCTATCGTCCTCGGGTGCGACAGGAATAATGATCGATATACTTGCAAACGGTTTGTTCATAGACCTACCAAAAAACTTTACTGCACCCTGAAAGTCGTTCTTAACAGCAGCTTGACTTAGGATCACAGCTTGCTGCACTGACTTCACTGGTAGTTTGGTAGTCTTCGCCCTTAGTTTCCTTCGGATGGCGCAAAGCCACACCGCTGGTACAAACAAAGAGTTTTGCGTCAGCTGCCAAAATTTCTTTCAGCGGTTTGACGTGGTCAAAGTATTGGGCGTAAGGCTCTTTAGAAAAGATGTCGAAAGTTTTACGACAGACAGCGACGCGTTCGCCACGCAGGAATGTGTGTCCATCATCGTCGGTCACTGTTTGGAACGGCCCCTTGTAAATTAAGGCTTCATTATGCTCCCAGCAGGCACCTTCTTTGCCTTTATAGGCGATAACAGTGACGGACCTAAACTCGATACCTTCGACAGTCTGCCAAGGTTTTTCATCGCGCTTAACAACTTCAATGCCGTAGAAGCCTGCGTTTTGGAACGCTTTGAGAAATTCAGATTCTTGGAAGGCGCCAGAAATACAGCCGCTCCACAGGTTGCCATCTTTCTGCAGATGCATAGGTACGTGTTCATCAG
>CAMAXT010000091.1 GCA_945862295.1 Pseudobacteriovorax antillogorgiicola
ACATCTCGCCCGCATACTTCATAATGTTTGATTCGTTGATTCTAACGGTGGATATCGACTCAAATTGACTGGTGAACAGCCGTTCCATGTAATGAAAGCCACTTGCCGCCAGATAAGACAAAAGCGCAACACCCGCAGCCAAAACAGCTACGGACGTGAACTCCCGCGAGGTAACGATGTCACCTTTCTCTCGGAATTCCTCCCGCCGTTCGGGGGAGGCCTCTTCCGTGCGGTCTTCTTGTTGGACGTCTTCTGACATCTCTGGCCTTCATGCCTGTCTAGAGTGTGCCCATCGCTTTCAATGTCGCGAAGAGTTGGTCTTTACCGTTATAAAAATGCTGCTGCATCCATTCTGGAAAGAACGGCAGCGTTGCAATGTAAACTAGGAGACCTATGAAAAAGTTCGCCGGAAAACTTAATGTAAAGACGTTCATTTGCGGTACCGTTCGTGCGATGAGGCCAAGAGCCGCTGTCGTAAAAAGAACTGCCACTAAGATCGGAGCTGAAAGCTGTACCGCAATAACAAAAACCTCTGACGAAATCTGAAGCAAAGTCGCGGCTAATGGTCCCGTAATAGTCATGCCACCAGCCGGAATTAGTTTGAAAGACTCAAAGATGCCCGTGATAAAAACGTGATGCATACTGAGCACCAAGAAAATAAGCATAACGACAATGCGGTGAAATGCAGTGTAGCTGTCCATTTGCCCGCCAAAGTCTGGCATGAATAGACTGCCCGTACCAAAACCCATCTGGTAGGACACAACGCTCGCCGCCATGACCAGGCCATCAAAAAGCATGCGAGCTGCAAATCCAAAAACCAACCCGATGGTTAGTTCTTTGATCAGCAGGGTAAAGAAGGACAGCATGTCGAGGCCAACGGACGCGTACCATGTTTCTGGCAGAACCGGAAAAATACCGACTGTGACGGCTAAGGAAACAAGAATTCTGGCCCGCACTGGAGTCGGTGAATCGCCAATTAGCGGCAAAGAGAACATAATAGAACTAACGCGCATGAATGCCAGCGCGCCGATTAAGAGTTCAGTTGGATTAGGCAAAGATGTCATCGAAGCCTTAGTGCGTTATGCCAGGAATCCCGTTAAATATTTCTTTGGTAAATCCCATCATCACTTGAAGAATCCATGGCCCACAGACAATCATCGCCGCTGTGATAGCGATGATTTTTGGAATGAAGGTCAATGTCTGCTCGTTTATCTGCGTCGCAGCTTGGAAGATCGAGATGATAACACCGATGACCATGGTAGTTAGAAGCACGGGGGCAGCAACTTGCATAGTGACCATGATTGCTTGCGAACCTAGATCGATTACTGTTTGGTCTGTCATGGTTTGCCTTTAGAGTTAAGACATATTGAAGCTTTTTACGATGTTTTCGACGATAAGTGCCCAACCATCAACTAGGACAAAGAGCACTAGTTTAAAAGGAAGAGAGATTACGGTAGGTGGAAGCATCATCATACCAAGAGCCATGAGGATACTTGAGATAACCATGTCAACGATAAGAAAAGGAATGTAGATCAAGAAACCAATTTGGAATGCCGTTTTGAGTTCGCTGATCATAAAAGCAGGCATTAGAACGGTCATCTTTACGTCTTCTGGCGTGGTTGGCAGAGGCGCCTTCGTAATTCCGTAAAAAAGCTCTAAGTCGGTTTCGCGTGTTTGTGCCAACATGAACTTTCTGACTGGCTTAATCAGTTCATCAAGTGCTTCATCCTGAGTGATCGCTTGCGCCATGTAAGGGTCGTAAGCTTTTTCTTTAACGACATCCCAAACTGGTGCCATCGTAAACGCCGTTAAAAACATCGCTAAGCCAACGATCACTTGGTTCGGCGGCATGGTTGTTGTTCCAAGCGCTTGTCGAACAAAGCTGAGTACCACAAGAATCCGCGTAAAAGAGGTCATCATGAGTAGAATCGCAGGTGCGACGGTGAGGACCGTGAGCATCGCAACGATTTTGATTGCTGGAGAGAATTCTTTCGGATCGTCAGTTTCTTTAAGATCGATGCTGATTGTAGGAAGGCTGGTCTGACCAAAGGCAACGTCGGCGAATAGGCCGACCACATTGCCACCAACAATGATCATTAGAATCATCGTCGCAGCAAAACTACGCAAACGGACCGCGAATGTGGACGAATGGGTCATTAAATAGTCCGAAGTGAATTCAGTTTTTCTCTAATAATAGAGGTAATATCGTCGATCGCTTGTTTTTTCTCTTCTGGTTGCTTCTTGCCCGAGTTCTTAGTGGAAAGCTTCGTTGCGCCTGAGTCATCAATTCTGATGTTGAGGCGGCTTCCTGGCTGAGTGTTGCGTGCGGGCCGCTTCATATTTGCCTGAACTTTTTCTTCAACATCAAGATCGACTTCTTCCGAAAATGCCTTAGAAGCGCGCGCTTTCGGTTGGGTAAGCTCGTTCATAGTCCTGCGGGGTGGTTGGCTGAGAGTGGCAACATCGTTACCCTCAATATTTTTAAGTTGCGGCCTTGGCACAAGGTCAACAGAGTCGTTACTAGTAAAAGTGTCTTCAAATTTTCGTGTTCCAAGTGCCTGAACGACTTTTGAAGCCTGCGATGCAATTTGCGAGTGTGCTTGCTCACCGTTTGAAAGATTAGTGAGAAAGTTGATGGAATCCGCTCCAACGCCTAAAAGTATGCGGTCGTTTCCAACTTGAATTACCATCAGCTTCTGCCTTGGATTTAATGGCATGGTAGCTACGGTTTCGAATGAAAGAATAGGGTTGTTGTTTTTATCTGTAAGCTTTTTCTTCTTTTTCAGCAATGGTTTTGCCACCCAAGCGCAGATCAAAATGAAGAACATGAAACCTGAGAAAATTGCGGCTTTCGTTAGCTTGTCCCCTAGGCCGAGATCGGTCCCATTGCCAGTGAGGCTGGCGCTCTTGCCTTCCTTTTTAAGAACAAGACTTGGTGCTGCAATGTCAGTGCGAATTTTGGTTGAGTCAATAACTGACTCAGCAGTTAAACTCGCGGTGGTAGATGGAACAGGGGGACCTACTAGTTGAACTTCGCTTTCTACTCCTGTCGATCCAAGAAGTGTATCTAGTTTCTTGTGATCTAAAGACATTATTAAGCGGTTGCCCAGAATCTCTGTTTTCGACGAATCGCGGACAGAGCCAGCCGGTTGCACGGTGAAGATTCTTACTGCTGCGTCTTGTGGAGTTGTTTGGATGATGGCGATCTTCGGAAAATGCGGAGGTGCGCCATCGAAAAATTTCCCGGGCTCGGTGACCAAGGTGTTGGGGAGGGTAATTTGGAGAAACATGCCGTGGTCTTCGACCTTTGGCACAGATTTCCACTCTGGCTTTTCGTTGAAGCGGATGTTGATGATAGTCATCTGATCAAATGTTTCACCATCCACTGTACCGAGAACTAACTGGTTCTTGATAAGTGGTAGTTTATTACTAGGTGTTGAAGCAAAAGCCGATGAGGCCAGCATCAATGCGCTAATAAAAACAGAGATCGTTGCATGTTTAAGTAGAGAGTGCACTTTTACCTCAATGGTTTATCCAGCTTTATCTGCTTGACTCATATCTCCGAGACCAAACTGCGAAACGACGTCTGTTAGCCGTACGCCGAACTTTTCGTTGACGACAACGACTTCGCCCATTGCAACGAGCTTGTCGTTGATAAGGATTTCCATGGGCTCACCGGCGATTTTATCGAGTTCGATGACCGACCCTTGACCAAGCTGAAGCAAGTCATTCACCAACATCTTCGTTCGTCCTAGTTCGACCGTTACCTTGAGTGGTATGTCGAGAATCATCTTGAGTTTGGAGAAGTCCATTTTATTCGGTTTCGGTTCGTCCTGAACCGCTGGAGCAGAAAAATTGCCTTCGCTTTCCCCACCGCCGGCTTCACCTGTTGCTTCGGCGAGAGCATCGTCGAAGTCGCCACCTAGGCCAAAATCTTCCGGTCCCAGGCCACCGCCATCTGTACTCATAGTGTCTCCTTTATTGTCACGGGGCTTAAAACTTAAACTTCAATGAGAGATTCGACGATCTTTAGGGCACGATTGCCTTTTAGGAGGCCAGGGATTCCTTTAAATTTCGGAATTCCTTCAACCAAAATATCGAGAGGTGTCGTAGCATCGGAGTTGAGCTGGATGATGTCGCCGGCTTGTAACTCCATCAAATCGCGCATGGTGATATCTGCTTCGCCGAGTTTGACCAATACGTTTGAGGTGGTTCCCATGATCTGCTCTTTAATTCGATTGATCCAAATGAAGTCGACTTCGAGCTGTTCAGACTGGAATCCGACGGAGAGCTTAGACTTGATCGGCTCAAGGGTTGCGTATGGGATTACGATTTTGATCGTTCCCGAAACTTTTTCAAGTTCGACGTCGAAGGTGGTAGCGATAACGACGTCCGAAGGAGGAACGACCGCTACAAACTGTGGGTTGATCTCAGTACGGCTATAACCGACTTTTAATGGATAGACAGGTTCCCAAGCTTTTTCGTAGTCATCGATCGCAGAGAGAACCACGCGGCGTGCGATCTTGATTTCAATCGGTGTAAAATCTTTACCTTCGATTTTTGTATACGGAACATCGTTCCCGCCAAAGAAGCTGTCGACGAGGGCGTATAACAATTTAGATTCGATCACCATCACGGCAGCGCCGCGCAGTGGGTCGAGGCGAAGAATGTTAAGACAGGACGGCAACGGCAGGGAGTTCATAAACTCGCTAAACTTCAGTGGACCAGTCGAGTTAACGCTCAAGTTCGCCATTTTACGAAGAGAGTTAGAAAGCGTAACTCGGAAAAGTCGAATGAACCGGTCATGGATAATATCCAGAGTTGGCATTCGACCGCGAATAATACGGTCCTGGTTAGCTAAATCGTATTGGACGACACCGCTTTTCATTGAATCATCTGATCCAAAGTCGTCACCATCCATACGGTTGTCAGATACCGCTGACAAGAGCGCATCTACTTCGGACTGTGATAGTACCTGGTTCATAGATCTCCAACTTTAACTTGCGTTTGGTTCGACCGGACTTGATTACTCAATCAAAATATCTGTGATGTAGACGTCCTTCACAGGCCGAGACATGCGTTGATTGACTTGGTTTCTGATCTCATATGTCAACTGTGCTTTGCCGTCTGGTGACAAGATAAACTCTCTGGTCTTCTTAGAGATGACGTTGATGATTGCGTCTCTAAGCTGCGGCTCTCTAAGTTTTAACTCATTTTTATCTTCTTCAGCACAGCCGTGTTCGAGTGCAAGCTCTAAGCGGATGTAACGATTTTCTAGCGGGTTTCCTAAGTTTAGGTTGAAAGACTTAAACTGATGTGTACAGCCAATATCGACATTCGCAGGCAATTTAACAGGGACCGCTTCTTTGCCATCCTTCTTCTCCCCTGCCGCAGCTTTGTCATCTTTCTTGGCGTCGGGTTCAGCGTCTTTCTTAGCCTCATCTTTCTTGGGCTCTTCTTTTTTTTGCTCGTCGGTTTTGTGCTCATCTTTTTTAGGATCAGCGTGTTCTTCTCCATGTGCAGCCGGCGGATGCGCAGGATCGGATCCTCCTTTAGTAAGGAAGAAAACAACTCCACCACCAATACCAATTGTTGCAACAGCTCCTGCAATGATGATCAACAAAAGCTTTTTCTTTTTCGCTTTGGCCGCAGCTTCTTCTGGTGACAGTTCTACCTTGGCGGCAGCTTCTGCTTCGTCGGTTTTTTCTTTTGCCATAATTCCTCGTTCTACGTTCTATACAATTCCTGTGCCATTCTTAGTCGGCAATAAGGGAAACAGCACCGCGGTGTAGTGGGCAAAAAGGTTTCAAAGATTTTTGTGGTTTAGATGCAAAAAGAGTGTCAACGGACCGATATTTGTGCATAATCATGGAACAATAAGTATAAAAGTTACTTTTTGCTTTTTTCTCAAATCGCTCGTCAAAGTCCTGACAGTCAAATATGTCAAACTGCTGACGGGATATGCCAAATAGCCAACACGCAAAGTGTTTGTTGTGGAAAGAATACGGATGAAGCGACTTTCAATTTCAAGACCCATCACGTTGATAGTTTCTGGTCTGATTCCCCTATTTTTTACCGTTGATCTGTTCGCGCAGGGTTCTGCAACAGTCCTTTCTGGAAGCGCTGATCTTTCACTGTTTTATACAGACGGAATTTCAAGGCCAGCGCCAAGTGCGATTGGTGTTTATAGCAATGCAGCCCACGTGCCAGATAGTATGCATGCAGAACGCGGACTGGGTCTTAGACACGCCAAGATTGATATGTCTTTAGAGAATCAAAATTCGTCGAAACTGTATGTGCTATTAAGGCCAGATGCGATTAATACTCGCTCTGATGTCGCTACTGAAACTCCAAGAGAGACAGACACAAGAGCGGGCGACGTCTATCGGAGTGCGCCTGATATCAGACTTCTAGATGCTTATCAGATTTCGATTAGACCCGGAACGGGCATGAGTATGAGCGTTGGTGTTTGGGAGATGCTTTCGATACCAGCTCTCGCATATGAGCAGATCCTTCAACCAGGTTTAGATGTTTTGATGCCAGCGAAATTCTCCGCATTGCGTTTGCGTTGGACTAAGTTGCAGCCTGTTGATCCAACCAATGTCGAAAAACGACAAAAAGGTTTCGTCAGTGATTTTTACATAATCCAAGGCGACCGCGACCGTGTGGAGAAGAATTCAGGCAGCCGATCTGCCGACGATCATGCTCCAGGAGCGAAGGATCCGCATTACGGTGGGGCGTTAGTCATTAATTGGTTGCCAGCAGATCAATGGTCACTGCAAGTCACTAGCGGCTCGTTAACTGCAGAAGACGCGTCTGGAAAAGTAAATGACGTCTTCAGCGAGCTCAATGCAATTTGGCGTTACAGCGGCATTTTGCACGGTCTGACTTCATCGCTACTTGTTAAACAATCAAAAGAAACATTTCGCGACACAGCGGCTTCGATTGACGACCGTTTGAATCAGTCAGCAAGTGTTTTGATTGCACTGGGAGTTGTTCCGGGAACCTCTGTTCTTACTGGAGTAAGTTTTGGCAAGGGCGAATGGCCAGAAGACGAACTAAAACCGTTTGATAACGCTGATTTCAATGGCTCTCAGTTTGAGATTGGATTCCAAAATAGTCCAGGTAAAGATCTGCTCTTGCAAGGCGTGCTAGTTCAAGAGCGTCGTTTGCGCAAAGAACCTGGTGCTCCAGAAATTGGCGGATATGCAACGGCCGACGGACGAAGCCGAGAGATTAGACGTTTAGCACTACAGTTAAGCTACCAAATGAGCGGAATAAAATGAGGAACGTCCTGATGAATAAAATCATCGTTAGTTTTTTGGGTTTGTCGGTATCTTTTGTCGCAACGTTTGCGGAAGCTCAGGAACCAAATGTGGCTACACCTGCAAGTCAAGCAGCCCCAGCATCGTCAAATAGCTTCGATCTTGGCATTCGCGGAGATTGCACTCATGACTTTAGTAAAGACCAGGGCGAAACTCAAAACTGTTTGTCTTTAACGAGCGCGCGTCTACGTGTCCTTCATCAGGCGAATTCTGAGGTTAGTGCACAGGTTGATGTTGATCCTTACTCAACGCCAAAGAGTTCGTATCGTAACGCACCATCTGGTGGGTTACGGCCAGAACCACTAAACGGTGACTTCGTCAGTGGCTACCGTTTAGTTTGGTTGCCACGTCCCCATCTTGAAGTCAGTATCGAAAGTTATGATGGCACCACGAAACTTCCTTCTGTCAGTGGTCTAGCTTTAGCGAATTTGCACAATGATACTGGCTGGCGTCAAAGCGCAGCTACTTTAACTTACAATTTGTCCCTTCTCTCTGACATGCAGGTGAAATTTGTTGTGGGAAATGGCGAGGGTGAATACCGTGCGAATGTCGATCCTCAGCAGTATTTTGGCTTTCGTACATCCGCGGAGGTGGTCAAAGGTGTGCGACTCATTCTCGGTGTCAGCGTTGATGGAAACGATGTCGGCTCAGACGAGTATGAATATCAGATCAATCAGTATGAACAAGATTGCGGCATCGATGCTAGCCAATTTAAAGACCGCAGGGGCGCATCAACTCAGCGCTTAGCGGCGGCAGTCGAGCTTGACGGCTCTCTAGAGCGTGCGAAAGATTTGCTCCTAGGCATCGGCTACCAACGCAGCGTTGTTAGTGATCTCAACAAGAAGTCGCTGTCTCGTCCAACCAAAAATGATCTAAACTCTTGCCGCAAATATGAAGCTTCCACAGTGTTTGTCGAAGACGAGTCGGCTAAAGCAGTAAATACTATTCAACGCATTCTCTTTAACGTTAACGGTCGGTACCGCATCACGAAGAGTATCTTTGCTGCAGTAGATTACTCGCTGCTCAAGATCGACACCGGTAGTGTTGAAATCTTCACTTCCTGCAACTCTTACGAAAACGGCGTTTGCGTCGCTGCCGGCAACAGCTTTAATAATATGTCGATCAACTCATACACATTCGGAGCCGGACTTGACTTAGCTCCCGGTCTTGAATTCACTATCGAGATGTATAAATCCAGCTACGATAAAAAATACGCGAAGTCATTTTACGATGCGCCAGACGGCAAGGTCGCAGATACTCAAGAGTTCTTTAATGCCCGCGTCTCTTACAATTGGCGGTAGGTTTGGTGTCAGAAACGGACAATTCTTTTCTGATAGAGGGCAGTGGTTATATAACCATCGCCGTCCGAGTCCAGCCTGGTGCTAAAAAGTCTGAATTAGTTGGGGCACAAGGCGATGAGCTTAAAATACGAATTGCCAGTCCTCCCGTCGAAGGAGCAGCTAACGCGGCCCTGATCAATTTTATGGCGGAAACACTGCAAGTGCACTCTTCTATGATCAGCTTAATACGCGGCAGCCGCAATCGGTCTAAGGTGCTGAAAATATGGGGAATATCAGGGATGTTGGCACTTGATGCCCTGGGCCCAATCCCGTCGTGATTGATCTCGCCAGGATTTTACGTCTCTGATAGGATGGGAGACCTAGCTGTATTTGTTTTGGTAACCATGTTCTCACTGGTCCGGAGTGTTTAATGCCCATGACTCGTTTACTCAATGCAATTGCCATCGCAGCAATGTTCGTCGTGTTAAATGGCTGCTTGGAGCAGTTTGACCCTGCACCAACAAACAAAATGTTTCATGCCGAATACGATCAATCCAAAAAAGTTCCTGAGAATTTAAGTGCAACTGGTGAGCTTCCGACTCCTGCGGTAGCGGTGCCGATTGACCAGAAATTCGCAACCTTTTGCGCAAGCTGTCACGGTCCTAAAGGCGGTGGCGATGGCCCTGCTGGTGTCGCATTGGATCCAAAGCCACGTATTCTCTCTGATAAAACCTGGCAAGCGAGTGCTAACGATGAGCGCATTTATAGTGTCATTAAAAATGGTGGCCCTTCTGTCGGCTTAGCAGCAACAATGGCTCCTTGGGGCGGTGTTTTAAACGACGCGGAAATCAAAGAGATGATTGCTTTTATTCGTAGCCTCTAAGTTCAGTAGATATCTACCTATTAAAAAACCGGCTACTTAGCCGGTTTTTTTGCATCAGTCCTGTAACTCATACTGCCAAATTTCAGGGAGAAGCTGCCGTCTTTTAATGACGCGCTCCCTTGTCCCTTCGACAATGATTTCAGGAGCCATCGCGCGCGAATTGTAGTTGCCTGACATGATCGCCGCGTAACCGCCGCAACCACGGATAGCGAAGAGGTCGCCCGCTTTTGGTACGACGCAGGTGCGGTCTTTGCCAAGAAAGTCGCTTGATTCGCAAATGGGGCCGACAAAATCGCAGAGAGTAGTCGCGGTTTTTTCCAGCGACTGCACGACCGGAATAATGTCATGGTAGGATCCGTAAAGAGTTGGGCGTATTAAATCGTTCATTGCTGCATCAACAATAATAAAGTTTTTCTGTGGCGTTTTCTTTACGCCAATGACCTGCGTCAATAGTACGCCAATATTTCCCACCAAAACGCGACCAGGTTCAATGACGAGTTTTAGGCCGGTTGGTTTGATTGCATCAATTAGTGTTGTGGCGTAGTCCTCGAGTTCAATAGCGTTCTCTTTTGAGTATTTAATACCAAGACCCCCGCCCATATCGACCAATTCGATTGGAAACCCAGCAGCCACAACATCTTTGGCGATGGTCGCCATTCGATGTGCGGCTTCCCTTAGCGGAGCGAGTTCGGTGATTTGGCTACCGATATGACATGCTACGCCAATCAACTTAAGGTGCGGCGAATTTTTAATAATCTGCAGGTGTGCCTGCAGTTCAGTTTCAGGAATGCCAAACTTTGTTGAATAAAGTCCGGTTGCAATCTTCTCATTTGTTTTCGCATCGATGTTCGGATTGATGCGAAGAGAAACGCGCGCAACTTTTTTCCGAACAGCCGCAAGTCGCGCGATTGAGTGGAGCTCAAAGTCTGATTCGACGTTGAATGACATGATATTGGCATCTAAGGCCATGAGAATTTCGTTATCGAGCTTGCCGACGCCTGAGAAAACTATCTTGCTTGGATCGACACCAGCGCTGAGAGAACGTTGAAGTTCACCCGCTGAGACAAGGTCGGCACCAAAACCTTCTTCGAAGATAGTCTTTAGGACCGTATGGTTGCTGTTTGATTTCACTGCAAAGCACGCAGTGGTCGGATAGTTCGAAAACGCCTGAAGAAGCCGCCGGCAGTGCTTTAATAGGGTTGATTGGGAGTAAATATAGCTGGGGGTGCCGTATCTTTCTGCCAGAAGACTCAGTTTAGAATCTTCACAATGAAGCTCGCCATTTTTATACTCAAAAAAATCCACTTACTTTTTCTCTCCGGTGTCGTCAACTGTCGGTGAGATTGGCGGCACGTCAACTGTTTCTCGGTGATGCGCAGCATCTGTGTGTTGGTAGAAATCTTCGCCATGCGGATTGTAGTGATGGGAACCTTCTGGCACCGCATGGCTCGGATGGACATTGTCGACAGGTATTGCCGACGCCTCGATCGACGCCTGGTTTTTTCCTGAATTAGGATGCAGGATATTTTTCAAATCACTGATTTCTTTTTGCCGAAGATCATCTTCAGCTTCTTTGATCACTTGGTCTATCGTAGAGCGAACGTCGTTGGTTGTTCGACGTACTTGCACGAAAAGTTTTCCAGCCTGACGCATAAGATCAGGAAGCTTTTTCGGACCGACCAATACGAGTGCTGCAACAGCTATGATAACAATTTCGAAGAACCCTAAACCGAACATCGGGAAGCTCCTGTAGAACTGGTTGGGGTTATTTTAGGGTAATAAAGGAAATTATAAAAGATATTGTTTGGTTGGCTATTTGCAGCGGTTTTCGTCAAAATAAGGATTATTCTATTGGAAGGCACCGGGAACATGACCACAAAGACGCACCGCTTAACGATTGGGACCAAAGACGAAACCACAGTCTTGATTGATCGACCGACAAAGTCGAAGAAAACCGATCCCGTTTTGATTCTGGGACACGGCTCTGGTGTCGGTATCCATCACGAATTTTTCCAAACGATAGTTCCCTTGATTACCGATCTTGGCATTGCCGTGGTTCGGTATAATTTTCTCTACATGGAAAAAGGCAACAAGAGACCAGACCAAAAGCCCACTTGTTTCAAAGTCATTGCCGCGGTACTAGCCTTCGCTAAAAGCGAGTTTCCTGATGCGAAAATATTTCTCGGTGGAAAGTCTTTCGGCGGAAGAATGAGTTCCCTTTTTTCTGCAAAAAGTCCAGATCCAGATGTTGCGGGATTGGTGTTCCTTGGATTTCCTTTGCACAACCCAGATAAAGTCGAAGCGTCGCGGGCGGAACACCTTAGCGATGTGATATGTAAAAGTCTTTTCCTGCAAGGAACACGCGATAAACTAGCCGATCTCCTTCTAATAAAAAGCGTGGTCGCTGGTCTTCCTCTTGCGAAGATTGTGATCTTTGAGGGAGCGGATCATTCGTTTGAGGTCTTGAAAAGATCGGGAATCAAGCAAGATCAGGTGTATATGGATCTTGCAACAAATATTGCGCAGTTTGTAAAAAACTAGCCGGCTTTTTTCTGCTTCTTCACAACTTCTTTATGAATAGCGATCAAGCCTTCGATGTCGTTGGCTACCTGCAGCCCTAAAATATAACCGGAGCGGTCTGGGACCGAGCGCGTCCACATGACTTCACATTCAAACTCCGCTTTCCAGGGGTGTTCGATTTTAAAAGTGACTTCGCCACCTTTTTTGAATTTTCCATCACTCCAAATACACAGGCCGGTATCGGAGATATTCCAAA
>CAMAXT010000092.1 GCA_945862295.1 Pseudobacteriovorax antillogorgiicola
CCGCCTCCGTAAAAACCATGCAAACTCCCTTGGACTCAGGTCGCTTTGCCTCGCTGTCGTCGAGCGAGCAAAGAACCATCCGCTTTGTCCCGCGAACCATATAGTCTCAGAGCCGATCTGGAAGCGGGACGGTTTTTCTCCAACAGATATGACTTTCGTCTACAACTGGCCAACGATTCAGGCTAATGGTACAGTGGCTGACCAAGAAAATGTCATGCGCTTTTGGACGAAAAAACACAGAACCGACTGAGAATGAACGAACTTTTCCAAACAATCCGTGAGAGCTGTTCGGCTAAGACCTGGTCTAAGGCAGTCGAATTGGTGCGTGTCGGTGAATTTGCTGCAACCCAAAAAGGCGATGCCATTGTAGTTAATATTACTAGTTCTGAAGGCACCGTGCAGCCAATAGTCAATCTCTTCGTAGAAGACATGGATTGGCAATGCACCTGTTCTTCTGACGAAAATCCCTGTCATCACGTGGCTGCTGCAATCATTGCAATCCGACGCTCGCGGGAAAAAGGTCAAGACCTACCGAAAGCTGCAGATGATGTTGGCCGTCTGCAGTACCAGTTTCAAACTGAGGGCCACAGTCTTCTTCTTAAGCGCTTGATCGTTACCAGTAGTTCAACGGTTGCACTCACATCGACACTCAGCGCTCTGACAAGTGGTCGCATCAAAGGTCCTAAACTCATCAGCACGCCGAGCGACATGGAAATCGATGTCCTACTAGGCGCAGAAAAATCCGGGCCAGTCGCTCTGAAAAATATTGCCGCCCTTCTAAGACACTTAAAGGACGGCGCTAGCGAAGTCTTACTTAACGGTCGAAAAGCCCAAGCAAATCCCGAAGCTATAGGACTAGCACTTTCTATAGACGATGACGGACCAGGGGTAAGAATCACTGCCCGCAAACACCCGGCTGTCGACATGTTGTTTTCGAATGGCTTCGCAACTACAAAGAATTCCGATATTCATCCGGCGATCATTCCTGAGAAATCGCCGCTAATGGAAAAGATCTTTAAGGCTGGTGCATTCTATGGTCGTCAGGAATTTGGTGAACTCGTCGGACACGTTTTGCCGCAGTTACTAGACCGTTACCCCGTGCACATTAACAGTCGGCAATTGCCAAAGCAGGGGTACAGCAAACCTAGATTAGAACTTGATCTTGTTGACCGCTATCCTGAAGGGCTGTCTATCACCTGCGCCATCGTCTACGGTGATCCAGTTGATACCCGTATCTGCGATGGCAAGGTCGAAAATTTTGGCGGCCGCGTTGCTAAAAGGTCTATAGATGAAGAGTTGATTCTTAAAGATGATTTATGGCGCCAATTCAATTTAGAGATGGGCCCAAGTATCACGTTACCGCCAGCAGACGCGTGGCGTTTTATCGAGAAAATAGGCCGTTTTAAAGGCGATGTCGTCGGAGACGGGTATTTTAAGTGGCGCGTGCAAGGCGAACTTTCGCCTTCAATTGATTGGAAAGATGACCTGCCAAATTTTTCGTTCCGCGCTGGTACCAGCAAGACAGACAAGTCCGCATCGTCAAACGCCGTAGTGAATGCTTGGACAAAAGGTGAAAGCCTTGTTCGCTTGGACGGCGGCGGTTTCGCCCGTATACCAGAGGCTTGGCTAGAAGAGCATCGCGAACTCCTTGCTTGGATGCATAGTCCCAAAGGCGAGAAAAAACTCGGCACGGCCGCAAAAATTTCGATTCAAAAGACTGCGCAGGCACTCGGCTTGGTGGCACCAAGTTCTTTACTTGACTTGCGAAAACGATTCGAAAAAATCAGCCAACAAAAGCTGACAACCCCGAAACTGCAGGCCGAGCTTAGGACCTACCAAAGTGAAGGCATCAACTGGCTTCATACGCTTAAGGAAGGAAAACAAGGTGGTATTTTAGCCGATGACATGGGACTTGGGAAAACACTCCAGGCAATGTCGCTATTTAAGTTCCAGTCACTGGTCGTCGCCCCAACGAGCGTCGTCTACAACTGGAAAAGGGAGATTGAGCGGTTCAGGCCAGAGTTAAAAATCTGCGTATTTCACGGCAAAGACCGGGTCATCGATCCAAAAGCAGATGTCGTCATTACCAGTTACAATCTAGTTCGACTTGCACCTCAAACCTTCGCAAGAGATTGGCATGTTGTTATAGCTGATTAAGCGCAATTTATCAAAAATCCGGAAAGCCAGATCTTCTCTGTTATGTGCGAACTAAAGGCCGACGCACGCTTTGCACTATCCGGTACCCCTGTTGAAAATCGACTTGATGACCTTTGGGCTCAAATGGAATTTGCAAATCCTGGTTTACTCGGCAGCAGAAAGTATTTCAACGAACGAGTTTCATCTCCGATTGTAAAAGGGGACGATGGAGCATTAGAAAGTTTAAGAGCAAGGATCAAGCCGTACTTCCTCAGACGTCTGAAAACAGAAGTCGCGACCGACCTCCCGCCTCGGACCAACATTGTGCGTACCGTTGAGCTCTCGGAGCAGGAAAAAACGCTCTACTCCGCAATTTTACAAAAGACCAGAGAAAGCATCGAATCAGACGATGGCGAAAAAACCACCCGCGGTGGCCTCCATGTCTTAGAGCTGCTCCTAAGATTGAGACAAGCTTGCTGTCATCCGAACCTTTTACCAGATACCAAAGGGTACGAGTCTGCGAAGTTAAACTACGCGGGAGAGCTCATTGAAACGTTGATCGAGAATAAACATAAAATTCTCGTCTTCTCGCAGTGGACAAGCTATCTGGATCTAATCGAAGAGAAACTTCGCAAGCTCAATCTCACCAATCTGCGCCTCGATGGTTCAACGATCAACCGCCAGGACATTGTCGACAAATTTCAGAACGATCCAGAACACCGCATTCTCTTGATGTCACTCAAAGCTGGTGGAACTGGTTTGAACCTAACAGCTGCCGATCATGTATTCATTATGGATCCTTGGTGGAATCCAGCAGCAGAAGAGCAGGCATCAAATCGGGCCTGGCGCATTGGTCAAGATAAGCCAGTGTTTGTCCACAAGCTGGTAGCGGCCGGCACAATTGAAGAAAAGATTATTCTGCTTCAGGAATCAAAGCAAAAACTTTCGGACTCTGTAGCCGGCGGCGACTTCGCGGACGCCCCGACCACAAAAGAGATCCTCGAAATGCTCAAAAACTAGCCCTTAACAGCCTAAATTTTATCGTAAAGCTCGTTTTAACCGCGTCAGTTCATTAGACCTGCTGTATACTTCATAGAATACGGTGAAGCGGGGACATTTCATGATACAAAAAGGAAGGATACTTGCCGTCGACGACGAAGACGGTATTACAGAGTATCTTCAAGATCTATTCGAAACAGCAGGCTATGATGTCAAAACTGCAAGCGGTGGATGGCAGGCCTGGGAACAGATATGTAGCGAAACTTTTGATTTTGTTATGACCGATGTGCGCATGGAGCGCGGTGACGGGATCGAGCTGGTCGAAAAAGTTCGCGACATGCCAAATCCAAAACCGGTTATTGCCATCATGTCAGCCTTTACCGATGTCCTAATTTCTGATGTCTATGAACGCGGTGCTGTTGCCTTTATCTCTAAGCCAGCAAAGTCAAACTTCCTCGTAAATACCGTAAAGAAGGCACTAACCAGCGATGCAGAGAAATGGCTGGATCTTAGCGATCGACCGAATGCAGCATTCATAGAACAGAGCTTTGACTCGACAGCGGATGCCGTAAGACTGGGTCATATTGGATTTGGAAAAGGAGGTATGTTTTTAAACCTAACCAGTGCCTTTCCATTCGAAGAACAGCCAATCAAGTTCAAATTAGACTTTAAAACCGGCAGCGTCAAAAGCTTCCAGGGTCATGGTATTGTTAAATGGGTTCGCTCCTCTAGCTCTCGTTATTTCTATCAAGGCGCTGGCATTGAATTCATCGGTCTGAACCAAGAATCAAAAGCCTATGTCTTGAACCATAATATGGCTAATTTGCCGACCTCATATATCCCAGTTGGCGTGATTCCCCCTGAAGCCAAAAAATAGTTCACAAAAAAACCGCTGGGTTTTAACCAGCGGTGAATGGAACTAGAACTCAACTAAACAAAAACTTAGTTACACTTAGCGACTGCGTCACTTGTTGCTACAAGAAGCTTGTTCTGATTGATAGTCCATGTATCAAGAGTAGCACAGCCAGAGACGATAGGCGGAGCAGTTGTTGATGTCGCTGTTGCTAGAAATGTCGCACCACCAGTGGACGAATAGTTATAGCGAGCTTTGGTAGTTGCGCAACCTGTAACAGAAAAGCCAATTGGGTTGGCGAGACAGGTGGTGCGGCCAGTTGAGGTAACAGCCGCATAAGCATCGTTGTCACCGTAGTAAGACATTTGAAGCGTGAAGATGTGAGAAAGGTTGTTTTTACCTTCCGTCTGACGCGCTTTCGCTTGGAAACTTTGGAATTTTGGAACCGCCAAAGCCGCTAAGATGCCGATAATCGCCACTACGATCATCAACTCCACAAGACTGAATCCCTTTTGGCCCTTTGTCATAAATGACTTAAACATAACCTTCATCCCCAGACCTCCGAAAAATAGAGTATTGATTTCAAACTACCTCTGACCGGACTAGTCCAAGTAGCCTTGGAGAACTCATGACCGTCAGTTACCAAACAGAAGTCGGACAGACCATTATGAAACTTTAGGCGATCTCACGATAAGTTAACTAATGTATTGATAATATAGAGATTACTGGAGGGAGTGGCGTGAGTAATAGCTGCCATTTGCAACTTTTAAAAGTCAGGAGTTTAAGTTTCCAGAGCTATTCTGGAGCGACACTAAGGATAGGATAACGACACCAAGTTCTTGGATCGACACTGGCTTCATCTAAATGAAATGCTGGAGCTAATCGCTCTCTCTTCCACTGACTCTGCGTCCATAGTCGGAAAAACTTTTTTACATACCCGGCAAGAATGTCCGTTTTCACACTAGGAAAATCTTCACTTACAACATCAAGGATATCTTCCGGCGAAAGACGGTCACGAACAAATGCAGATTCAATCCGGTCAAGAATGTCGTAGGGCATCAAGTCAGCTTCATCTGTTTGATTTTCTTTTCCCGGTCGAAGCTCGGCCGTCGGACTTTGCTTATTCACTAACGCAAGAGCCGGTAAAGGACCAAGGCCGATGTCTGCCTGTGTCTCCGCCCATTTCAACCAAGACCGCAGGTAGTTCTTATCAATACCTGCAATCGGAGCAAGACCACCTGCAGTATCGCCATCCATGGTTGCATAGCCAACGCTAGCTTCGCTGCGATTGCTCGTCGTTAAAAGTATCTTATTCTGAATATTTGCTAACATCCAAAGCCCAGGAACTCTCGCTCGAGCTTGGATATTCTGCATAGCAATATCATCAGTTTTCCAGTCTAAAGGTCGGCCTATCATCTTTTCTACCGTCTGTTGGTAAAAGTCGACTGCAGGCTGAAGTTCAATTTGATGAAAGCTAGCGTTCACTTCAGTTGCAACAGCTTTTGCTGCAGCGAGAGTTACGGGACCGCTATTTTTTGTGCCCTGATAAATACATGTTAAACACGCATGGACCAGTTTGTTAACAGAGTCGATGTTTTTTGATGAGACATGCAGTCTTTGACAGGTGACTTCAAGGCCGTCCTGTTTCACTGCTTCCGCTAGCATATGAGCAACTGCAATCGATACGGTTGAAGAATCACAGCCTCCACTCAAAGACACCATATATCCCTTAGATTTAGTCTTTCTCATATAATCATAGAGCCCGAGCATCAATGCCTGCAGTAACTCTTGTTCTTTCGTAAACGTAGGTTGAGTTGTTACTGCCGAAGCTTCTCTTCGACGCTCGTCGCTACTTCCCGCGATTGCTCTGGGATCAGCTCCTTTGACCTCTAGTTGATGCATACCTTGCAGGTGAGACTCGGACGACATATCACGAACTGGCTTTGACTTTAACTTTGCAACATTTGCCCGATCAGGGTTGACGTCCATCCATACAAGCTCGCTATCGTGAAATCCAAACCTGCGCCCGCGTTTAACGATCTCCCCACCCTCTGCGAATAAAACTCCGCCATCGTAAATCATCCTGCCAGCCTCTAATCCGACAAGATTGGAGTAAACATAAATGACCTGCATTGAGCGGCTACTATTTGCAACGAGATTTTCGCGTTTTTTATATTTACCGAGAGCGAAATGTGAGGCACTGGGATTTAAAATGATATCGACCGCATCCGCATGCGCAGCGGAAGCTGGAATGGCGTCCCAAGCTTCTTCACAAATCTCTATCGCAATTCCGAAGCGGCCAAGCCGGTAACGTAAATCACCAAGGGGTACTATTTGTCCGCAAATTGTCGTATCAACAACTTTGCCAAACGGCCACGGGCGAAACCATCGTGGTTCATAATGGACGCCTTCTTTAGGCAAGACTCTTTTAGCATTGACGCCAAGAATTTTCTTATCCTGAACCATCACGGCACAATTATACATCGCACCGCTTAAGTAATAGGGAAGACTAAAAACTACCGTCAACTTTTCGGTATCATTGAGCAGGGATGCAAGAGTTTTTTCTGCCATCACGGAAGTATGAAGACTAAAGAACGCATCTTCACAACCATACCCGGAAATCGACAATTCAGGCAGACAAAGCAGCTCTACTTTTTCAGCACGAGCCTTTTTAAGCAACACCCTAATTCTTTCAGCGTTGCCTGAAAAATCTAGAGGAGTTTGATTAAGGGTCGCCCCTGAAATGCGCAGTAAATCCATAATCCCGCCATCGTTACTAAACCCATACTTTTTTGATAGCATAGATTGCCGACAAAAAGAATCACGTTATCCAGTAAGCTGTTCAGGACGTTAACACACCAATCCACAGTCCAAAATCAGGCCTAGCTTAGATGTTCGCCGCGAGCTTTAGCCGCCGGATCAGCTTGCCAAGACCAAGAAAGCTTTAAATCGGCAAGCGATATCTTTGGATCCGATCGTAAATCAGCGATACTCCTCGCCACCCTGAGTGAACGCAACACCGAGCGGTTAGATGCTTGCACAGGAACAACAGTGCCTACCAACGCGGAAAATTCCGAGCTTTCTAAACCTGAGGCTTTGATCATATCGGATGCCTTCAAATCTCTGTTATATTCGGCCGAAAACTTGCTATTGCGTGCCAGGCCAAATATGCGAGCAGCTGACACAAGTTTTGCCATCTTCAGCGTCACAGAATCTTTAGGTGTGTGCTCAAGTTCCAGAAAGATGCGAGCGGCTGACTCCATGTCCTCAGGCATATTAAAATGGATATCAATACGGTCCAGGATGGGTCCGCTTAATCTTTGCCGGTAGGCCAGAACTTTTGATTGGTGACAGAAGCATCGTTTACGGGGACTGCCGCTCCATCCGCAAGGGCAGTTGTTACAGGCTGCAACTAGCATAACACGTGCATTCCAGGTCGTCCGGTTTCTTGCGCGAGTGACCCGAACTTCTCCTGTTTCGAGCGGTTCCCTCAATGCCTCCAGAAGATCGCGGCGAAACTCAGGAAGTTCGTCCAGAAATAAAACTCCTCCATGCGCCAATGATATTTCTCCAGGATAGTCCCCCGATCCGAGAACAGAGGCAGCACTTGCTTGATGATGAGGTGAACGCACGGGAGGTCGCGCTGCAAATAATCCGGGCGGTAACCGCTCGGAACAACTGCTATGGATGCGCATTGCAGTGACATGATCCACCGGTGAAAGTGGCGGCAAAATACTCGGAATTCTAGCGGCAAGCATCGATTTGCCGGTACCAGGCGAACCGCGCACCAGCATGCTATGCATGCCGGCAGCGGCAGCGAGTACTGCCGTTTTCAATTTTGGATCAAGCACCATGTCGTCAAAATTAGGAATCTGTTCATCTTTGCTTTCGACAGTGGGTAAATAGTCGTCATGCTGTCGCCCTAAAAACTCTCCCGTAAAAATCCAATCTAACACTTCCGAAAGATGGGAGAAGCTCATCACTCCAAGACCTCTGCTACCAATATCAGCAGTGACACCAACCAGTCGTGACACATCTCTTAAATTGCCTTCGGCGACAACGATGCCTTCCGCGCCATGTTGAATGGCAGCGAGTGCGTGCGCAATAATCCCACGTACTGGTCGCAATTGACCGTTGATCCCTAACTCCGCTACAAACACCCATTTCGATGTATCGATTTCTTTTTCCTTATTCTCAAGAAGAACAGCGAGACTGACTGCAATCGCTAGATCAAACTGGCTCCCATCCTTCTTGAGGTCCGCTGGAATAAATGAAATCATGAGCCTCTGTTGAGGCAAGCGTATTCCCAAAGCTTCCAGTGCAGACCGCGCCCGCTCTTTGCCGTCTTTACATGTTTCCGAAGCATTGCCTATTATTTGCATACCTGAAAAACCACGCAGCAACCCGCATTCAATACGAATCAAGCTCGCACTCTGCGCATCCGCTTGCGCACTCAGGACTAAAGTGCCGGGTGAACCAACTGAGTCGAGCATATGCTGCTCCATAGAGCTGATTTCATTAGATTCTTTTGCTATGATCGGGTTTGACCGCACGTTCACTCCTACATATAATCAGTGATATTCATTATTTACTGATTAGGCTGGCAGTGTTAAGTGACATCGAGCGTCAGTTAGAGACCCTTCTCAGAGTGGCGGCAAGCAAAAGATTCGCATGAGGTACTACGTTAAATGACTTCAGTTGCCCACTATCCACTGGATCCCTGTCGGGCAGATCTTGGTGAAAAAATCTACGCTGGGCTTTGCAGTCTTGTCCCTGAAGGGACTACGCCGTCTTTATCGGCAATTGAAATTGGTCGCCTTTTAGAACAACCACCCGATTCAAAAATGGGTGACTATGCGCTTCCATGTTTTCGCTTTGCAAAAGATACCAGAAAGAAACCCAGCGAAGTTGCTGAGTCTCTTGCTTCGACGCTCGCGACATCTGGCTGGCTAGATAAATGCCAAACAGTCGGCGCCTTTTTAAATATTTTCACCAACAAAGAGATGCTAGCAAAGACCACCATTCCAAACTCATTGTCTGGCGACTGGTTTTCATTGATGGCTAAAAACGTAAGTAACAATCAATGCCGAGTCATGATTGAATACTCTCAACCAAACACCCACAAAGAATTCCACGTTGGTCATGGCCGAAACGTCTGTCTCGGTAATGCACTTGTCCGTTTATTTAGATACTGCGGTTACAATGTTTTAGCCGCTAACTATTACGGCGACGACGGCGCGCATATCGCTAGAATCCTACGGTACGTAAAAGCCCACAAACTGGTTGCGCCGAAGGAACATCGAGGCGAATGGCTGGGGCAAATTTACGTCAAAGCCGGCCAAGAATTCTCTGCGGCGACAGACGAAGAAAAGCAAAAAATAACGGCTCAAATCTCAGAAGTACACCGAGACATCGAAACGAAACATGGAGAAACGTTTAAACTCTGGGAAAACACCAGACAGTGGTCACTCGATGATTTCTCCGAGATCTACAAGTGGCTAGATGTCAACTTTGATATTCTTTTTTACGAATCAGAGTTAACCGAAGAAAGCCAAGCGACGGTTTCAGAGTACCTAAAAAAAGGCACATTTATTGAAGACCAAGGTGCTATCGGCGTTGATCTTAAACCATACAAGCTTGGCTTCTGTATTCTTCGTAAAAGTGACGGCAATACCCTTTACGCGACTAAAGATTTGGCATTAGCGAAACGAAAATTCGAAAACTACAAAATCGATCGGTCGATATATGTCGTTGCTGATGAACAAAACCATCACTTCCGCCAAGTCTTTAAGGTCCTGGAGCTCATGGGCTTTGCTCAAGCTAAACTTTGTTATCATCTGAGTTACGGCATGGTCGTTCTCCCCGAGGGCAAAATGTCTTCTCGGGATGGAACTAGCGTGACGTTCAATTCACTCAAATCGCTGATGCTAATTCGTCTCGGCGAGATTCTAAAAAAATACGAGCATGACTGGCAGCCTGCCGAAATCGCCGAAACAGCCCAGCGCTTATGTGATGGCGCGATAAAATACGGCATGATCTCCACCGATCCATCTAAAGAGATTGTTTTCAATCTCGAAGATTGGTTGAGCTTCGAGGGAAATTCCGGTCCTTATCTGATGTACAGCTATACCAGAACAAAATCGATCTTAAGAAAAGCTAGCGAGCAAGGCTTTAAGGCAAGCTCTGACAAACCCGAATTACTCACTGAAGCCAGTGAACATGATCTCTTGCGTTACATTTACGATATCAATACTGTTGTCGCGGTAGCCTGTGAACATTACAAACCTAGCTCTGTTGCGATTCATCTTTTCTATATGTGTAAATCGTTCAACCGATTTTATGCTGATGTCTCTGTCCTAAAGGCAGACTCAGATGACCTTAGATCGGCACGGTTAGCTTTGATTCAATCGTTCGCAAACGCTCTCTCTACTGGACTCTCGTTACTTGGCATTGTTGCACCTGAACGTATGTGAGGATTTATGAAAAAAGTCTCTGGTATTCTTTCAATCTTAACTGTTGTCCTGTTTTTTTCGGGACCACTTTTAGCCCATTTTCACATCATCCCAGCCCTAGCTGGCTTTGGCATGTTTGTGTTATCAGCGGTGGTTGGTGTCCTTTGCATCATCGGCAGCATCGCTGCGATCAAGCGCAAAGAGCTGCAAACAGGCGTTCTGCTCTTTTCGATTGGCGCCCTACCCATATTTATTATTGGTTACACTCTATCAAGCAGCGGCTCCCATCCCCCAATCAATGACATCAGCACCGACCTGGTAAATCCGCCAGTCCTTTTTGATCAGAGGACACCGGACGCTGCTATTGTTATGGACCAAAAAAATCCCGAAATTATTAAAACGTCCTACAGCGACATCTCCCCGGTTTATTCGAAAAAATCCCCGGGAGATATTTTCATCGTGATTAGTAACGCTGCTAAAAGCAACCCGCAGTGGACGGTATATAAAGAAGACTCAGGCGGACTCCTTCTGCACAGCTTCGAACGCTTTGGAATCTTTCAATTCACAGACGACTTTACAATTCGCATCACAGCTAGCAACGACGGCGGTTCCGTCATTGATATGCGTTCAAAATCTAGAGACGGCAAAGCCGATTTTGGCATCAATGCAAAACGCATCCGCTCATTTTTAAGCTCATTGTCGACAAAACTCTGAACTCTATTAGTGCATCAGCTTTAGACAACTCCAGGATTTGTCTAAAGCCGCTACACGCCCCTTGAGTTGAAACTCAGCTTACCCTTCTGTTAGCCTTTTGAAATTACAAGCTATTTTTAAAAAAAATACTGCCAGAATCACCTGGCAGACCCCTTGCATTTCATAAAGTACAAACCGGCGGATGCGGAGACTTTATGAACTTACTCGTGGCAAAAACTTTCTTAGTAACGGCAGCTACAATTTTCCTATCAAGCGAAGCAGCTGCGCAGATGCTGCCTCGGCAAGATCTGAAGCAATACGTCGCAAAAGAAGAAAGTGTTCCAGTCCGTATCCTTCCTAAAGATATGTTTTGTAAAAGACTACAATCGTCCTTCGTTGAATATGCATCGACTACTGGCTACAACAAGTTACAAACAGCTATGCTAGCATCGACCGCATCACAAATGGTGGTTCAGGAATTCAGAAGCGGTCGCGCTTCAGACTATATGGATGCCGCAGCACTTGCGCACTACGCGCAGCAACCAGACCTAGCACCAAAAAATAGCTTCTTACAAATGGCAGCTTTTGTTGGCAATGCAATGGGCCTTAGTCCAAAAGTATCCCTTGCCCTTTCGACTGGTGAGTTGCGATTTATTACCTACGCACAAGCGGACACAGACATTGTCGTCATTGCGCAAAATGCAGCACCATTGACAGCAGAGCGCGCCGCTAAGATTGTCGAAATCGCTAGATCACTAAATGTCCGCATCAGTGCTATATGGGTCGGGACTGAATCCATGGAAGCGGCAGATGTTGAAAAGACAAGATTACTTGGCTGGATCGTCGGTATGACCGGAGGTTTCCTAACAAATCTCGGGGGAAACGAAACTGCTTGCGGTACTTTGATGTAACCATTGGTGTTTTAACTAGATTTTGCTGAAAAAGGCTAAAGCCTTTTTCAGCAAAATCGTGTCCTGAGCCGCAGGCGAAGGATCTTTCGCGAATTACATCCGAACTCCATCAAACGTAACTCTACTATTTTTTCAATCATCCAACTCTTTCCATTTTTCCTTGTT
>CAMAXT010000093.1 GCA_945862295.1 Pseudobacteriovorax antillogorgiicola
CGACTGCAAATCTGATCGACACCATGCTCGGTTCCTGCGTCAATTCTAATCCTTTGATTGGATTAGCCGCTATCGGTCTTGGTGCGGAGGCGATTGTCCCGCATGTATACAGTCAGATCGTAACTGGTTTGCAAAGTTTAGGTATCGCAGAAAGTCAGATGGAATTCTTCATGATGCATATTGATGGCGATGACGATCATGCGCTGACAATGTTCAAGATTATTGAACGCGAGATTAGCCGAGATACCTTCCAGCGCCTTGCAGTTAGACAAACGGCGCAAAAAATCATTCAAGCGCGGACTAAATTCTTCGCCGATATGGTTGCAGATACCAAGTCGACCTACAGCAGCAATAATATCGATCAACGCAGGGAGGTCAGCGTTGCGACAAACTAATGACACCCCTACCTCATTTAGTTCGAAAGATTTTGTAAGGACCAAGGCTAGCATCTTAGTGGATATGCCCGAACGGTTGATTCACCGTGGTGTCGAGCAATCATCCTCAGAAACGGAGTTTAGTTCTGAGCGCAAACATCCCGTACATGTGGTTGATTTGCCAACAAAGACAATAAGCATGACCATTGGTGGACTACTGCCGTCTCAAGGGACCAATCGCCATCGTCATGCTTATGAAACCGTTATTTTTATTCTTGAAGGTACTGGCAGTACGTTCATTGAAGATAGAGAAGTTAGCTGGAAAGCCGGTGACGCTATTTATGTTCCAGTTTGGGCCTGGCATCACCATGTGAATGCTAGCGGAACAGATTCTTGCAGATACATTGCTTGTGAGAATATGCCCCTTTTACAGAACTTGGGCGGTTTAGCTCTTAGAGAGGAATGTTAGAGATGGCAATTATTGATTCACATGCGCACCTTCATCTAAGAGAGGGGTTTACGTCCTCACTTGTGGCCATAATGGACCGGTTGGGTATCGATAAGACTGTGGTTGTCGCTGGCGGAACGGTAAGCCCAGATACACTATCAAAGCATTACTGTGAAGGTGGTGGTGTTGATGCTGATGTTGATAATAGGGCGGTCTTAAAAGAATGCCTTACGACGCGCGGCAGACTCTTGCCTTTCTACTACGCGAATCCGTACCGAGGAACAGAAGAGTATGAATCTATTGGTTCTCGTTTTTTTGGCCTAAAACTTGCTCCGATTGTTCATGGAGTGCCGTTTGGTGATCCACGAATTTCTGCATTCTTAGATGTTGCTAGGTTTTTCTCACATCCGGTTTATTTCCACTGTTTGCCACGCGCTGGATTTGGAGTCTCTGATCTGGTTGTTTTGGCTGAAAAGTTCTCAGATATTTCGTTCATTATGGGCCACGGCGGTGTAGGACATGGTGACTTTACAGGAATCAACCTTATAGAACCGGTTAAAAATATTTTCTTCGAGATATCTGGTTCGTTCACAGCTGCTACTAGAGTTGCCTGCAAAAAACTTGGCGCGGACCGCGTTCTGTTTGGTTCTGAGTACCCACTGCAGGACCACCGGGTCGAACTTGCGAAGATTGAGTGTTTGGAGCTCAATCAAGAAGACTACGAAAAAATTACCTCAAAAAATATTCGGCAACTACTGCACATGGACAACTAACCGACAGTTAAAGAGAAGGATAAATAATATGAAGACACCAGGCACCTCGCAAGCGCAAGTTACTGCCCAGTGGATCGGCGGATTGTCCGGTCATGGAAGCGTTAAGGGCGATGACTTTTCAACGGGAATTTCCCTTCCTACTGACTTTGGCGGACGCAACGAAGGCGCTACGCCTGAAGACTTGCTTCTTTCGGCATTGGCCTCCTGCTACTTAATTACTTTCGGCATTATTTTAGAAAAAAATAATGTGTCCTATTCCGATCTACGTATTACTGCAATGCTCGAAACTTCGACTGCGTTTCCTCCGAAAGTTCAGACGGTTTATCTGAATCCTATGATCACTACTGACGCTGACGAAGCGATGATTCGTGGTTTTGCGGAACGTGCTGAGGCTGTTTGTTTAATTTCACAAGCGGTTGCAGGTAATGTTATTAAGAAAGTCAGCGTAAAAGTTCTCCCTGAGGAATCAGAAACGCATGCGCCATTGCTGGCGACTGATTGGTTATTTGGCGAGAAACCCAATATGAACATTCTGTAATTTGATATTCAAAAATCGCGGCTTTTAAGGATCCGCGATTTTAGACTAGAAAAATAACGATTAAACAGAGATTCGCTCGTAAACCCTTCCAAAAACTTTAGTGCTTGCCCTTTGATTGCATGCAAAACACAGCAGACGAATATTATTCGCCGCAGATAATCCTCCTATAGCAACAGGAATTACGTGGTCATAGTTCAAGTTTCTGGTCGCCGCGCAGTTGACGCAGCGTCCTTGGTCACGATTCCAAACTTTGAATTTAACTTCTTTCGAAATGTAGCTTTGGCTTACCTGTTGCGCCCCGGGTATTGCCGCTTTTTCAACCATCGCTGCACCGGCAGCACGTTTTTTTCCAAAACGTTTGGCATTCAAGCTTTCGATACTCAGATCAGACATCGCATCGAATAATTCAGCGTAGGTCATAGCAGCACCCCTGATGCCAAGCAGTGATCGCACCTCTTCCAATTTCACCTTCAACTTATCCGTTAATATAAAGCGTACCTCTGACGCGTCTTCAGCAATGATGCGCTCGCGTTCTTTGGGCATCGCAATCGCTGGTTGGAGTTTTATTAATTCTTTTTGCGCCTCGCGTGTCGATTTATTTTCAATCTTGGCGATGACGTCCAATTTCTCTTCTTTGGTTACAATGCGATTGGGTGTGCTCTGTTGCATGCCGCGAAATAGACTTTGAACTTGGTGCGCATTAGTCAGGCTTAATTCGCCAGTGGCGATTTTTTGTTCTACTTCTGGAACGTCTTTAATCAAACGCATTGCTTGTATTCTGCGACTTGCTTGATCCTCGCTGTAGCGCAATTCTTTAACCGCATATTCAAAGATGCTGGAGCATCCACAATCAGAAAATAACCTACGTCGTTCAATTTCGCGAAGGTGATGCAGAATTTTGACAAGCACATCACGTTCATTTTGAACGTAGACTTTAATTTGAGAAAGTATTTCGTGATCTTTGTGCGCGCGTAAATTCATGATTGCCTCCAGATAATCAGTACCATACAAATATATGGTATTCTGTGATAAAAGTCCATAAATTACTGTGTTTCTGCGCAACTATAACTCGGAAAAAATTTGACCAATGACTTCCGCGACGACCCGCGTAAAGTAATTATTTTAGACACCTTGGAGCGATGTATGGAGCGATCTAGAGTTTTCAGCGGTGCACCATGGGAAAAAGAAGTTGGATATTGTCGTGCTGTAAAAGTTGGAAACCAAATATTCGTCAGCGGAACAGCGCCTATGATAAATGGTAATGTTGCTGCGTCTGGTGATGCGTATGGCCAGGCTAAGCGGTGTTTCGAGATTATAACTGAGGCGCTCGCAAAACTTGATTGCCCGCTGTCTGCAGTTGTTCGCACGCGTATGTTTGTCACCGATATGTCTCGGTGGCGTGAATTTGGGAAAGCGCATGCGGAATTTTTTGGGGAACACCCACCGGCTACTTCCATGCTGGAAGTAAAAGCGTTGATAGACCCCGCAATGCTGATTGAAGTCGATGTGGATGCAATAATGAGTTTCTAGATTTGACCGCGGTGACCCGGGTATCGTTCAAGAAATAATCATAGACACCAACCTCAACAAAATGGAGAACTATCGTTGGATTTAAAGATCCGGATGGTAATTTCTTAGAACTTGTCCAACAAAAGCGTTCATAATCGAGGCCAGATAGAAGATTCTGGCTCCTAGAGTGACAGTCACGGGTAGTGCTGCTATAACCTGGGATCACGAAATTTAGGATATTGTTTTTATGGCCAACTTACTTAATTGTCAATCTATTAGCAGGGCTTACTCCGGCAAGTTGTTGTTCGGCAACGTGACCTTCGGCGTCGACGATAATGACCGAATCGCAATCATTGGAGCTAACGGATCTGGTAAAACGACACTCTTGCGTATTATGGCTGGCCATGAGGACATCGATGCTGGCAACGTAACCCGGCGCAAAGATCTAAGCATGGTTTACGTGCAACAGGTATCAGAATTTGATCCAAATATTTCGGCTTTCTCTGCTCTAAAGAATTTGATTCAGTCGTCTAAAATCGCTGTTTCCGATCTTGATTCTGAAGTGAAGCGCGCACTGAGTTTAGCTGGGTTTGAAGACTACGATGTCCTTGTAAAGACGTTATCTGGTGGTTGGAAGAAGCGGCTTGCTATCGCTGAAGCTTTAGTTGGTGCTCCTGATTTGGTCCTTCTTGATGAACCGACGAATCACTTGGATTTAAAAGGGGTGCTTTGGCTAGAGCAGTTGCTCCGGCAAGCTCCGTTTGCTTGGGTGGTTGTCAGTCACGACCGCTATTTTCTCGATCGAACAGTTAAAAAGACGATGGAACTCGGTCAGATTTATAAAAATGGTGTACTGATTGCTGACACTGGATACTCAGATTTTTTGGTTAAAAGATCCGAGTTTCTAACTGAGCAAGCTGCTTACGCAGATTCGTTGGCTAACAAAGTTCGTAGAGAAGAAGATTGGCTGAGCCGTGGTCCTCAGGCGCGAACAACAAAATCTAAATCCCGTATTGGTCAGGCTCACGATATGCAGGCGGAACTCGCGGCATTAAAAAGACGGCTAGTGACCGGGACTGCAGGCATCGAATTTTCCAGTTCAGGTCGGAAAACAAAAAAACTCATTACCTGTGAAAACATTTCAATGAAATTCGGAGATCGATCTCTGATTGACGACTTTTCACTTGTACTCACGCCAGGAACCAAGCTTGGCCTGCTCGGACCTAACGGTAGTGGTAAATCAACTTTACTAAAACTTATGGCTAAGTTGCTCGAACCTAAGACCGGTACAATCACACATGCCGAACAGCTGCGACTTGTCTACTTCGACCAAAATCGCGATTTGTTAAAACCAGAATGGACCTTAAAAAGGGCACTAAGTGATGCGGGCGACGCAGTAATTTACAATGGTAGATCTCAGCATATTGCTAGTTGGGCTAAGCGCTTTGGCTTTAACACCGATCAGCTAGATATTTCTGTCTCTGAGCTTTCTGGAGGAGAGCAGGCGCGCGTTTTAATTGCTCGGTTGATGCTGCAGCCTGCAGATGTCTTGTTGCTCGACGAACCAACCAATGACCTAGATATTCCGACCCTTGAAGTATTGGAGGAAAGCCTTCTTGATTTCGAAGGTGCGATTATCATCATTAGTCATGATCGCTATTTAATGGAACAAGTGTGTGATGCCTGTGTTGGTTTAGACGGTGAAGGATCAAGTCAGATTTACGCGGACTTCACTCAGTGGCAAACTGCTGTCGGTGCACCAAAAGCGAAAAAAGCTAAAGAGCAGGTTGAAGCAGAGAAAAGTAAAAAGCCCGTTCAGGCGAAAAGACTTTCGTATATGGATCAAAGAGACTACGACCGCTTGGAAGGGGACATTAGTAAAGCCGAACTGACTCTAGCTGCTGCTCAATCGGCACTCGAAGACCCGTCGTTGGCTTCTAGCTCCCATAAACTTCTCGACGCAACAAAAGCTGTCGAAGCGGCGCAGGCGAGCGTAGATGCTCTTTACGCCCGTTGGGAAGAATTAGAGAGTAAATTACAGTAATGTATTTAGCTGGTTAAAATTACCGACTGACCCAGCTTCGCAGGGTCGGTCTTTTTGTTATAATGGACTCATCACCCAAGTTTCTGGACTGCAGCAGTATGTACAAATTGAAAAAACTCTATATTTTTATTTTAGTGGTCGGCGCACCGATCTTTGTCCTTTATCAATCATGCGGCATCTCTAAACCACGCTACATCGAATATGATGATGAACAAGCCACGGGTGTTGCAGCGGCCGATGACGGTGATAATGCCGATGCGATCGCGCTTTTTACTACTAAGGTTCAACCGGTCATTGATAGTACCTGCGGCACCAGCACCTGTCATGGCGGTGGAGCAGCGGGTAGCCTTACTCTTGTCATTGGCAGCGATGAAGCAAATCGTGCTGCTTTGAAGACCTTTTCAAATGATGCACAGGTTATTTTCAATAAGATTAGTTCCGCTACGCACGGTGGTGGCAATCAAAGTGAAAAACTTCCTCTTGCGGTCTTACAAGAGTGGTTGACGGCAGAAGCTGAAAACGGTGGAGGAGAAGAAGCTGAGTGTCCGCCAGAATCGATTTTCTTAGCGCAGATTCAGCCTGCAATCGCGAAATCGTGCGCAGGATGTCACGGCATCGGAGCTGGTGGTGGTCTTACACTCGCCAATGGCAACGAAAATGCTTCAACGAACCGCGCGACTTTGTATGACGCCACCGGAACTGTCGATGAGCTTTTTGATAAAATTAGTCTCAACGATAAAACTCACGACGGGGGTAATCGCTCTGGTGATTTGCCTAAGGCGAATATCGCGCTATGGATTGCCCAAGAAGAAGCCTGTAAGTAAATCATGGCTCTCTTAGCTTAAAAAATAGACAGACATGCCGATTGAAGCAGAATAAAGATTGAGAAAGGCGTGTCCTGACATCTGTTTGTTGTCTATCCTCTCCCCATGGAAAAGACCAAAGTTTTTGAATCACCGCCTCCGGTGCCTGATTCATTTAGCAACACATTTAGCAACACATTTGCATCCGATCAAATGACCGCCCACGCTGAAAAGCTGTGTCGAGATGCATTCGGATTCGAAAACCTGCATGCTTATCAGAAGCAGGTTTTGTCTTATCTTTTTTCTGGAAAAGACTGCATCGCCGTGTTGCCAACTGGCAGTGGAAAAACTCTCTGCTATGCCTTGCCGGCAATGATTCGCCCTGGATTGGTCTTAGTAATTTCGCCGCTGATTGCACTAATCCGCGATCAGATTCGCCGCTTTGAAGAACTCGATATTCCTTGCGCTTTTTTTGACTCTTTGCAGAGTAGTTTTGAAAAAGACGAGACTTGGGACCGACTTTCGTCAGGAAAAGTGCGTATCCTAGTGATCTCACCAGAGCGCTTGGCGCGAGTTGATTTCAGAGAACGCTTGCAGTCCATACCTATTCAAATGGTTGCTGTTGATGAAGCCCACTGTATTAGTCAGTGGGGGAGTCACTTTCGACCGGACTACCGTTTTATCGGTAATTATTTGCAAGAGTTCGGACCATTACAAAAGTTGGCAGTCACTGCGACTGCAACATCGAAGGTGCGCAGTGATATCGCGCAGACCCTCGGACTTGGCGCATTCGAAGCAGTCATCGGCAGTATCACGCGGGAAAATCTTGCACTTAACTTTGTGAAAACGTCTAAAGTTGCCGATCAAATGAACCTGATGCTTCAGGCCGTGCTCGCTTCGAAAGGGCAGGGTATAGTCTATGCCCCAACGCGCGGTGCATGCCGCGACCTTTACCGCGTTCTATCCGATGCAGGCATTGCTACGGGCATGTATCACGCCGGACTGAATGCCAATATGCGGAATTTCGCACAAAAAGGCTTCATTTCAGGTGCGTTACGGGTCATCGTCGCAACACACGCTTTCGGTATGGGCATCGATAAAAGAGATATTCGCTTTGTCCATCATTTTGGCTTGCCAGCAAGTATTGAAAGCTATGTCCAAGAGATTGGTCGTGCTGGTCGCGACGGTCTTGCGGCTAAATGTTGGATGATTTACGGAGCACGTGATCACCACATTCGAAAATTTATGCTTGAGAAATCCTATCCAGAAGTAAAAAAATTGGAAGCTGTTCTCCGCACCACGCGCGAGCTTGTTTGCAACCAACACGGAGTCAGTGAAACTAGCGTCGCAAGAAATATTTCTGCGACGCTGGGATTTGAAAACGAAATGGTTGCGAGTTGTCTTGATATTTTATTCCGCGAAGGGCTGCTTGAGCGACTTACTACTGGCGGATTTTCCCAAGGCGATGGCGGAAGCATTGTTACAGAAGGTAACGCATCGCTTGATTTACCGTTCTTTTTAAACTATCCCGCGCGCGTCATGGAGGCTGAATCGCGCATTGCTGCAGTGCGTGCCTTTGCTGCTTTAGACGGGGTGCAGGGCCAATTCTTAGAGCAATATTTTCGCGCCCCCATTCCACCTGGTTAGTTTTTTCTATAAAAACAAATAGTTATAAACAACTCGGCAGTAGTGAGTTTGCGCTGAGGGATCTTACCTTTTAACGATTATTGACGTAAAATTGCCGATCTACTATGAAGAGAGCGTTTTTGCGAACTGCTGAGCCTGTGGTTTCCGCGGTTTGAATGACCTCAAGATGCGCCATCAACCAATTATTTTTGAACAGGAATAATCATGATTATCGGTATACCTAAAGAGGTAAAGAACAGAGAAAATCGCGTAGCTATCGTTCCTGGTGGAGTTGGTCAGCTTGTCGCTGCTGGACATAAAGTTTTTGTTCAAAAAAGCGCAGGGGTTGGCGCTGGTATTCCTGATGCGAAATACGTAGCTGCTGGTGCAGTTATTCGTGATACTGCTGAACAGATCTGGGCTGAAGCAGAAATGATCATCAAAGTAAAAGAGCCGATTCCGCAAGAGTATCCACTCATGCGCCAAGGTCAAATCCTATATACCTACCTTCACCTTGCAGCGTTACCCGAGTTGGCAAAAGCTCTTTGCGAACGCAAAGTGACTGGTATCGCTTACGAGACAATCGAACTTGAAGATCATTCATTGCCACTACTGACGCCAATGAGTGAAGTCGCTGGTCGTATGGCTGTTCAAGTTGGTGCGCAGTGCTTACAAAAGCATAACGGCGGCAAGGGTTTGATGCTCGGCGGCGTTCCAGGCGTAAAAAGAGGCCGTGTAACGATCGTCGGTGGCGGCGTCGTTGGAATCAACTCGGCCAAAATGGCGATCGGACTTGGCGCACAGGTTACAATCTTAGACGTCAACGCACGCCGGTTGGCTTATTTGGACGATATCTTCGGTAACAACATCTCTACACTGATGTCTAATCCTGAAAATATTGCAAAAGCTGTTAGCGAATCTGATCTTGTTATCGGCGCGGTTCTTATCACGGGTGCAAAAGCTCCATGCCTCGTGACTCGCGATATGGTCAAGACTATGGAAAAAGATTCTGCGATCGTTGACGTAGCCATTGACCAAGGCGGTTGCATCGAAACTATTCGCGCAACGACGCACGATGACCCAACTTTTGTTGCAGAGAATGTTATCCACTACGGAGTAACAAATATTCCCGGTGATGTGCCAATGACTAGTACGTACGCTCTAACCAATGTAACGATTAAATACGCTCTTGAGATTGCAAACAAAGGCGTAAACGGAGCATTAAAATCAAAAGCTTTAGCATTAGGTCTTAACACCTACCAAGGTGCGATCACTCACAAAGCTGTAGCTGAAGCCCTGAACTTGCAGTACCAAGACTTTAAAGCTTAATGTTTAGGTAAAGATAAAGAGATAGCTCGGACCTAGTGTCCGAGCTTTTTTTTAGGTGATGGATACACCGAGAACTTTACCTATTGCTGCTGTTATAGCCATAGCCAGCCCTCCGCCGATAAGTACTCTTAAAGTCGCTGGTATGAGTGGTGCGCCGCCAAGATAGGCTCCGAATGCGCCAAGTAGTCCAAGGCATGTAAGTGATGCAGTAACAAGAACACTAATTCGGTAGTCAGTCGGAGCTATCAGTAAAAAAAGAACTGGGATCGTTGCAAAGATTGTGAAACTTAATGCTGAAATCCATGCCGCTTGAAAAGGCTTTGCTCGTGTCCCTGGAACTATATTTAGTTCATCACGCAAGTGAGCTTTAAGTTGATCGTGACTGCTGAGTTCTTTTGCAACCTCTGTCGCTAGGGCGCGGCTTAGTCCGCGTTTTTCGTAGATACCAACGAGCTCTACGAATTCCTTTTCGGGGTGTTCAGCAAGTTCATTCTTTTCGCGCTCGATGTCAGCCTTTTCGGAGTCACTTTGGCTGCAAACCGAAACATATTCACCGACCGCCATCGACATTGCACCTGCTACCAGTCCGGCAATGCCAGAGACAATAATGACTTCCCGAGGTGCATTGGACGCAGCGACTCCAACCATTAGACTAGCTGTGGAAACAATGGCGTCATTCGAACCAAGGACTGCAGCGCGAAGCCATGCTGACCTAGAACTTTTATGCCGTTCCTTATGTCCTTTTTTTACCATCGTTACCTGTCGGCTAGATATGTTTAGGATTCAAACGATTCTAATTTCGTATGTTTATCTGGAACATTGTGCATCTTAAGATGTTCAACAGTCATGTTCATGATGGCCGTAGGTCCACAGGTCATAAATGTCGCGTCATTGTAAGCGCCACCGATCGTTCGCTCTAAAGCAGCATGATCAATGCGTCCATGCCAAAATCCTTCAACTGATGCGTCTTCGCGGCTTAAGGTTGTAAAGACTTTTGCGCCATGAACCTTATTGATAGCCAGCAAGTCTTCCCAGCAGATCAGATCCTCTCTTGAACGGTATGATACAAGAAGGGTCATTTTTTCTGGAGACCCTGGTCGACCAAGCTTATCGCTATACTCCCGCATGATACTTACGAATGGTGTAACGCCACTGCCGCCAGCGACCATGATCAGGTGCTTGTTGTCGGTAGCTGGGTTGTAGCAAAACTTTCCAATCGGTCCGCGAGCGCGCAGGATGCTGCCTTCAACGACTTTGTCACAAAGCCAGTTGGAAACAACACCTCCCTCAACTCTCTTGACCGTAAACGCCGAATAGTTTCCTTGATTTGGAGAACTTGACATAGTGTAAGAACGAACCAAAGGCTTAGGACCAATATCGTCAAAACGAAATGTTAGATACTGGCCTGCATTGTAGTCAAACACCCGTCCGGAATCTTCGTTATCTTCCATGATGAAAGTATGAGTGTCATGAGTATCCTTGATTACTTTGGTAACAAGAAGATTCATCCAACCTTTTTTAAACCGACGTAGGGCAACATCACTCACACACTTCTCCGTCTATTCAGAGTGTCTTTGGTATAAAAGACATGGCTTGGTTAAATTCTTTTTTTAGTCGCTCGACCAACATGGCGACTGACGGCACATCGCGAATCAGTCCTGCGATCTGGCCTATTTCAAGCTCACCTTCATCTATATCGCCGTCAAGCATACCAAGGCGGGCGCGGCCTTTGCCTAGAAGCTCATTTAAGGCCTCTTTACTTGCACCTTGCTCTTCTAATCTGGTCATATCTTCGTAGAATTTGTTTTTTAGAAGGCGCACAGGAACAGCTTTCTTCATGGAAAGCATTGTGGCTCCGGGACCCGCATTTACAATCGCTTGTTTGAAGTTTTGATGGGCGCTTGATTCCTGCGTCGCTGCAAAGCGGCTACCGATTTGGACTCCCTGCGCCCCTAAGGCGAATGCGGCTGCGATACCGCGGCCGTCGCCGATTCCCCCTGCGGCAATCACCGGAATTTTAACTGCATCGACGACTTGCGGAACAAGAACCATTGTCGTGATCTCATCTCGCCCATTATGGCCACCAGCTTCGAATCCCTCGGCGACGATAGCGTCGACACCAGCCGCTTCACATTTAATTGCTAGCTCTGGGCTTGAGGTGACGTGGACGACGGTGCATCCAAGATCTTTTAATTGCTTTGTAAATGTTTTAGGTGAACCAGCAGAGGTGAAAAAGATGCGAATACCTTCGGCTAAGGCGATATCTATCTGCTCCTGAACCTTCGAGTAAAGAAGGGGGATGTTGACTGCTAGCGGCTTTTTGGTAAGAGAGTTTGCTTTTTTTATATGTTCGCGAAGTAGATCGGGCTGCATTGAGCCTGCGCCAATGATTCCTAAAGCTCCAGCTTCAGAAGCAGCGGCGGCGAGTTTGCCGCCCGACACCCAAACCATGCCGGCTTGAATAATTGGCAGTTCAATATTGAATAATGCAGAGACTAAGGCGCGACTGGTCATCAGTTGTATCCACTACTGCGTTTATGGAAGTTTAATTTAAACACAATTGATAGCGCTT
>CAMAXT010000094.1 GCA_945862295.1 Pseudobacteriovorax antillogorgiicola
ATTTTTGTCCGGCGTCTTTCTCTGCGACAAGGGTTTTTATCGTTGCGTGACCGTAAAGGCATTCTTGGGTGTAGGCATTGAGGGCGGCAATTTTAACCCGCGCTTTCATCATGGTGGTCTTTAAGCTCTTTGAAAACCATTGGACGATCATTCCAACAAAAGGAACGACGAGGATAGCCCATATTGCTAGGTGCCAATCGAGAACAAACATTCCGATAATACAGCCAGCAAGGACAGCGAGATCGACCACTGAGGTTAGAACACCCATATTGAGGGATTCGCTTAAGTTGTCGAAATCTGAGGTGGCTCTGGTGACCAGCGATCCACTGAGTGTTTTGTCGTGGAAAGAGCATTTGAGTTTTAATACGTGCTTCACGAGTTTACTGCGCAGCGACTTGATCATCCGGTGGACTGCCAGACTGCTGAGAACACTCTGGGAAGCGCGCACGGCATATTCGCCAAGGACGACGATAAAAAAGAGAACAGCGCTCCAAAAGAGTGCTTTAGAATCGTTCTCAAGAATGCCGTGGTCGATACTGTATTTTAAAATGAGGGGCAGCGCTGTTTGTAAAGCTGAGATCACTGGAACCATGAAGGCGGCGGCAACGATCAGCTTTTTTTGCGGCCTCAGGTAGGGCCAGAGTTTCGATAGCCCAGCCATCTCGGCGAAGAAGCCCCGGCGCGAGGCTGCGACTTCTTGTTGTTCTTGTTGGTTTTCGGATTTGTTTTTGCTCAATGTTCTGGTACCTGGCGATGGGATTTTCTTGTGATGATGCTACCTAATTCCTTGTATCCTGTCTCCTGTTTCTCCCCTGTCTCCTGTCTCTCAGCATCAAAAAGCAAAACCCGCCAGGGGCGGGTTTTGCTTTTTGAGATATAAGATACAGGAGAAAGGATATAGGGTGTGGAGACAGGATATAGGGTGTGGAGACAGGATATAGGGTATGGAGACAGGGATTATTTAGGCGACTTTAACTGCTGACTTTGGGCGCATGCCGACTACAAGAAGGCAGATGTCATCTTTAGGGGTGACATTGCCTGTATGCACACGGAACAGGTGGAGGAGATCATCCTTGAGCTGATTGACGTTGTGATAGTTTTCCATGCGGGAAAAATGGCGATTAAATTTGCGGTGAAAGCTCTTGCCTTCGGCGTCATTGGCTTCGACCAAACCGTCTGTATAGAATACCAAAAGGTCATCATCATTAAAATCATATTCGGCGTCTGAGTAGGTATGGTGCTCAACAATGAAATGGTCCTCGCCAAGGATGTGCTGCTGGTTGCGGGCCAGAGACTCAATGCGCGTACCTTGTTTTTCTTGCTGGTGGACCATGATTGGGAAGGTGTGACCAGCGTTACAAATGTAGATTTTGTGATCTTTGAAGTCGATCTTTGCCGCAACACAGGTCATGCGCAGATTTGATTTACCAGCGATCTTTCGAATAACGCTGTCAAGATGTGTAACTATCTGGTGCGGTCTATTGATGGTTGAAAGCTCGTAGTCATGAATCATGGATTCAATGATATTTAGTGCACCAGACATTGCAGTTGTTACAAGCCCTTGGGCTAGGCCGTGGCCGGTCACGTCACCAAGAATGATGTATAGGCTGTTTCCATCTCTTGATTCGATAACACTGAACCAGTCGCCACCGACACGCAGTACTGTTTCGTAGTGGTAGGCGATCAAAGCATTGGTCGGCATGCGGTTTTCTTCTAACAGCATTGAGCGTTGCACTGTTTCAGCAACCACAAGCTCGGTCTCGATGAAAGCGCTTTCCCTAATAAAGGACTGACGGTTCATCGCTACGTTTGCCAGAGACATGATTGATTTAAGTAAAGAGCTTTTCGAAGAGTCAGGTGCCAAATCATAGCTTAAGGTCATGTTACCGACATTTCGGTATCTGGATTTGATCGGGTAGGTGAAGACCTGGATATTGTCGTGCTTACCGATATGGGGAAGCACTTCTTTCTCGTTGGTTTCAAAAATATGTCCGCGAACGCACACTAATGGAGACGGAGTGCCACTTTTTTCGTCGCCATCGGTTTGAATCTGTTGGGACTCCGTTTTACCCAAGAACCAGCCATGATCGACACCGCAGACTTTGTTGGTGATCTGCATGGTGGTGCGAATGAGGCTTTCCGTGTTCGAACAGGAGAACATATCAAGGATCGCTTGGTTTAGAATTTCGAGCTTATTGCGGTTCTCAGCAAGTGCCGACTCCCTGCGGGAAATTTCTGTAGCCATTACTTCGACGCGCTCTGTAATATCACTTAAGTCAGTTTGACGGATAAGGCCAAACTTATGTCCGTAGTTTCCCTCGGAGATAAAATCAAGTCCGGTCTTAAGGCGCATAAACGGCTCTCTGAGAAAGCGCTTTAAAAGAAACGTCGTTGCTAGTACCAGAGCGACCGACATCAAAGCGAAGATTGCTAAGGTATAAACAAATATTTGATGCTGTTTCTCGATGATCTCTTTGTCAGAGAACGAGACGACGACTTTTCCAATCGGTTTTTTCTCATAATAAATAATCTTGGTCGATTCCATGACGGCGTCAGCGTCGTTGCCTGGAGCATTGCCTATTGATTTACCGTGTTCATCGTAGAGCACAATGCTTGCTACCACTCCAGACTGTTTATAAACCTGGAGGATTTTTTGAATTTCTTCGGTGTTGAGGTTCCAAAGCGGTGTGACAAGAACAGAGGAGAGATTGTCGGAGATTTCATTTGCTTTATCGAAGAGTGCAGCGTTGTCTCTACTTGTTGAAAAAAGATAATTGATCGTTCCAGCAAGCGTGAAGACAACAGCCATCATCACTACGAGACCAAGGATGAGGTCACGAGCAATTGTGGGACGAGCTAGATTCAATTTTTCTAGAATCAGTCGTGTTGACATGCACTGCCAATGGCTTAGGGTTGTATTCTTTCCCATTTATAATTATAGGAGACAATACCTGCCAAAAATATGGGCATAAGTTGCATCATTTGGTGGGCAAATATTGCCTAAAGGAACGAATGGTTGCTGGCTTTAGACCATTACCTTAATGGTAGCGGATCCTAGAACTACTCTGCAACCATACTAGGGTGCCGTTTGATAAGTTCCTTATAGCTGCCACGGTCGGTAATGGCGCCATGGATGTCTAGAACCAAAATCTCTTTGCAGTGTTTTAGTGCAGACCCTCGGTGTGACGAAATTACCATGCTGGTGCCAAGACCGACGATGTAGGACAGGATTTTCTTCTCGGTTGAATGATCAACCGCTGAGAGCACATCATCTAAAAGTAGAATCGGCGGTTTTCTTAAAAAGATGCGCGCCAATGCGAGGCGTTGTTTTTGTCCACCAGACAAGCGAATGCCTTTTTCACCAATCTGCGTGTCCCAACCTTCAGAGAACGAATTTATTTCGCCAAGAATCTGTGCAGCTTCAGCTGCTTTAATGATCTCATCTTCTGTGACTTCTCGGTCAAGACCGAAAAGCATGTTTTCGCGTACATTGTTTGAGAACAGGTGCACCGATTGGAGAGCAAAGCCGATGGTCTTTCTTAGGAACCTCGGATCAAGAGTTACAATATCTGCCCCGTTTAGGAACACAGTATTTTTTGGAGGCTCGTAGTAACGCACAAGTAGGTTAAAAAGCGTCGATTTTCCAGATCCGATCGGTCCGTATAGTCCGATATGATCGCCTGGCGAAAGTTCAAATGACATATCTTTTAAAACAGTTTTCTCGGTTTTGCTGTCATTGTCCTTATCCTTATCCAGAAAATGATAGCTGAGGTGTTTGACTGACAAATGAAAGCCGAGAGCTGGGTTTTTTTTGTCGACAGGATTGACGCTGGTTTCGGAAAAGGTTCGAGGTTGGCCCTGATTGATTTCATTGAGGCGTTCAAGTGCTGTTTTTGCCCTTTGATGAACCGAAATAAAAATGCCGAGCGCGGCTAATGGAAACGTGAGTAGTGCAATGTAAACATTGAACGCTAAAATATCACCAATTGATAACCTACCAGCGATGACCTCGGAGCCGCCGTAAAATAAAATCACCAACTGAGAGATGCCCGCTAGGCAAGTCATCAGCGGAAAAACAACGGTGCGGATGAAGATCAGTTTAACATTTGAAGCATAGACTTCTTCGTTTTCCGTTTCGATGCGGTCGACAAAAGAATCTACCGCAGCGTTTGCTTGGAGAACATGTACGTTGACGAAAGATTCTGTGACTTTGTTCGTTAGTTGGCCAACAGCAGTTTGATTGGCTTTTGAATATTTATGCATTTTGCCCATTGTTGTTTTCGTGATGACAAACATCAAAAGCAGCGGGGTTAACGCATAAAACGTCAGCGTTGGGTGGACGGAGCCCATTTTTACTATCGTAAACACAAGAAGAAACATGACATTGAGGATTTGCAGCAATCCAAAGCCGTAATAAATCCGTACATGACCAATATCATTTGCTAGGCGCGAGATGAGGTCACCCATGCCGTGTTTTTCAAAAAACTCAGCCGGTAACTCAGTTACCCGTTTGAAGTAGTCTGCCTTTGACGCCGCCTCTGCCTTGCGGCTCGGCCAAAACATCAGAACCCTAGATAGGGCACGGACGACTATCAATAAAAATCCAAGTGCTATGATTGCAAGGGCTGTTTCTAAGGACTCATTGGCATTTGTCTTCGCTGTTAAATCATTGATGATTTTTTTTGCTAGCTGGGGGATTTCAAGATTGACCAAATTGACGACAGCCAGCAGAACAATGCCTGCCAGATACCAGAGCCATAGTGGGTAGATGTATTTTTTCTGGTAACCGGAAAAATTTGACATTAGGTTTGCTTCAGATCCGTTCCTGAAATGGCCAAAAGGACGTTAAGAGAAAAAGTGTGCTTCAATAGCAGCGATACGTTCGACAAAATTCTGACTCTCCCAGCCTGCTAGCTGCGACACCACACCTGACTCTATGATTAAAACACGGTCGCAAAGCTTAGCGGTGTAGGGAGCAATATGGGTGCTCATGATCGTTGTTTTTTGCTTTTTTTGCCTGGAAACTAGGAGCTCGTCTAGGGCTCTAATATGAAATAAATCGAGTCCAGAATGAGGCTCGTCTAGTATCAGCAGGTCAGGCTCATGCATGGAAGCAAGGGCGAGGCCTACCCTTTTTTGCATGCCGTGTGACAGCGCTGCTAAAGGTTTTTTACGGTAGTAAGCGCAGTCCCAGTATTCCATCAGCTTATCGACAAAGGCTTGTCTGCCACTGATCTCGTATAGCCCTGCTGCGTAGAGTAAGATTTCTTCGCCGCTGGCCCAACGCGGCAGAACTGGATTCTGCGGTAGGTAACCAATTTTTTGCTTTAGTTGAAACACGTCAGGAGTGAGTCTATTGCCTTGCAGGCGAATCTCGCCGCTGCCGGCGTCCATATTGCCAGTTAAAATCTGAAACATAGTTGTTTTGCCGGCACCATTTTTACCAAGTAAAGCGCAGACCTCTCCAGCAGCCAAAGTGAGATCTACTGGTCCTAGCTTCCAGACCTCACCAAAAGATTTTGTTAGGTTTTTTACTTCAAGTAGCATTTATGTATTTTGACCTGCTGAGAATTGGTAGTTGCCTGTGATGATAGCTTTTCATCTCAATCAGAAAAAGTATAATCACCTCCGAGCGATGAATAGTTTTAACTTGGTAAACTTCTTAAGGGGGCTAACCCTAGATTCGTCCAATAAAATATGCCGACCAGTTTTAGAATCCGGTCTAATTTCAGTTAACAAAATACTCCACCAAGGAGGCCGACTTAGAATTTTATATCAATATATTGAAAATTTTTAGCGACTATGTCCCCTGTACTATCAAGCGATTGTGTCCCTTTTGGCGTTTCGTCAAAAGGGACATTTTCTTAAGCGGGTTTCTTTAACCAGGTATGTTTTATGGGCTTGAGCTTCTCGATACTCAGCTGGATATGCCCCCAATAGGCCTCTAAAGGCTTCCCTTCGTGCTTGTGCAGCGTGATCGTCTTTCCTTTAAGGCTGCCGTATTTCCGGTCTATGATTTTGTATCGATCACCTCCGTAGGTAATGCTGCTGTCACTAGTCACTATGCGGTCATAATGCATACAAAATACCTGCTCAAGATCAATGTGCTCGGGGATAGGGCGGTATCTCGTTGCTGCGCAAAGGGGTTCGACCGTATTTCTTACGTTCCAATACTGCGGTAAAAAACATTGATGGAGAAATTGGTTGGCGTGCGTCATGGTCGTGACCCCTGCAAGACGCATTTCCGGTATGAGACGATCCTGAAACGTTCTCCAAGCTCTTTCAATCCGGCCTTTGGATTGAGGAGAAGAAGTCGTAATAATTCTGATCCCCAGATCCTCACAGGCTCTTTTAAATTGAGAAAAATTATCTCTCTTACCCTTGCCACTCCAGCCAGCGTTATCCGTATAGATAACGTCTGGAATACCCTTGATGAGAATGATCTCTTTTACCACCTTTAAGCAGGCGGCTGTCGTTTCAGACTTAAAAAAACGACCATAAGGAATATTACTAGTAGCATCATCGATGCACGCGATTAGACACCATGTGTCAGTTCCATTCCAGGCGTGGTGGCTGCCGTCCATCTGAAGCATTAGCCCTTCGTTCGCCATCCTTTCACGCACTACTCTCGATTTACTGGTTCTCCTTCTCCTTTTGCCCTTGCCAAGTCCAGAGCTGATGCACCATTTGTAAAACGTGCCATAGCTGACAATTGGCCTACCTTCTTCGATCATCTTTTCCCGGGCATGAAGCAAATTGAAATCATAATACTTCTCACCCACAATTCTAACTATCTCGGCTTTTGTCTCGGTATGTATTTTATTGTGAGGAGATCTGCCGCTGTTGCCATGCTTGACTCCAGGCAGACCCTTTTCCCGGATGGATTTTGCACGACGCTGAATTGTTTTCTCGCTGACATTGAGAATAAGTGCTGCCTCTTTTCTCGATATCCTACCTAAACGGTAGTCTTCAATAATTCGGTAGGTTAGCTGCTCTGTTTTGTTCAAAGTTATATCCCCAGACAAAGTAAAACCTCTCCGCAATTTACTGATTTTACGGAGATCGTTTCAGGTTAGGGGGGACAAAGTCGCTTGATAATTAGAGGGGGACAGAATCGCTTGATAACTTCAATTTTATATCAATATATTCATGGTTTTAGCGATAAGTTAATCGACTTAAGTACCCGTGACCACAGGGCATTTATGCCGGGACCTAAAGTCCGCCAAGGGTTCTACCGCAAAGGTGAAGGTGAGTAATCCTAGGATACGTACGGGGTAATCATTTAGGTATGTTAACATTTAAATCAATTATCTTAACGATCGTGTCGGCTCTGATCTTGGCGAGCTGCGGAGCTTGGGATAAATTCAACTCAGGCACCAAGCTACCTCTCGACACCAACAGCCTTTGGCTGTCCTGGCTCGGAGGCACATTGTTTGCCTGATCCCATTTTTAACACTATCGGCGCGACGCACGGTTATCCTTCTCTTACAGCCGGAAACTGGCATATGCAGAACACAATGGATGTCGGTGATGTCGACAATGACGGGATAGCTGATGTTGCTATCATCGGCTATCAAAGCCGAGGAGTCGCAGTTGCTCTAGGTGGCGTGAATGGTGACTTGTCTAGTTCGGTTCTGTTCGATGTTGGATCAGCTACAGGATCATTTACAGTAGCTTCATCGCCTGGCTCTTATTTGCCTCTTTATGGATATGTGGCTGACGTCGATATTGCCGATTTAAATGCGGACGGCTACGGTGACCTTCTTTTGAGTACACAAACTCAATCTGGGACGGTGAGTCATTGGGGGGGGGTGTATTACACTTGCCTCTCAACTGGCACGGCTGGAACTTGCACACTTCAAGGCTGGGGACTGGAAGGATATCAAATCACTAGTGTCGTCGCAAAAGATGTCAATAGCGACGGCCTGCCAGACGTCTTTACAGGGTACCGAGCTAACTCGACAGGTATCTCTTCAATGATGTATAGAACAATTGGCAGGTCGATGAACCTGTCGAAATAATATTAACTAACTAGAAATTGAAAACTAAGGATGGTTTGAGATGGCTAAGAACGAACAAAAAAATGGAATTCTTTCGAAAGTCGCTTTGATTGTTTTAGCGCTTTCCTTCCCCGTGGGACTTTTTGTTTTAAATGCTCCGGCATTGAAGGAATTACTGCCGGCTCAAAATCAGATACAAAAAGAAATCGCCGTTGATTTGAGCAGGATTCTCGATACGAAAAGCGAAGAAATTGCAAAGATTGATATGCAGATCTTGGAAGCGAGAGGTGAGATACTTAAGTTTGAAGAGATGAAGTCGGCTCAATTGAACGAGCTTAGGACGCTGTACGAACGCATCTCCACGATGTTAGGCAACAAAGAAACTCATTTAGATATAAATAGCCCAATGTCAAAATAGATCTCTCTGATAGCCGATTGTGATACTTGCTATGATCACTTTCACATAGCTATCTATTGTAGGATAGCGCACGTCATGCCGCATAGTGTTGATAATAATCGAATCAACCGGCGTCATCTGATACCCCATCATTAAACTAGCGTTGAAAGTCGTGATGAGTGGGCTGTTGGCTACCATGATCGGGGTCACAGCAAGCTGGGCATCAGCTGTTATCAACCCTGAGCGGTAGGCGATGCCAATCTGCGCGATGGGACCTACTACCTGTTCAGGAATGACGATGTTTTTAACAGATGGCTGTCCAGGAAGCGCCGTTTGTTTGTTGACCTTGGCTTTAAATCCTCTAATACCAAGCCCAAGCGGAACAGAGATGTTGTCGCGCAGATAGAATAGATCAGTAGCGACCATACCATTAGCGATGACAACCCATGGCAATTTCGAACCTGCCTTCAAACTGACACTGGTGCTTCCCATGAAAAAGTAGTCAGGAATGATCGGTTGAGTGCGGATGGTGGCTTCGATAGTTGGCCGGTCTCTAACTTGTTCGTCTGGTAACGGAGTGAGGAGCGTGTATCCTGCTGCTAGCTTGAAAATGATCGGGAGCGACAACGCTAAATCTTCTCTCGCCTGGCGTTCTCTTTTTTCCGCAAGATTTTTTTCTTCAACCTCCTTTTCTTCAGGTGATTTTTCCGTTGCCTTTTCTGTATCAGGTCCGACCTCTGGTACGCCGGAAATCGCAGTTGGGGTATTGCCGCCGATATTTATTGCAACTACAACGGCTTCTTTTTGTTGCGACACAGATTTAATTTCGACTGTTAGATTTATTCTTCTGAGGCTCTGAGCAACGCGTTCAGCGCAACGCAAAAATTCCGGAGGATAAGTGATGCTGATAGCTTTGATTTGTTCAGATAGGGTAGCCGCAAGAAATATGAATTCGTTAAACCTTCTATTTCGTTCGCATGAAGATGCTTGTGCTTTTTCGATTTTAAATGTTGCGGCAATGGTATCGTTTGCTTCTGCATGTGGTGACCAAAGCAGCAGCGCAGTTATGATTGCATTGGCGACGAAAATCTTAAGCCAGTTCATTATTCCAGTCCAAAGGGTTGCTAGCTGCAATTTAAAGAAATCTTTAAGCAAGTGTAGCAGATCGCGACTTTTTTAATGACTTCCCAGGTGATGTTGGGTGGCTAGGATTACCTAAGAAATTTGCAGTCCGAGCGAAAACCGGCGTCGAGAAGGGACTGTTCTACATGACGAATGTTCCAATCTGTGCATATTTGTTAAAAATGATTCCGATTTTAGATCGAGCGTTTTATGAAATACTAAGTTAATGCGCCCACTAAACCTTTGCTGGCGTCTTCCGATCCCTAGGTTTGAGAGTCGGGGGAACGAATGGGCGTCAAAAAAATAATCGCGGCATTATTGAATGTGTTAGCACTCACTCTTGTGGGGTGTTCGACAACCTATCAATTCGTCACTCAACCTGAAGGTGCAAACGTATATCATCAAAAAGACGGTACAAAAGCGCTGCTAGGATCTACTCCTTTAGAATTTAAAAAATCAGCTCTTCCCGAAGATGCGCCGTTCTCAATAAGTTTTGAAAAATCTGGCTACGAACCACTCAATCTCTTAATCACTCCTACTGACAATTCACATACGACTGTCACGGCGACGATGAAACCCGGCTCTGGAAAAGGTGATGATCCTGAGTCAATCCGAGTTCGCAGCGTTTTGAATCGCGTTTTTAAAGTGCAGGAACATGTTGCTACAAGACGATATGCAGAAGCTTTGAGTCTGCTACGTGATCTAGAAAAAGACGAACCTAATCTTGCAGAGACTTTCGTTCTAAAAGGCAGCCTATATCTAATGTTAAACGATGGAACCCAAGCTAGAACCGCTTGGGAAAAAGCATTGTCGCTGGATCCGACGTTAGATGATGTGCGGGTTCAGTTAAATAAAATTGCAACTGACACTGGCGCAAAGGCGGGAACTAAACCATGAAGAAACCGAATATAGGATTTATTCTTGGAGCAATCTTTGGCACAGCCATTCTGGTATCCGCTGTTCTCTCTGAGGTAGCGGGAAAAAGTACAGCAGTATTTATTCACCCGGTTGCTGTTGCCGTCGTATTTGGTGGTTCTGTTGCGGCTGCTTTGATGTCGGTAGCAACGAAGGATCTATTGCGTATTATTCAGCGTACCTACTTTGCAGTGCGCTATCCTCGGCATGACTTTGTTGGTACCATTCGAGAAATTGTTAGAGTAAATGTTGGCGCAAACAAAGATGTGTTGTTTCTGGAGAAAGCAGACGGCCTGGTTCATAACGCTATGCTAAAAGATGCAATTCAGCTCATGAATATGGGTTTCAAGTCAGACGACATCCGAAGATTTTTAGAAGTCCGTCGCGAGCAGAACGAACAAGCACTCAATCAGTGCTCCGTCTTGTATTTTGGTATGGCAAAACTTGGCCCAGCACTTGGTTTGGTCGGAACGCTCATTGGCCTGGTTGTATTGCTCTATTATCATATGGGTGCTGGCAATGTTGAAAAAGTCGCAAGCTCAATGGGTGTTGCTCTAACTGCGACCCTTTACGGTGTTGGATTAGCTAACTTACTGTTTGGACCTCTTTCTGAATATATGCACTACACAGCAGAGAAAGCCTACGCACTCGACACCTTGGTGATTGAGGGCGCTGTTTTAATTAAAGAGCGCCGATATCCGGTTTATCTGCTGCAAGCTTTAAAATCGTATGTGCCAAGAGAAGATTACGAGGCAGTTGAATCTGTCATGCAAGAAGAAGTTCAGATGGGAAATATCAACGCTTCAAAAGCAAGTAAAGATGGAGAGGCCGCGGCGTGAGACCAATCACTCGCTCACAACTTGCGATTATTAAGAAGAGAGAGGGCGAGCCTTGGATCTACTCCTATGCTGACCTTGTTACAAATCTTTTAGCCTTTTTTATGATGCTACTTATCATCATGAGTTCTTCGAAATCTGTTCGTGAGGAATTCGCTGAGGGTATAAAGAATTATGTAGAATCGAAAGGTTTTGCAGCCAAAGCAGTTGCCGATGGTTCTGAATTGAGCGTGCCGCAGCTAAGACAGGTGATTGAATCCTATTTGAAAGAGAAACAGTTAAATTCAGAGGTTTCACTCTCAGAAACTCGGACTGGCATCGAGCTGACATTTGAAGCAGCTCTTGTCTTTGATTCGGCGACAGCTGAAATTCGTGAGGAGGCAGGAACGGTATTACAAAACATAGCAATACTGATTGCAAAGTTGCCACCAAGATTTGTTCTCGATGTTGAAGGGCATGCGGATAGCAGACCAATAACCTCGTCGTCCCTTTATCCTTCAAACTGGGAACTATCTTCTGCTCGTGCTGGTAGTGTGGTTAGATTCTTGGAAGCTAATGGTTTGCAGGCTAGACGGTTACGTGCCATAGGTTACGGCACAACCCAGCAGCTAGATAAAAAGGTTGATGCTTCGATTA
>CAMAXT010000095.1 GCA_945862295.1 Pseudobacteriovorax antillogorgiicola
TGGTTTTTTTGTGGAGAATGTTCCTGGAGTACAAGAATTAAAATTAATCGTCGTAGCCGAGATCGTCTTCCATGAAGTCTACTAACTTGTACTTCACAAGATCCTTAGCAGCGACTAACGACATCTCGCCGTCTCTATCTGTGTCATCATCTTTTGCTAACAAGTAAGAACCGCCGTCATTGCTTGGATGATAGTTAAGAACAATCCAGAGTTCTTTGTTTTCTCTATGAAACACGCGAAATGGTACCATGGTGTAATCCTCTGCCAAAAAAATAAGGAAAGTCAGGGACACCACTCTATCATTTGTTGGGTTAGGGACAATAAAAAAGCCGCCAGTAGGCGGCTTAATAAACAGCTTTAATGATAATTACTTCTTGCGAAGAACCTGAATCACTTGTGTTTCTGCTTCTGCACCTCGAAATACTGCAGTGATATTGCAGACATTTTCTAGATAGGTCGACGCCTGTTCAAAAGAAACTGTGATGGCACAGGTAAGTTGACCATCTCTAGACTCAGTCGGAGCTGGTTTAATGACGCAAGACTCATTGATCTGGCGGTTTAGAGTCCGACCAACGGCCATAAATTCATTCGCACAGACTGATGCGTTTTCTTCTTCGCTTGCTGCCTTTCTGTTTTGAGCAACAAACACAATCTTTGCCGTCTTGATATCATCGTGCAGAGAAAATACTTGATCATCAGAAGAGATCACTTCAAGACCATCAACAACCTTAGCTGGTTCTTTAGTTTGCGATATTGGCGTCTCGTTTGGATCTTGCGGAATGCTCGGAGACTGAACCATTGGTGCAGGACGACAGCCTTGTTGAGTCGGATCACTATTGCAAAGGTCATGTTCTTTTGGCATTGGACGGCAGGTATCAAATTGTCCTGGGTTTTGGCCCGGCGTTTGTCCTGGTCTTTGTGACACTGATTTTGAACACATGCTTGACCACGGACGAATCTCGATGCGCCTGATGTCTGGGTAATGAAATGCCCACTGGCCACTAAAAACGCCTGTCGCAATTGAAGAGATCTTCATGCCGTCAGCGAGTGCCACTTTACCAGTTTCACCAGTTGGAGTGATGCGCGCCTGACCTAAATAAACTTTTTGGCGTTGGTAGTATGAGCGACCAGATTTACGAAGAATGCCGAATAGATCGATAATCTCCGCACCGTTTGTATCTGTCCCGCGTTGAAAGAATTCAACCCCGTAGTGATATGCTAGAGCACGGTCTAGTACTGGATGATAATCAACATACGCCAGTTCTTTCATCTCAGCTTCGTCGATAGTACCTAATAGAGAATACTTAGGGGTTTCCGTTTGGTTACCTTCAGCGTCTAATCCTTGGACAACCGTGTTACGTTTGATCAAAATTTTCGGGGTATCTGCTAAGGCAGTTAGCTGTACCGAGCCATAGGCCCAGACCTTGCCATTTTCGATGTAAGATTCGGATTCGCCGGCACTTTGATGGGCTTTGCAGCCATCGAGGACCATTACAAAAGCTAGGAATAACGGTAGTTTGGTAGCGTTTCCGAGACGATTCGGTTTCATGGACAATTTCTCCTGCAACTTCAACACAACATTGACACTCAACTTGAGACCACAACAACTGCATAGGCTGCAGTTGCTACTACTAGTGCCAATTCTATGCCAGCTTTTGAATTTAGCGAACCCGTCCTGGACCGTCAGCGTAGATTCGGTTTCTTCATAATTAGAGAATAGGGATTCGGCAATCTGGACCGATCCTCAACAGATAAAAGCGGAAACGCCGACCAAAAATGGTCTGAGTATTCTTTAAATCGGACAAGAAATAGACCTGTAACTTTTAGCGGCTTGGTTCCAGGCGCGACGATTTGATTCATGACGATCGTTCATCCAATTTATCCCTTATGGTGGTGCATGTTTTTCCTACTAAAAAAAACGCTAAACTTGTCATCAATGTCGTTTTTTTCTTGACGCATTTTCTGCGCGCCAATCAAGTTTTTACTCACAACTTTAAATCGATAAAAACAGCTATCTCAGAATCCCTAGAAACTCATTAAAAGTCTTTAAATTACGAGGCGACCTCGGCGATAGTAACTTTTTTTTGAACGCACTGACGTCTATTCTTGGAGGCCAAACCAGTATTTTTAAAACCCATGTTATAGTTTCTTCTGCCTATTTCATTGTCGAAAAATAGGTACTTTTAAACTCTGAGGAGAGAAGACAATGCTATTTTATGCAGCCAATGAATTCAGCGAATTTAATCTAGCCCAGCATTTTGATGAAACAAGGGAGCCTGATGTTCGAATTCGCATGCATGAGCTTTACCTGCGCACAAAAAATGTGGTTGCGAGAGAGCGTGTCATTTCCTTGGAGATCGTTCTCCTTATAGGGCTTCTTGAAACCCAAAATGCCGCTGTTAACCTTGGACTTGGAAAACGAGAGAACTTGGCTCGCAGTCTTGGGCTTACTGAAAATGCCTATTGGAAAAGGGCGCAAGCAGGACGGGTACTGATTGCGTTTCCCGAGTTCATAGATTTGGTCAAAAGAGGTCTCACCCATCTGTCTCATATTTCTGTTCTTGCTGCCAAGATCACAAAAGGCAATGCCGCTGTTTTCCACGAAGAACTTCCAGGTAAAACTGAGCGTGAAGTTCGGGAACTCGTTGCTTCTGTTAATAAAGACGGCAGCCGCAATGAGAGTAATCCACTCTTTGATATTCGCCTGCGTTTAACCAAAGAGCAGCTTTCAATACTTGATCGAGCGCGGGAGGTGCTTTCTGCCACGGGCCGAGTTCCTAGTGAAGAGGAGGTGATTTTAAAAAGCTTAGAAGACCTTCTTGAGAAACGAGACCCTGTGCGGAAAGCTGCGCGAGCGAAGATAAGAGTTCAAAAGAAAGAGGCTTCGGCCGAGGGTTCGGATCAAGCTCCCGAATTATCGCAGTGAGATCGAACGGGTCTGATCACCACCCGGCTGCGCATCGCAACTGAGATGGCTGCGGTGCCGAAGGGCGATTTGTTTGCTAAGGCGACTGCGGTGCCGAAGGGAGTTTTACCTGCCAAGATGACTGCGGTGCCGAAGTCGGATGACAAAGGAAAGATTCGAGGTCGAAGAGGTATTCCGGCTGCAACTATCCATCACGTTTGGAACAGAGACGAGGGTTGTTGTTCAGGTATAATGCGAGATGGTGAGCGCTGTTCGTCAAGAATTGGCCTGCAGGTTGACCATGTTCGTCCAGTATCATTTGGGCAGGACAATCGGTTGGAAAACCTTCGACTTCTTTGCCGAGAGTGCAACATCGCAGTCGCCTAGGAAATTTTAGGTTCTGAGGTTATGGAGCGTTACCGATGGTTAAATTCGAGAGCAAGTTTTTGATGAGATGAAGTGTTCATTCTGCAACCAAATTGAGAGAACACATTAACTGCATATACTGCAGTTACTACTAGTGCCAATTCTATGCCAGCTTTTGCCGCTTAGCGAACCCGCCCAGGACCGTCACTGGTGGAGGAGAAATGGATATCGGGATTTCGTTCTTCTACAAGCCGTAAGCGCCAAGGTTCATCGATCAATATAGTTGGGTGATCATGCTGATCGTAGCAAATCGCTTGAGCGTTAGTTCTGATGAACTCCTCAAATTTATCCTTCTTATCAGACGAGATCCAACGGGCTACAGAATAAGGTAGCCCTTCAAATCTGACGGTCACGCCGTATTCCGCAAGAATGCGGTACATCACAACTTCAAACTGCAACGGACCGACGACACCAATGTATTGATCGTTAGAATGCTTCGGTCTAAACACCTGAACTGCACCTTCTTCTGAAAGCTGATCGAGGCCTTTAGCCAACTGCTTTGATTTCAGTGGATCTTTTAAAACTACACGGCAGAAATGCTCCGGTGCGAAAACTGGGATACCGGTGAAGCTAATGTTTTCACCTTCACTCAGTGAGTCACCGATTTTGAATACTCCAGGATCGTGGATACCGACGATATCGCCTGCAACAGCTTCATCCACCAAAGATCTATCCTGAGCCATAAACTGCGTCGGACGACCAAGGCGCATATCTCGACCTAAACGTACATGGTGGGCTTTCATGTTACGTTCGAATTTACCTGAACAGATACGCATAAAGGCAACGCGGTCCCTGTGTGACGGGTCCATGTTGGCTTGGATCTTAAAAATAAAGGCGGTGAATTTTGGTTCGGTTGGTTCGACCTGGCGCTGTACACCTTCGCGCGCCATCGGCATTGGTGCAACATCGATAAGCGCTTGCAGCAACGTTTGTACACCGAAATTATTAACTGCACTGCCAAAGAATAAAGGTGCGACTTTACCGTCTAGGTAGTCTTGCCTTGAAAACTCATCACCAGCACCTTGCAGAAGTTCAATCTCGCTGCGCAGTGTATCAGCCACTTCTTTTCCAAGCTCTGCATCCACTTCAGGACTACCAAGCGCCATACCTTTAAGCGCAACAGGGCGCGCACGGTCGGAATCTTTTTCGAAGATTAAAAGCTGATTGGTGACACGGTGGTAGACACCACGGAAATCGCGGCCCATACCAATCGGCCAAGTCATCGGGTAGCAGCGGATACCAAGAGTCTTCTCAATCTCATCCATCAAACTAAACGGATCGCGGCCGTCGCGGTCCATCTTATTTATAAATGCAAGAACCGGCGTTTTGCGCATCGCGCAAACTTCGAATAATTTCTTGGTTTGAGTTTCCACACCATTCGCGGCGTCGATAAGCATCAGTGCTGAGTCGACCGCTGTTAAGGTCCGGTAGGTATCTTCGGAGAAGTCCTGGTGACCAGGGGTATCGATTAGATTGATTTCGTAACCTTCATAAGGAAACTTCATGACAGAACTTGTTACCGAGATCCCACGCGCTTTTTCAATCTCCATCCAGTCAGACGTCGCGAACTTCTTCGATCTCTTCGCTTTAACCGTACCCGCCATTTGGATAGCTCCGCCGTAGAGGAGCAGCTTTTCAGTCAGCGTCGTTTTACCTGCATCGGGGTGAGATATGATCGCAAACGTCCGGCGTTTTGAAATCTCTTTGATTAACTCGGTCGACATCTTAACTCACTCCAAATTCTGCAAACGCGGGGCATATGACAGCAATGGTGCTGTTAGCTTTACATTTAAATGATGTCGGAAAGGCACCAGAAGGAATAAGTGCCGACATACCTTTGGGCATCGCTACACCGTTACCGGTAAATTCACCCGACAAAACAGTTACTGCTGCGTAACCCTTGGTGACCGGCAAATTGAATGCACTGTCACGGTCAGATCTGAGGATTGCGGTCTGATACCACTCATTCGAGGGAAAAATCTCCGCGGTCAAACCAGGAGCCATCGCAACATGAGTGGGCTTGCGGCGCAGCGTTGCCAACCATGCGGGTCCGAACTGTACGCCTGGATCAACCAATTTAAGACCTTCCTCAAGGTGAATGTCGCGCGGTTTGCCGCGCACCATATCTACCTGACCAGTCTCGTCGTAACGGCGATCAAAATCCCACATTCTAAATGTTTTCCCAGATAAACCTTCAACGATGCGTTGAGGCTCGAGAAGAGTGACACCAGGACCAATGCAATGGGGAACACCTGGTTCAATTTCAAAATAGTCCCCTGGGCGAACAGTCACAAACTGGAGAATCTCACGGCCTTTGCCGTTTAACAGGCCGTGACGAAGCTCATCTCGCGACATCTTCCGGCTAAAGCCGAGATAGATTCCTGCACCAGGTTCAGCGTCCAAGACGTACCAAGATTCAGGTTTACCGCATTCATTAGCTTTAAGATCTGGGTCATCATCGCGGGGGTGAACCTGCACCGAAAGCGGATCACTTGCGTTGATCAGCTTCACTAAAAGCTCGCAGCGCTTATCACTGTGTGGGGCACCGAATATCTCGGGTCCCCGGGCTAGAAAGAGCTCTGGAAGAGTTACTGAATAGTCTTTTAATTTAGAGGGAAAATTCGGATCACAAGAAAACTCCCATGATTCGCCGATTTTCTTTCCGGAACATTCGGGAACTAAATCACGTTTATATTTTGCCGCAATTGCATCTCCAGCCCAAGGCGTTCGCGCCAGTGGCGTGAAGTTGTCTGGACACAATAGGAGCGGTTTTGACAGATCGATGTCTGCTACCTGTTTAGTATTCATCGGTGTTCTTTAGTATTGCTCGTTAAAAAGTTCGCGCTCGCAAAGCTCGATCAAAGTATGAATGACTTTGATATGAAGCTCTTGGATGCGATCTGAATATGGTGTTTTGACTTCGGTGCAGATATCAATATCAGCTAGGTTACCAACAAGCGACTTTGGTCTCCCCGTTAAGGTAATAACCGTCATCCCAGCAACTTTTGCAGCATCGATCGCCAGCTTAATATTCTTGCTTGTACCACTTGTACTGATCGCAAAAAGCGTGTCACCCTTGCGGCCGTGACCCTGAATAAATCTTGAGAATACATGTTCAAAACCGAAGTCATTGGCTGAGCAAGTCAGATGGGCGGCGTCGCTGATTGCCATCGCGCCGATCGGTGCTCGTTCCTTACGAAATTTTCCTGACAACTCTTCTGCAAAGTGCATAGCGTCACACATGGAGCCACCGTTGCCACAGGAATAAACTTTCCCGCCGCTACGGAACGTCTTAACAAGCAACTGACCAGCATCTACGATTTTTTGCAGCGTTGCGGTATCACTTTCGAGGGCTTTTGCGGCAGCGGCTGCTGCGCTAATGGAAGCTTTTACAATATCGAACATGTTTAATCGCCTTTGACGTTTGCAACCAGAACTCAGGACCATACCCCAGCTGGGGCAAAACTTCCCGCAGAAAAGCCAATCATCTCATGCCCCTGACAGTATTAGAAGCCAAGTCGGTTGTTGCGCCTTCTAGGGGTTCCGGCTAATCTTAATTTGCTGAATGCATTGGAGGTATTCTTGAAACAACGCTCGATTTGGGTTGCTTGTGCAGCTTTTTATTCAACAACAGTGTTCGGGCAAGTGCGGCCTGAACTGGAACTTTCAAAGTTTCTGATCGGCTCCAACGAAAGTGAGATCAGTGGCGTCCATGTTGACGGCAACGGTCGCATCACGGTTGTCGCTGATGCCCCTGAAGACACCTACGTCTATCTTCTCATTCCAAAAGGTCTGAGATTCCATCTTAAAAAAGACCTAAATTTCGACAAGCTCAAGGGCGCACTTGATTACAAAACAAGCCTCACGTCGATCACAGAGGTCCCGGCAAACGACCTTCGTTACGACCTTGAGGGCATGACCGTTTGCGGTACGATCCATTACCTTATTAATGAACGAGTACGACATGTTTTAGCCATAGAAGATGCTAAGCTACTAAAAAAACTGCCAATAGACTTCTTATCTGCATATCCTGACCTATTTAAAGGGGGTGGTAACGCCGGTTTCGAGGGTATCGCTGCTGATTGCGAAGGCAAAATTCTCTACGTTGCCAAAGAGCGCGACCCGCGCGTTATTTTCAAAGTCGACATGAACACTTGGAAGGTTCTTGAGGTCAAAGACTTTCCAACCTCTGACCGTGCTGGGCAGAAGGTCATCAATTTCATGACCGGCGTCGGTCTAATGGAAATCGGGCCGGACATTTCAGATTTATTTTTCCAAAACGGCTACTTATATGCACTAGAACGCAACACCCATGAAGTCGCAAAGATTGATCCTAAGGATTTTTCCGTCGTCGCTCGTACTTCCTACTACCGCTCAGAAAAAGATCTCTATCAAACTGGTGAGCCTTTCGGCATCGCAGAATCTTTAACTATGACCGCTGGTGAAATTTGGATTGGCATTGATAACAATAAGAAACCTCTCTCTGGTGTTGCGCAAAAGCAGCATCAGGTGAAAGGTAACTTCCCGTCGTTCATGGTTTTCAAAAGACCTGCAGGCTTTTAAAAAAAATATAATTTTATTACGAGACTGGGTGGAAAATGCATGACACGCTCTGCTCAGGCGACTAACATTACATTTTGACCTGCTCAGTTGTTTAATTTTTTGTGCTGCTGAGTGCCGGTGGCACTGAAAAAGGATTCTGCGATGGCCTATCAGAAGATTCTAGTTGATAACACCACCTGTTCGCGAAGGTTTCACATCACCTTTGATGACATCAGAGAAAAACTTCCACGCGTTGAAGTCAGATGCCAGTTTTGCGATGTCGTCGTCTTCAGTGCTGAGAACCATCCTGCAGTATCGCTCGCTCGAGAAGAGAACCTCGTGAAGACGTCGTCTCTAAGCGAAGACATAATCAGTGAGTGTCACTTCAGAGATAAGTTTTCAACCAAGACCGTAAAAAATGCTACCGACGAAGATATGTACAAAACAAGATAGTGATGTAGTGAACGTCAGTGAGTCAGCCAGGCAGTGAAAGTCCGAATGCCCATGAACGTTGAGCAGATCCTCGTCATCGACCCAGCTATGCGCATTGCTGAAACAGAATGCTATAACCGTATAGCTCTCGTTTCTCCACTAAAGACGACCTATCATCTGCCTGCTATGTACGGGCTGCAATCCTTGCAGGCGATCGATATGCGCAGTGTGCGCGGTATCATCGTCCTTGGTAGTGCTTCTAGCGTTCACGATCGCCTCCCATGGCAGCAACCTTTCGAAGATTGGTTGCGACCGCACCTTGAAAGCAAAATCCCAACGCTTGGCATCTGCTACGGACATCAAATGTTCGGATACATGTTTGGTGGTGATGTGGGCTTCATTTTCCCTGACCAGAAGAAATATTCCTGCGTCAGAACCGTCGATGTTAAAAAATTGCCGTGGCTCTCGGCTGGCAAAGGGCCACTTGTGGCGTCCCATAACGAAATGGTGACTAAAGTCCCACCCGGATTTGAGGTCATCGCTACTAGCCCAGAATGCAGCACTGACGGCATGGCTCACACTAAATTGCCTATCTGGTCCTTCCAGACACACCCAGAAGCAACAAAAGAATTTCTCATCAATCACAAGATCGACATTGATCTTGATGAGAAAACACTTGAAAAACAGCTGTTTTTTGGAGATCGGCTCGTTGAAAGCTTCCTCAAACATACGGTTTCTCGCACCTGAAATAAAGGTGAGTTAACGCTTCTGCCTACCATCACCCGGCAACATTAGCCGGGCACAAAAAATTTATATCCTTAAATATCAATTAGTTAGGCAAATAAGCCGCCGACGGATTAAACTCTTTGCCGCCACTGACGAAGAGTTAATTAATCACATGATGTGATGGTTTGGAATTAATGACAGGAGGTCACTACAATGGGTCTACGTATCCGCACAAACGTTGCGTCTCTTAATGCGCAACGCCGCCTAGGACAGTCAACCGACGCTATGGGGGAATCCGGTAACAAACTCGCTTCTGGCGAAAGAATCAACAAAGCATCTGACGATGCAGCCGGCTTGGCAATTTCTGAACAACTACGTGCAGACGTACGTTCTCTGAACCAAGCTAAACGAAACGCTCTTGATGGTGTTTCTCTTGTGCAAACAGCAGAAGGTGGTTTGAACGAAACTACTAACATGCTAGTGCGCCTAAGAGAGCTAGCAGTACAAGCTGCTTCAGACACTATCGGTAACACCGAGCGTGGATTTCTAGACAAAGAGTATCAAGCTCTAAAATCAGAAATCGACCGTATTGCAAGCTCTACCGAATTCAACGGTACAAGGTTGCTAATAGGTCAGGTTGCTCTTCCAGAAGATATGAACAGTGGGGCCAATGCTTACCCTCTAGAAATTCAAGTCAGTAAAGATTACTATACTGAGTCAGACTCTCTATCGAATCCCAATCCAACAAACATTATTCGCATTGACCTTCAAAACCTCAATGCATACTCAAGCGGCGAAAACTCACTCAACATCAACCAGTCTAATGCTGGTGAAGAAGTTGCAGGCATCGATAACAAAATCGGCGCGCAAATGAGTATCGGCCGTCTCGATACAGCTATCACTCAAGTTAACGAATACCGTTCTTACCTTGGTTCGATCCAGAACCGTCTTGGTGCAACCATCGCTAACTTAGGTGTTCAAACTGAAAATCTAGATACAGCTCGCAGCCGTATCAAAGATACAGACTTTGCCGCAGAAACTGCAGAGTTCACCAAGATGAAGATTCTACAACAAGCTGGTACATCTGTACTTGCGCAAGCGAACCAAGCACCTCAAGTTGCTCTTGGACTGCTACAGTCAATGTAATAGGTTCCGCAAGTTACGCATCAGACCATCTAAGTCATTAATTTCGACAAGAGGGGAACTACCCCTCTTGTCTTAAACCTAATAACGTCCCATCGTGATTAGGAACAATGGCGCCTTATTTTGGCGATGGTTCGCGGCCAAGAATACCCAAAACCAGCCCCTTCATCCCGTCTTTCGCAAGCCAATGATTCTTAAAACGAATGTCTATGGTTCTAAATAAATGCACCCAATCAACCGATACATTTTTCAAGGTAAAAACAATTCATCAGGTAGAGAATTGATGAATCATGCAGAAATAAAAACTCAGCTATTCAGAACACTTGTTCTGTCCGCACTCCTATTAATTTCAACTACAACTTTCGCACAATCATACGATGCTGGTTTCACAAAATATCAGCGTGGCGACTTCAAGGGCGCAGAACGCAGTCTGCTACAAGCTCTATCAAAAGAAGTTCCCATAATCACCAAGGTAAAAACATTAAAAATTCTTGGTATCTGCCAATTTAAACTCGGAAATAAAAACGGCGCGGCAAAAAGTTTCAAAGACGGCTTGGCCGTCGACAGAGAGCTGTCCATCGACGCAAATGAAGTCATCGATCCAAGCATTGTTGATTTCTTTAAAAGAACGAAACAAGAATACGTTCTCGCAAACCCACCATTTTCAGCAACTCCTACTCCAACTGTCGCCGCATCTTCACCGCCAGTTCCGGTTCCAAAGGTACCGCCCCCAGGGATCGACGTAGGGTCAGGACTGGAAGTCAATAGCGGTGCAGGCAAGAAAAAAGACGGTACATACATCATCGTCGAATCATCGAATCCAGAAGCTAACGTCATGATAGACGGTATCCGGGCTGGACCAGTGAACTCACAAATTGAAGTCGATCCAGGCCCCATTACTGTAGAGATTTCAGCTCTCGGTATGGAACCAAAGACGAAAACGATCGAGGCAATCAAAGGCCATATCACGACAGTGACAGTCGAACTAACAAAGCCAAAACAAAAAAAGATGGCTAAGAAGAAGCAAAAAAGGAAAAAGCGAAAACAAGAAGACGACATGTTTGATTCGAAAAAATCTGGCTACAATCCAGCAGCTGAATTTGAATCAGATACTGGCTTGTCACCATATGCGCCTGCGCCGGCATCTGTCTATCAACCAGGGTACCAACCGGGCGCGGCTCCAGGATACGCACCCCAGGTCGCTTCAAACAATGGTCAGTACGGGAATAACTATCAAGTCAGAGCGGCAGCCCACGGAAACTACTTCATTGCAGCTCTACCTTTCGGTGCAGGCCAATTTCAAAATGGTAGCCCCTTGACGGGCATCGGCTTTTTCGCTGGTGAGGCCGGCTCGTTGTACTACTACTACTCAAAATCAAAATCGGCAAAAAACTCAGAAGCCGCGATCATACTTTTCAAAGAAGAAAACACCGCCAACGGCGACGTTCTTTCTGACGAAGATAAAGCCTTTGTCGAAGAGTCTGAAGCTTACATCGCAAGCCTAAAGAAGAAATCCACCTACGGACTATACGGTTTCGGTGTTCTGTGGATCGCTGGCGTCGTTGAAGCCATTGTAAACGACCCACTAACTGCTGCTCCAAAAGCCCAAATCCAAGGTCCTAAGCCCGGCCGATACAGCAA
>CAMAXT010000096.1 GCA_945862295.1 Pseudobacteriovorax antillogorgiicola
TAAGTTGGGGCATGGACTGTGCTCAGAAAAAACGACCGGGTGTCTATACCCGATTGTCCAAGCATGTTGATTGGGTCAAAAAGGAAATTGAATCCCAAAGAAAACCTGTCGCTCTCGAGTCCGCTGCTCTCGCTAAGACTGTTGCAAGCGCGTGTTACGCTAGTTTTACCGGTACAGATTTAATATCCGGGGTGCCATACAGTTTCAATTATCGGCCCGGAACACTAAAAAAGGTCGATGCACCACCTGGACATGGCCGCTCGCTTCGAAACTGTTCTTTCAACCGCGAAGGATTGGGGCTTGTAAACGTCACTGTCGCACCAATCGATGAAAAGCCTTACTTCTTTGTAAAATTAAACGGCGAAACCTGGGTCGGCGACGCTACCGCCACTTTCGAAGTCGATGTTGATTGCGAAACTAGCAGCGACAGCTTTCTTGTCGCGAAATACACTAGCTCAGTTGCGATGATTTTTAACGATCAAAAGTTTCTGTCAGCTGGCGTCGCTCAACCATCCGAAACTCCGCGCGAAAGCATATCTTGTAAGACATCGCATATTGAGTTGTACTACCGTACCTATGGTGGAAGCGGGCAACAGGCAGAGAAACGTTATTTAACGGTGGCCTTCCCTCAAGGCGGCGCTGCGCCTATTACCTATCTCATGGAAGTTGACGATGAACGTATCGCTGGAGAAAGCGGACTTCGTTTAACTCACGAATTTACAGATCCAACCCATGCAAAAGTTAAATTTGAACACCGCGGTGATTTTGATATTTTTACCTGGGTACTTTCATGTCCATTTAAATATCAACTAGTCAGCGAAGACGGAACTGTTCACCGAGCGGAAATCGCTCGAGCTAGTGACTATCAAGTAGCGTTTCATCACGGCGTGTCCCGGAGTGCTGTCATTGCAGAAGGTAAGGGCGTTAAATTTGAGATGATATTTAATACACCTTCCACTGCTGGGAAGTTGGAGACTTGTACAGTGAATGAGCTGTCTCTGGATGTTGAATAAGATCTTCCGAGCTGATTAATGAATGAGGAGAAAGTAGTGTTTCGAAATTCGATATTCGAAATTCGAGATCGGGCTGAATTCCGAATTTCGAATTCCGAATTTCGACGAACACCTCTAAAAATATAATTAATATCATAGACTTAAAATAACCCTGCACGTCCCTTTAATAACATTTAAAACCCCACCGATACCCCTAATGGGGGTCCGTATGACTAAGGGATTAGCGAACATCCTTGAAAAAATCATTGAGAATCCAAGGCAGACTCTTGTCGGTCGGTATCTCTCGTTGATTGCTGATATTCCAGATGAAGAAGTGCGAGCTGGTTATGCTCTCGACCTTGCAGAAAATTTGACGAAATCAAAACCAAACGATGCATTAAAAATTGCTTACATGATCTACGGCTCAGGTCGGCATTTAACACGTGCGTTAAAGGTTGTGATTGATTGCTTTGAGACTAAAGGTCGTCCCGGAAAAGTAGCTGTTCTTAAGATCGAGCTAGAAAAACTTACTCGCGAGTTAAACAGTGGCGTCGGTGAATCACCATTACCCCTGCCTGACCTGAAAACCGGTCACGGCGCGATCCCAGCGCAGTTTTCGTTCAATGATTTACCAGGTGCTGAAGATACTGGTCCAAAGGCGCATGACACTCGGATGGCCGAACTTGATCTTGGCGACCTGCAAGAAGAAGATTACACCGGCGCGCACACTGTTGATTTTCTTTTCAACGGCAAAGTAGAGCAAGACGCGCTGCAGATTGAACCTGTTAAAGACATGAAAATTGCGGAAGGATTTTTCGCTGGGTTTTCTGGTCGCCCTGGCGATACTGTTCTGCCTGTCATGCCTGATAAAGTTGATGCAGCGTTTCTCAAGGGCTCTGGAACAGCAATTTCGGTTGTAGGTGTACCAGGACAAAAAGATTTCAACGTCAAAAAAAGTCGAGTTGACTTGCCGCGGCATGCGCCACCAATGCCCGAGCCAAAGCTGCGCGGGCAAATGCCAAGCCCCCCATTTGCTGCAACGACCGACGAGTCTCAGCATTCGGCGGTGATATTTCATCCAGCAGCAGGCAATCCGCGCGCTGCACCATCAGAAATTTTTGACCGATTTTTCGCCGACCGAAAATATCAAGAAGCGGAAGCTGTCTTGCAACGGTCTAACAACGAACAGATGTTTGAGTGGTGGCGAGTTCGCTACGAGCGATTGAAAGATATCATCACCCACGACTATAAATTTGATGCTGATCAGCTTTTTAGACGCAGCGAAAAAACACCGATTGTGAAAGACATGTCCGGCAATGGTTTTGATGGTAAGATAAGGAACGAACAGATACCGATGCAGCCTTTCAGTGGAGACTTCCGCCGAGGGATTGTCTCAGAAATCTTGGCTCTATCGGCGCAAGACTTGGATCAGCTTACCAAACAAAATAGCCATGTCCTTGAAAAGGTAGTCGATCCGCAAAACCTGACTGAGCTTTCAGCAAGACTTTTATCAATGCCAGTTGATACAGAGCAGCGTGCTGCTGTCTTTTTTGATCTATTGCAAAGTCTGTTCGCTGGCGCGCGCGGAGAATTTCTTCTAGAGGTGATTGAAAAAAAGGAACTTGCGAAACGCAGTCCTGAATGGTTTGGTTTATATCTAGACACGCTTCTTGCCTGCGGTTTTGCAAGGAAAGTAATTGTCGATGCGTTGCAGCAGGTCGAAAAGCATCCGAAACAAGCTTGGATCAAGGTGGTTTGGCGCCGCCTGCCGGCTGCATGGACTGCATTGGGCATCACCGGATTTACCTGGTCGGAAGACGATGGCGCGAAAGAATTTCTGAACAAAATAAATGTCCGCGGCCAGCAGCTTCTCAGAACGTTTATCGATGATACAGCTATGCGAACAGAAGGCCGAAACTAAACGAGAATGTTCTCAAAAAAAATGGCTCTGTCGTTAGACGCGAGCCTTTTTTTGCGAACAAAATCTGTAATTAATTTAGGAAATCACAACTAATGCAATCAACATCGCGATGATGGCGGTCAGCGTGCGTTTTTCACTTTTAAGCGCTGGACTAAAAGTAACTGGCCAATCCATAGTGTTTAAATCAGGAAATTTCGCTGGTACCCAAGCCGGAACTTTTGACTTGTATTCGATGTATTCTGCACCGAATTTTTCAGTTAACAGATGCTCTTCATATTTGACGATGTAGTAATACTGAGCTGCAAAAAGTACTGCCGTTGCAATAACAAGCCAAATAACCCCAGTAAACACTGCAACACCTAAGGTGATGAAGAAGTTGCCGACATAGAGTGGATTGCGGACCCAACCAAACGGTCCCTCAGAAATGAGGTTGCCACCTGTCGTGGAGGTATTTCTTGTGCGCGACACCGATCCAATAAAGGACACGGCGTAGATGCGGAATAGTTCACCGAAAACGATGACCAAAACACCGAGTGTTGCGGACCCAACGTTTGGTTCGCCAAGAAACAGCAAAAGCAAAATTAGCGGAATCGGCGTGTAGTCTCTTAGTTCGAATAGCTTGGCGCCGATTTCTTCGGCGTTAGATAGGCCAGTTCCGACTTGCATGTTTTCATTCATATCAGACACGACGTTCCCTCAACTTCAGTAATTAAATTCAAGGATATAAGGACTCTGCGAAGATCGCAGGAGTGGTCAAAGATAACCGGTCAATGGTTTCCAGTGCAACAGAAGAGTCGCTTAGGAAACTTTCGCCAAGACCCATTAGCGGCGGGTCAATGCGAATGAGTGTTTGATCGAGTTGTGAGGAGAAAGTTAGGTGAAAAAGCTGCTCAAAATGCTCACGGGCCCGTCTACTGGTTGTGAAGAGCATCAGATTGCCCGCACGCTCGCTCCAGTAAGCTTCGATGTGAGAGATGACTGGTAGCGCTTTTGCTGTTAGATCGAGTTTAAGTTGGTCGCGCATTTCGCGGCGTGCTTTTGGACCAGGAGGCTTGCCGCTGGCTTCTGATTCGGCGAAAAACTTTTGTTTGTAGATCAGTTGCATCAGCTGAGCCGGTACTTTGCGCTTCTCGATACGCATTCTCAATATAAAGCCGTCATCAACTTGGCAATGAGACATGTCCCATTGAGCATCAGGTGGTAGATCGACAGTATCAATACCGCTAGGGCGCACCCAACCGATGACCTCTTCCTTATGGATACTAGTCAGCTTTATCGGTCCCGACTTGTAATTGTCGATCATCGAATTCAGTTCTGACATTCCGATTTTTCGCCCAGCGCCGAGAAGTTTGTAACGGCAAAGCGAAATCGATCCCTGTATGATTCCCAAGGTGTTCCCTCTCATAATGTGCTGACAGGACCGCCATAATTACAGCACTTTACCTAATCATCAATTCCTATTGTGTAATGCCCCTCAATTCCAATGAAAAGGGCAGTAATCCACCGGTTTTACACAGGCACGTGTATAAAAAAACACCAGGCAAAGAAGGTGATGATGAAAGATAAATTAGAACGCTGCTAAAGGGCTTTTCTCGCGTGCCGATAAATTTTTTAGCACGCAGTCTTAGAACACAACACTGACATGATGTCATTGGCCGGGAATTCATGATGAAAAAAGATCTCTCTACCGATTACGAAACATACAAAGAGATCATGACCGATCTTTTGCGTCCGATCGAGGGCAAAGGATTAGACATTGATACATTGCGCCGCCTTTACGAGAGCAAGCTCGTTTACCTCGAAAATCTGCGCATCAAATGTTTTTTGGAAATCAACGGTGAGCGGACCGGCTATTTTACAGTCGAAGACTACCAGCTTATTTTAAAGGCAGTGCAAGAAACCAATTCGCACCTCAGAACCGTGATGTTAGGGGCTATCACCCACCATCTAGCACGCAAAGCCGCAAGTTAAGTCCTCAGAGCACTCAGATCAGGGGACCAAATCTTTGGTCCTTTCCTAAAGTCTGATATAATTTCCATATCAAGCCAGTTACATTAGATTATTTTTTAATTGGCAATATTCCGTAATCGTACAGAACGGGGAGCCGGACATGGCACGCCGCCGCATTCTTGTGGCAGATGATTCTGCAACCATACAGAAGGTGATTAAAATCGCCTTCTCCCGTCATGGTTACGATATTATTGAAGCAGCTTCTTTTATCGAAGCAATCACTGCGCAAACAAGAGCGACCTCTGACATTGTCATCGCTGATGCGAGCCTTCCGGGTGCGCATGGTCCAAGCGATTTTTTAAAAATTGCCCACGATGGCAGCGTGCCGTTACTTCTTCTTGTTGGCTCATATGAGTCTGTGGACGAAGATTCTTTCCGCTCACTCGGGTTTTCTCATTTTCTAAAAAAACCGTTTGAGTCCTCGGACATCGTGTCGCTTGTCGATCAATTGATCTCAGACATGGGCAATAGCGATGAGCCAAAAGCTGCGTCGCAAAGTGTCGACCGCTCCCAGCACACAACAGTTTTTCACGAAGGCGGTATTGGCCTTTCCTTCGCCGATGATTCGTATGGGAAGACGGATCCTTTAGGTCGCGCCTCCATGCACACGGAAGGCAGTGGGTTGGGAATGCCTCCACCACCAAACGCTGCGATGACCCAGACTCATCCGGGATTTATCGACGAAACTAAAAAAGGCCGCAAAGCTTTTTCACCCTCTGGTGATGACACAGCTTCAAACCGTGCGACGCAAACTTCGCCTGGTTTTAACGTGCCGCCACCGCCGCCGGTAGCGGCTGAACCAAGATTTAATTTGGACCATAATAGTCAGCAGGACCAGCGCTCAGGTTTGCCAAGCATCCCATCAGATGTAGGCCTGATGTCCCAGAGCTCTGATATGGATATGATGCCTCCAGCCGTTTATGTGAAGCCGTGGTCGGCGAAAGTACCGGAGCGGACTGAGCGCAAAACACCGGAAACCTTACCGTGGCAACCGGTCCCTGAGGCTGCTCAGGTCACGAGTTCTCAGAAGCCAACTCCTGATAATTACTTAGACAAAGTTGCGAAGATGGTTGAAGAAGCCGTCGATGATCAACTGCCGCCTCTGGTGCGCAAAGCCATTGAAGACTACTGTGAACGCCATTTTAAAACGCTCGCGCGGGAAGTCATAACCAATGAATTGCGCCGTTTAGCCGAAGAAAAAGCCCGCCATCTCGTTGACAATTAATCTGAATTAAACGAGCATCGCAGCCGTTGCCCCCCCTTTTTTATAGGGCGGTGCAGGGGAACCACTTTTATTTAGGCAATGCTAATGGCACAGCTCCATGAAATCCAACTTGGCCCAATGATTACCCGTGCGATCGAAGAAGACTGGGGTGGTGGTGATTGGACAACGGACATCTGCGTCCCGGAAGCGACCCAAGCAACAGCTAGATTGATCGCAAAAGAACCGACCGTTGCCTCAGGGGTGGAAGTAGCACGCGCAGTATTTCTGAAAGTTGACCCGACTTTAAAGGTCGATACTAAAGTTGCTAACGGTGCCGACTTAAAATCTGGCGATTTGATTTTGCAGATTGAAGGCAATGCGCGCTCAATTTTAAAAGCAGAGCGTGTCGCCCTTAATTTTATGGGCCGGATGTGTGGTATCTCAACCCTGACGCGTGAATATGTGCGCCGCATCGAAGGAACCAAAGCCCAACTACTAGATACCCGCAAAACCACGCCCGGCCTGCGTTTGTTAGAGAAATCCGCAACTGTAATCGGTGGCGCGCGCAATCACCGTCTGTGTTTGACCGATGGGGTCATTGTTAAAGAAAATCATATTCGTGCTGCTGGTGGCATTGCCAAAGCTGTAGCGCGGCTTCTAGAAAGCTTACCACCGACGTTAAAGATCGAAGTTGAAGCGACCAACTTAGATGAAGTTCAACAGGCTCTTGATGCTGGTGCCGACTTAATCATGCTCGATAATATGAGTGTTTCAGAGATGACCTTAGCAGTACGAACTGTCCGCGGTCGTGCTCTTTTAGAGGCCTCAGGCAATGTCCGTTTGGAAAATGTCCGTGAGATCGCGGACACCGGTGTAGATTTCATCTCCACTGGTGCGATTATCCATTCCGCCCGTTGGGCTGATTTGAGTTTACTCTTTAATCTCTGAGGTCTGCTTTGGAGATTATAAATTTTGACACGATACCCTCGACCTCGTCTTTTGTTTCCGAGCAGTTAAAATCAGGAAAAACCGTGCCGTTTGCCGCCGTGGCACGCCAGCAAACTGGCGGTCGTGGCCGGCGTGGACGCGCATGGAGTAGTCCGGTTGGCGGCATTTATTTATCGATAGCTCTGCCACCACCCGTTCTTGATCCTACTTTAATTGGCAACCTTTCACTTTGGGTTGGCATGGAGATTAGCCGCTGGCTTGAGCAGCGTTTCGGCCTTAAAGCAGCACTGAAATGGCCGAATGATCTGATGTTTGATGGCCGAAAACTAGGCGGCATTCTTATAGAGTCCGGTATTGAAGGACAAAATCAAGGACCTATAATAGTCGGCATTGGCTTAAACTGCCAGAAACTTCCTGTCGTTCCGCCTACCGCTATCGATGCTTTGCCAGTCGCATTGTTCGAGTGTTGCGGTGCTGGTGAACTTCTAAAAGCAGATGAGTTGGCGCACGATCTGATTGAGCATATTGAAAAAGCTTGGTATGCGGCAGCTTTTGTTGATGCTCTAAAACATGTCGAGAAGGATTTTTTGAATTGGTCACCGCCCTCGACAAGACTTTGGATTGATAAAGATCTAAACGAGTATTGGTGGCTAAAAGACATTTTAGCAGACGGTTCGCTGTCTTTAAATCAAATCGGCACGGCTAGGGAAATGAATATTCACTCGGCAGACCACCAACTTACCGTCGCGAAAAAAAATGATGCCTTGCCAGTTCTTTTGGCCGACGTCGGCAATACAGCAGTAAAAATTCATGGCTACAAATCTTTTTGGCATGCTGAACCATTCATCCAGATTAAGCATTTTCATGCGGATCGAGATTTTTCGGCCTTAAAAGTCGGCCTTGAAGCTGCTTTAAAACAGATGCCAAAAGCCGGGTGGCCGCTGTTTATATCAGGGGTAGCACCGAGGCAAATTGAACAGCTGCAAACTGTGGCGACCGTCGCTGGTTTTTTACCAATCGAGATTAGAAAACAGACTGTTCGCGTGCACGGACCTTACCCACTGGCGCAAATCGGGATTGATCGCCTGAGTCTGATGGAAGGCTGGCTTTGTACCAAACGAAAATCTTCAGACATTGCTGTCATTGCTTCGTTTGGCACTGCGGTCACTGTCGATGTTGTTAAAGGAAGCGGAATGCATTTAGGCGGTGTCATTGCTCCCGGCATCGGACTTTCTGCGACAGCATTGCATGAATACACCGGTCTTTTGCCTCTTGTGTCGGCGCAAGACGATTTGAAAAAAGATTTGATCGGACTCTCGACACGCGAAGCAATCGCTGCTGGGATTGTTGGGGCAACTGTTGGTCTTTTGGAAACAGTGCTTCGTGATGTTGCACGCAGAGAACAGACAGCTGTCAGCGGTATTAACTTGCTGCTTTGCGGTGGTGATGCCCCTTTGATGCAGACCTACTTGCCGCGAGGTCATTTAGCTCCGGACCTTTTGTTTCAAGGGCTAAAATCCATAGTCGCAGGCGGTGTTTTGGTTTCAGACAGTCTTTAGAGCATACGCTTAGTAAAGGACCTAACGTGTCGACTACATGGGCTTGGATTTTTCTTGGTGCCGCCGGACTTCTTGAGGTTTGTTGGGCTATTGGACTTAAGTACACCGACGGCTTTACTAAGCCGATTCCAAGTATCTTCACACTGGTGACACTCACGGGCAGTATGTACCTTTTAGCTCGTGCCGGTCAGATTCTTCCGATCGGAACAGCTTATGCTGTTTGGGTGGGGATTGGCGCCTTAGGTGCTGCAATTCTTGGTATCGTTCTTTTCAATGAGTCGTCTTCACCGCTGCGCCTTTGTTTTTTAGGCTTGCTGCTTGTTTCAATTGTTGGCTTAAAAATTACTGCAGAATAGAGTTTCGTGTTCTCAGCTGCCAGATTTTCGCAAAAACTTTCCATCTTGATCTAAAATCACTAGATCTTTGATATTCTGCTTTTTGAGCTTTTGCTCAATGCCCGCTGTATCGCCGAAAAAAAGTACGATCTGGCGGTTAGGGGAAAAATAGCGTCCAGCGAGTTCTGTTAAAGTCGCCGGCGTTTGCTGGTATAGATCAGGAATAAAGCGGTTCAATGCTTCAGGTGCTAATCCAAAAGAAACAAGTCCGGCTGTGATTTTGTTTGTTTGCGCAGATGTCTCAAAGGATTTGAGAAAACTTCTTGCGAGCTCGTTTTGCGCTTTTTTCATTTCATCGTTGGTGATGCCGACCGATCCAGCCAGACTTTCGAGAGTTTGACGCATGTATTTGACCATCGCCAACGCATTGTCTTTGTCAGTCGCAGCTGTTTGCATCCAGTAGCCAAAATGACGGTTCATGATGAGTGATGAATTGGGAATGTTTTTTTCCTGGCTGACTTGCGTCTGATAGCGGCGCGAAAGGATCTGGTTCAGCAGCTGCAATGCGGTTTCGTCCGATTGCCCACGGTAAGGCGCAACTGATCCAATACGAATGATGGTCTCTTTAACGCCAGGAACATCTGCAATAAACGTATAGGTGCGGTCAGGGCCTGGTTGCTCCTGCAATGTCACTGCTTCAAGAGGTTTGGCGGACCAAAAGGCGAAGTGCTTATTTGTCAGTTTTTCTGCTTCTGCGAGCGTCACTGGGCCAGACACGACGAGAGCCGCATTGTTTGGAATCCAGTATTTCTGATGGTGCTCTTTAATCTGGCTTTGAGTGAGACGGCTTGTCAGTGCCGGTGTTCCAGCTACCGGCAATCCGCCAGGGTGGCCACCGGCAAAGAGTATTTTATTAAACATTTGATTGGCATACTGCTGGGGGTGGTGCAACTCTCGCGTTAAACGTTCCGTTACAATTTTTTTGACCGCTGCAGTTTCTGATTCTTGAAAAACTGGATTGATTGCAACGTCAGCGAGAAGCTCATACATGCCTTCAAGGTGTCTTTTAAGTCCACTAATAGAAAGTTTTGAGCCAAACTTACTGCCGTCGGAATTGAGGTGGCCGCCAAAGCTGTTGACGGCGTTTTCTATTTGAAAAGCTGACCGTGATTTTGTGCCTGCGAGAACAGCTTTCGCTGTCAATAAACTAACACCCGACCGCTCGGCGACTTCGTACAAGTCGGCGGTCTTGATAATCAAGTCCATTTCGATATTTTGGCTTTCCGGTCGTTGAAAAACGATAAGATCGATGCCATTCGCTAACACCTTCCGTGAAAACGATGGTACGAAAGCTGGAATTTGCCCTTGCTGCAGTTCCGGAGCACTGAGTGGGAGTTCGGATTTAGCCTGATCAAAGTCGGTCGGTAAAAATCTAATCTCAAGTGCTGGTTCTTTGGCAAGCCAGTTAGCAATCGCTTGTTTGATCGTCAGGGGGGATTGACTGACGATGCTGTTATACTCCGAGGTCAGTTGCGAGCTGTCTAAGCCGAACAGATAATAGTTGCCAAGCCGGCTCGCTTTGCCAAAAGGACCAGAGGACGTCTCAATACCGGCGAAGAAGGAAAACTCAGCCTTCGCTTTTGCGGTTGCAACCTCGGTTTCACCGGGACCAGTGGAAGCTGATTCCGCTAGGATTTGTTGCAGGGCTCTGGTTATCTCGTCAGTGTCATCTTTTTTCTGCGGATAGACTTCAATGACCACTTCGCTGCTCAACCTGCTTGGATAAATTCTAGCGTCGACTCGGCTGGCAATTTTTTTCGTTTGCACAAGTGTTTGATGGAGAACCGAGTTTTTGCTGCCCGCAAGCAGTTCCGTTGCAAGGGTCAGGGCCACTAAATCACCGGCAAAATAGCCAGGACCTTTCCAAACGAAAACTTGTTTAGCTGGCGCGTCGCTGCGGTGGACGATCAGTTTTGGTTCGCTAATGGAGTTATCGCTGATGATCTGCGTCGATGCCGTCGCTGGTCGGAGTTGGTTAAAATAGTTTTTAACAGATGCAATCACACTTTTAGGATCGACGTTGCCACTGATTGTTAAAACTGCATTTTGCGGGGTAAAATTCCGGGCATAGAACGCCCGTAATTTATGGAGTGACAATCGGCTAATCTCCGCTGGGGACGCTGTCACAGGGTGACCGTACGGATGAGTCTTTGGATAGAGATTGCGACTGATTAAATCGTTTTGCATGCCATAAGGTTTTTTTTCTGCTTGCAACAGTGACTCTTTGACATGGGATCTTTGCTTAAAAAAAACATCTTCGCTGATGCCACTTAAAAAGCCTTGCAGTCGTTTAGATTCCAGCCAAAGGGCCCATGGCA
>CAMAXT010000097.1 GCA_945862295.1 Pseudobacteriovorax antillogorgiicola
CAATCTACTGGACCAGCTCCAGCACCAGGACCGGCAGCTCCAGCACCAGGACCGGCAGCTCCAGCACCCAGCGCTGGATCTGGAAGTGCACCGTTGCCAGTTGATTTGTAATCAGATGAGTTTAGTCTAGGTACTTGCTGCAAGTCTCGCCGAGGACATACTCGGCGAACGTGCACATTTTTTTACGGTGTAGTTTCGAACCCGAAACTGTTGTTTTCGCATCAAATTTGAATACGAGAGATCGCTTGTCTGCCGAGTTAAACTCATAATAAGTATTCTCTGGCCAGTCTTTATAACGCGTTCCGGTATAATAAATAGTGAATGCTTCAGCGAAGTCTTCCGTGGCATTTGTCGAAGAGTATTGATTGATAAAGCTAGTCTTCTCAATCAAAAATTTGTGCAACTTGCCGTCTGAACTGTCTCTTTTAAATGGATCTTCATCAAGCGATAGCCCTTCTTGGGCGTCCAAATAGGTTAATGGTCGCTGTTTTCTTTTCTTCGAGCACTCATAAAGTAGCTCTGCTTGCGTCGGCTCTCTTGCTGTTGGACTAACAGAGGTCAGTCCAAATTCATCGAAAACCCCATGCTTGTCTTCGGTTAAATTTTTCCAAGATAGAGCTTGGGCTTTTTTGTGAGCATCGATAAGCTTTTTGTCGCCTGAATTCGGGATATAGACGAGTTCATAAACGTGCATTAGCTCGTGAATCAGTGTTTGAAAACCAAAGTCGCCATTGTGTCCGACAATATAGGAGGTGTTTTCCTGACCTTTTTCGTAGGTGAGGTATTTAACAATTTTGTTAATGCTGCCGAATTTTTTTCGGTCAGTGGTCATCATCGATAGGTCCATAACAACAGGGACCTTTAGAATGCCTGGCTCAGCGCCACAGACGACGCCGGCTAGGACGGCGTAGCCTTCTGCTCCGGTGGTATCCATTAAATAGATACCAGCAACGTGCTTTAGAATTTTTCCGGCAATGTTCAGCTTCTTAAGTTCTTTGCCCAAAAATTCTTTCAATTCTTTTGGCCAGGGCACAGATGCGGAACTTTTAAACCCGAAGTGCGAGCTGCATTCTTTGATGACTGCCTTCGAGTTGCTGTCCATTTTGTCTAAGAAAATTTTATCTGGGTCAAAATCGAAAGTACTCGGTGTGTCTGGTAACGAAGGATCATTGTCCTCGTCGACGTCAGGTTCTGGAAAATTTTTGTCGTCGACTACCTTTGCGTCTTTAGCTTGCTCTGACTTTTCTTCATTTTGTACGCAACCGCTGAAAATCGACGGCATTAAATATGCTGTGATCAACCAATTTAGTACTGTTTTTTGGGAATTAAATGTAGCCATAATTCTATATCGGCATTAGTGCTAATTTAGGTAAGACGTCAAAAATATGTTCTGTAATTACATTAGCTTGCGGTAGAAATGAGAATCCAATATCGCCTAGTTTCCTTGACCAAAAACGGCTTCTTCCAACTGCTTTGCCGTCATAATAAGTAGATCTTCCCTAAACGGTGGAGCAACGAGTTGGACGCCAATTGGTAGACCATTAACCGACATACTCATCGGTAGGGATACCGCCGGTTGTCCGGTGACATTGGTCCAACCGCAATAAGGAACCATCTCCGTACAGCGCATGAGAAAGTCCGCGGGATCTGTTAGCCCTTGCTCATAGAGCCAACCAATCTTTGGCGGTTCCATCGCTAGTGTCGGCGTTAGCAAAAGATCAAAGTTTTTTTCCCAGTTCGATACCACATGCCTGGAAAATAGCTGTAACCGGTTTACTGATTTGATGTAGTCGTGACTGCTCTGCGCCATCGACATCTTGCGAAGGTTTTGGTTGAGAGCTTCAACCTCACTCCAGTCTGTGAAGTCCATGTACGCGGTACCGGTGCACCAAACATTGATGAAGTCATTAGCAAGCTGCTCGCTCGAAACATTCCAATCAAAGTTGGTCTCAAAAACATCATGCCCGAGGTCAGACAGTACTGAAGCGCATTTACTAACAGCATCGATGACGACTTGCTGTGGTGCGAATGAAATCGGTCCCTTTGTCGTGAAGCCGATGCGAAGTTTTTTTGGTTTCTCTTTCAACCAGGAACTAAATTTTCGCTCTGGAACAGGCAAACTGTACCAAGCTGTCGGGTCATAGTGGACGATCGAATCAAGAAAGTGCGCCGTGTCTTCAACGGTGTTACTGACGCAGCCATCGACACTGAATCCGTGCAAAATCTCGCTTAAATACGGCCCTTTTGGAATCCTTCCCCGACTGGCTTTCAAACCGACAAGTGCGCAAGCAGACGCTGGGATTCTTATGGATCCTCCACCGTCAGACGCGTGTGCAATCGGTAACATGCCGGAAGCAACAGCAGCAGCCGCTCCCCCACTAGAGCCTCCGGGTGTATGGGCGGTGTTAAATGGATTGCGAGTTGGTCCGTAGATTGAATTTTCGGTCACCGGCAACGTGCCAAATTCCGGTGCGTTGGACCGTCCGACGAACAAGAAACCTGCCTCTTTCATCAGTCTTACGACCGAAGTATCATAGCGACCAATTTTGTCTTTCGCAGCGTTTGAACCGTGGGTGACTTTTTGCCCGATGGTCTCAGAAAGATCTTTGACCGCATTTGGCACACCAAAAAAAGCTGGCAAGTTCTCATTGTCTTTAACAACGCGAGCTTCAGCAGTCTTTGCTTCATCTAAAAATTCTTGCTCTCTTAGCCAAACCAGAGCGTTTAAGTCAGGATTCTTTTCTTTGATATTCTTAAGAAAATGCTCAGCAACCTCCACCGGACTAATCGCTTTCGCTTTGATAGCCTTTGCGAGTTTAACCGCGGAGTTGAACATGTTTTTTCCAAAATGTGAGATTACTGGTAGCGGTCCACAGCGTGCGGAGTGCCTTCAGTTTTTGCTGCTGATGTGATTTCCATAAACTGAACTTTGCGCTTCAGCTCGCGAATTTCTTGCGCGCCGCAGTACGTCATACCACTTCTGATACCGCCCATGATGTCCAAGATGACATTACGAGCTGAACCTTTGGACGTGACTTCGAGAGCAACACCTTCTGCGGTCTTCCATTCCTGCATCTGACCCATGAATTCTTCTTGCGCTTCTCTTGAAGCCATACCGCGGAAGCGTTTAAATTTTCGCACGCTACCGTCTGAGAGCGTTCGTTCAATGATCTCACCGGGGGTTTCATCTGTTCCCGATAACATCCCGCCAAGCATGACCATGTCCGCACCAGCTGCTAACGCTTTAACAGCATCACCAGGGTTGCGGATACCGCCGTCGGCTATGACATGTCGATCAATGCGTGAACAGTCCATAATGGCTGTTAGCTGGGGCACACCGAATCCTGTTTTGATTCTAGTGGTACAAACAGAACCAGGGCCGATACCAACCTTGATCACATCAGCACCCGCAGCAGCTAAGTAATCAGCACCTGCGTACGTGGCGACGTTACCGGCGACGACCATAACGTTGTTCGACCATTTTTCGCGAATCTCTCTGATTGTGCGGTTCACTTCTTTTGAATGACCATGGGCAACGTCAACACAGAGAATCTCTGCACCTGCTGCAACCAGCGCCTCAGCCCGCTGGATTCCGTCATTGCCGATGCCAATAGAAATACCGACATGCTTTGCATTGCCCGCTTCTTTAAACATCGCGACGTTTTCTTCGATCGAAACGAAGCGGTGCAGTAGAGCGAGGCCGCCCTGAGAAGCGATGAACTTAGCCATCTCGACGCCCGTTACCGTGTCCATGTTTGAACTAGCGATGGGAATACCGAAAGTACGGCCTGAGATCTTGACTGATACCGTCACCATATTGCGTGACTTAATGCCGTTGTAAGACGGAATCAACAGTACGTCGTCGAAGGTCAATCCTCTGGTCGGAGATAGCATGGCTGATCCTTTTTTAGGAATCCTTAGATTTTCATGACTTCAAGTTCTTTTTTGACGACGCGGTCATCAATAGCTTTGATATATGAATCAGTTTGCTTTTGAACGAGGTCTTCTAGGCGCTTGCCTTCATCTTCGGCGATTTTTTTATCTTTGATCTGCTTTTTAAGCTCGTCGTTTGATTCGCGGCGCACCTGACGGATGCCGACTTTCGCATCTTCAGCAACTTTTTTAAGATTTTTAACGATGTCTTTGCGGCGCTCTTCGGTCAGCTGCGGAATCGGTACACGCACGATGTGACCATCGTTGTTTGGAGTAACGCCAAGGTCAGCAATCATAATTGCTTTTTCGATGTCTTGGATCAGCTTTTTTTCGAAAGGAGTAACATTAATAGTCCGCGCGTCAGGAGTACTGAGCGTTGCGATTTGGTTAAGAGGCGTCGGCGCACCGTAGTAATCGACTCTTACGCCGTCAAGCATTGCGATTGATGCTCGACCAGTACGAACCTTCAGTAAATCGTTATCAAACGATTTAATTCTCTTTTCCATGTTTGCTTTGCAGTCTTCAACAACACCCATTTCGCATTCCTTTCTTATTTCACGATCGTTCCGATGTTTGGATTTGTCAGAGCTCGGCTTACTGATCCCGGCTCACCGAGTTTGAATACCATGATCGGAAGTCCCGCTTCCATGCACATGGTGATCGCCGTGGCGTCCATAACGTCGAGTCTTTTAGATATCACATCCAGATAGGTCAATTCATCGAATTTCTTGGCATCTGGGTACTTCATTGGGTCTTTGTCGTAGATGCCGTCGACTTTCGTCGCCTTTAAAATAATGTCAGCGCCAACTTCTCTAGCCCTAAGGGTCGCTGCTGTGTCGGTTGTGAAGAGAGGATTACCTGTACCACCTGCGAAAATCACAACGCGGCCAGCTTCGAGGTGCTTGATCGCTTTTCTACGGATATACGGCTCCGCAAGCTCCGGCATGCTGATTGCTGTCATCACGCGGGTTTGCAGGTTAAACTTATTCTCAATGATCGCTTGCAACGCTAAGCCGTTGATAATAGTCGCTAGCATTCCCATATAGTCAGCAGAAGCTCGTTCGATGCCCCACTTCGCTGCGGCCGATCCACGGAAGATGTTACCGCCACCGATCACGACAGAAACCTTACAGCCAAGCTTGTGAACTTCGACGATCTCGCTCGCAATCTTGACAAGGGCGTCGGACTCGATGCCGTAGCCTTGATTTCCCCCCAGCATTTCGCCAGAGAGCTTGAGCATGATGTGACCATATTTACAATCGGACATGGGGAATTTCCTCTTTCAGGTTACAGACGACAAATGCTCGCAAAAAAAACCCCAATCGCTTCAGATTGGGGTTTTTATAATGAATTACTTTTTAAGTTGTGCAGCAACTTCGTCAGCGAAGTTTTCTTTTTTCTTCTCAATGCCTTCACCTAAGTGGAAACGAGCGAAAGAAGCAACTTTGAGACCTTTTTTGGTGTTTTCAACGTGCTTAGCAACGGTGACACCTGGGTCTTTAATGAATGCTTGCTCAATGAAGCAAACTTCTTTGAAGAATTTTTTCATCTGACCAACAAGGATCTTCTCGATCATGTCGGCAGGCTTGCCTTCTTCAGCAAGTTTCTTGCGAGCTAGTTCGCGCTCTTGCTCAAGTTCGGTTGCATTTACGTCAGCTTCAACCATATAGCGGGGAGCTGCAGCTGCTACGTGCATCGCCAGGTCTTTGCCGATATCTTCAACGTCATTGCCAGTTGCGCCTTCAAGGACGACGAGCGTACCGATTTTGCCACCCATGTGCGTGTAACCAGAAACAACACCGTTGCTTGTAGAGGCAACTTGCACGCGGCGAAGGTTCATGTTTTCGCCGATTTTCGCGATCAACTCAGTCAAATTACCTTTGACGTCGTTGCCGTTTTTCATTTTAGCAGTAAGAAGTTCTTCCGTGTTGCTCATCTTTTTAGTGAGAGCAATATTGGCAACTTCCTGGACGAATCCAGAGAAATCTTCGTTCTTACTTACAAAGTCGGTTTCGCAGTTAAGCTCAACCAAAACGCCCGATTTCTTGTCAGCAGAAATTTGAACTTGGATCATACCTTCCGCTGCAACGCGGTCAGCTTTTTTCGCAGCGCGAGACATGCCGCGCTCACGGAGCCAGAGGATGGCTTTTTCCATATCGCCGCTGTTTTCTTCAAGTGCTTTTTTGCACTCCATCATGCCGACGCCGGTTTTTTCTCGCAGTTCTTTTACCATTAGTGCTGGTATAGACATAAGGAACACCTCCTGGTGATTATTTGCAATGTAGAGATGAAAGCAGGCGCTAGCCTATTATAACGTTTAGCGCCCGTTCTGCGTCAGAAGTCAGATCAGTGAACTTCTTTGTCAGACTTTCTTTCAACAGAAACTGAGTGACCTTCTTGGTCGAAGAACTTGCCAGCTTCAACAGCAGACATTTTTTCCCCGCCATCAGACTTATCACGGCCTTTTGATTTTCCAGCCATGCAAGCGTCAGCAATAGTACGAACGAATAGTTCGATTGATTTCAAGCTGTCGTCGTTACCTGGGATCAAGAAATCGACATCATCTGGATCTGCGTTTGTATCAGCAATTGCTACAACTGGAATGCCGAGGCGGCGAGCTTCGAGAAGAGCGATTTGTTCTTTGTGCGCATCAACAATGAAGATCGCAGATGGTAGACCTGGCATGTCTTTGATGCCGCCGAGGTATAACGATAGTTTTTCGTGCTCGCGACGGAGTGACAAAACTTCTTTTTTAACGAGCTTATGGAATGTTCCGTCTTGTTCCATTTTTTCAATGCGTTTCAGTTTGTGAATGCTTTGACGAATGGTTTGCAGGTTGGTGAGAGTGCCACCAAGCCAGCGGTAGTTGATGAAGTATTGGCCTGAGCGTTTTGCTTGCTCAGCAACGAGGTCACGAGCCATTCTTTTTGTTCCAACGAAAAGAACGTGGCCGCCGTTGTTTGTGGTTTTTTCGATAAAGTCACATGCTTTTTTGAAAAGACGCACAGTTTTCTGAAGATCGATGATGTGGACCCCGTTACGTTCGCCGAAAATATACGGCTTCATTTTGGGATTCCAGCGACGCGCTTGGTGACCGTAATGTGCTCCGGCTTCCAGCATGTCTTTCATGTTGATAGTAACTGCCATTTCGAAAACTCCTGCGAAGGTTGATACCTCGGTCATCATGGGCACAAACTTATGTGCACCTTCGAGCTGACGACCCGTGGATTTAGTTATCACTGATACGGAGTGATCACCGCTGAGACTCAGGACATGTTTTGACCTGCTTCAAAGAGCCAAGAGGCTACGCCTAAATGTGAATATTCTCAACGACTTTTTTAAACTTTTAAGGCCGAAAACCCGCTCCCAGAGCCAACTTCACGGATTTTCGTCAGTTGGGCAGTTTGAGGCCCTTAAGCGCCGCAAATGGCGAGGATTTCTCATCTTGGCTGGACCAGATCTTATCGCCGCTGAGCTCTTTGCCACAGGTGAGGCAATTGGTGTCGCCTTCTTTGGTATGCTGAACGTGCAAAGGAACGGCGTCGTTGATCATGTCATTGACGAGTACTTCCAAATCAATACGGCCTTCATCGATGTAGTAGGCTTCGAGATCTGCTGATGTCAGATTTTTTTCTTTCTCAAGACTGTTTGTAAGTTCAGGGAGATAACGCAGATCGATAGCGACAGCGAGTGGCCAATTGAGTCTACTATCGCAGCGGCTGCATGGTAGCGTTGGGACGAACTTCAAATCACCAGTGACACCAAAAGTGCCTGCTTCTGAAGCCTGGAGTTTGATTTTACCTGTAAGCAACGCGTGGTCTTTGTCATCCTTACTGAAATAATCTGCGTATATATTCGCCAACCACGGCTCTTTACCAGTGATGTCGACGACAAGAGTGGGGTTGATTGCGTTGATATTTATTTTCATATGCTTTCCTTTGCGCCGTTTCACATTGCTGCGAAATACCTTTGGACCGGAAAAAACCCTGGCCTAGATTCGGGTTGTACCTACCTGTTGGCAAAAAAGATAGCAACCGGAATAGCACTTATTTTTTGCGCCAAACTGCCGAGCTTATCAGGCTTTTCTCAGGGTTTTTCCAGTTTAGGCGGTTGGACTTGGCAATGCGTCAAACCAGCGCTTTTTTCTCTGTATTTCTAGGTATCCGCCACGAGTTAAGGCTTTGGCGGCAGACGAACCCTCCATAATTCCCTGAAATTCCATCAACTTCCGGCCGATATGGTGAGCTGGAGACCTACAATTTTTTTGCATCGGGACACAAGTTTTTGACCAAACGTTGGTTCATTTACAAAGATGATAAACCCACCGGGCCATACTCGGCTTTGGAGATTCGCCAGCTATTGCGCGAAGGTGTGGTCGATCCCTTTGACTTTGTGTCTCAAGAAGGCTCACAACTTAAACTCGAACTTGTCGAAGTCGACGAGATCTTTTCAAATGAAAATATTTCCTACGATGCATCACAACAGGCGGCATCTGGCGAAGAAGGCTTCGTTGGGCAGATTGCTGAGCGCTCGTATTCCGATAAACAGAAATCTCCTGGTTACGATCCCGCAGGCGCGCCAGTTGGGTCAACTGCGCCAAGGAGTGCGCCTGCTCAGCAATTAGTATTGGCTTCAGATATCAGGAAAATCGGTAATTCAGAGAACCTCCCTGTGGCGATCTCGCAGGCTTATTCGGCAGGAAAAAAGAAGAGGCGCGATCCAAAACGTTATCACCTGATCGATCCGAAAGGCCGTGTTTTAGGGCCTCTAAGCCCTGGTGAGATTCAGTCGCTTTATTACCGAGGTGTTGTTGATAAAAACGTCAAGGTCATGCGCGATGGTTCAAATTCTTCAGTAGCGATTGCGAAGTTTGTCGCTGCTTACGCCGAAGCTCAAGGTATGCCGAAAACGCCTCGGCAAGGCGGACATCCGATCATTCAAGGTGTGTCGAACTCTGCGCTTAACCGTTTAGCTTTGATGCGCAGAGCAGAAGCTGTCCCAGGGAGAGTTAAGTCTGGTCTACCTCCGCTTGCGATTGGCATTATTGTTATTGCTGTCTTAATCATCGCTCTTGCGGTTGGTTTATTGATTCACGATGGTTCCCTTTTCGATAGCGGCAATAGTGGCAAAGCTCCGGGCCGGACAAAAAATCCAGTAGGAACAACAAGCAGTCAGACAATTAATAAGAAAGTTGTTCCAAAGAAAATTGTGCCTAAACAGGTCAAAAAGGAGCCAATTGGATCGGGTGTCCTGGGGCGGCCAACAAAGAAATTAAAGCCGCAGTTACCTCAGCGCTTTGAACGCCGGAATAAATCCAAACCTCGTGTTAAAAGGTCGACTCCGCGGGTGAGGCAGGTATTTAAGCAACCCGTGCAAAAACCAGTTGCTGTTTTCCGTCAGCCAGTGAAACCCGTAGCCAAACCTGTGGCCCAGCCGGTCATGAAACCTGCGACGACACCACCTGCAAAAGTAGCAGCGACCGGTAAGTCCGGTGGGCAAACGGTCGGGAGTTTGATCGATGGCCAAGCTGTGTCTGGTCTCGGACCGATGCAGTTCAGTCGGGACGCCCTCAAAGCCTGCGACGGCGCCTGCACCATAACGTTCACCGGAGCCGGCGGCTCCGTGTCTGTGGCATTCTTCAGAAATGTCTGGGGATCGCAGCTCTTACCCAAGAAGGGCGGGGTCTATATATCGGGATTAGTTAGAAAAAGTGGTGGATCTACCAAGATCCTCTTGAACGGTGTGCGCTGACTTACCCGAATCAATCCCTAATCAATTTTGCCGCCCAACCTTTTCTTGCCTTTCAACTCATTACGAGCTATTACGGTAGGCTCTCAATCCATCCCCTGAGCAATAGATTCAGGTTGGAAACGTATCAATTAGGTTTTTCGGAGACCCTGGTCATGGCAGTTCCTAAGTTTAGAATCTCAGCATCTAAGCGTGATATGCGTCGGTCTCACCATGCGCTCGTACCAAGAAAATACGGCTACTGCGCAGCTTGTGGTGAAGCAAAGATTCCTCACTCGATCTGCAATGCTTGCGGCACTTACAAAGGTAAAGTCGTCATGCAAGGCAAAGCGAAGTCTGATTTCGGTGGAGAAGACTTTAACATCGAGGGCTAATCTTTATGTCCAAAGTGTTAGCGATGTTTCCCGGCCAAGGTTCCCAGTACGTTGGGATGGGTCGGGAATTGCTTAATGAGTTCCCTTCTGTAAAAGTTCTCTTCGAAGAGGCCGCTGATGCTGCTCGGATTAATATCCGGAAGCTGTGTATAGACGGTCCAGAAGACGAGCTGAAACTTACCGCGAATACTCAGCCCTGCATTTTAACAGTGAGCGTTGCGATCTGGAAAGTCTTGCGCGATGAGACTGGCATTGAGCCAGTTTATTACGCGGGCCACAGTCTGGGCGAATACTCCGCTGTTGTTGCTGCCGGCAAACTAACCCTTGGTCGTGCAGCATTTTTAGTGCGTCGCCGTGGTGAAGCTATGCAGCAAGCTGTTCCGCCGGGCATCGGTGCGATGGCGGCTGTGATGAATGTGCCTGCGGATGATTTGAAAGCTCGCTGCGAGAAAATTAACAAAAAAACGAATGTAGTCGAAGTTGTAAATTACAACTCACCGCAGCAGCTTGTTGTTGCTGGCCATAAAAAAGCTGTCGATGAACTTTGCGTCGGTCTTGAAACTGACGGTTTGAAATTTGTCATGCTCCCGGTCAGCGCCCCATTTCATTCATCTTTGATGAAGCCAGCGCGTGACGTAATGGAACCACTTCTTAAAGAATCAGAATTTAAAACGACAAGTAACGAGATCATTGCAAACGTAACGGGTAAAGTTGAGCCGGATTACAATGCTTCGCACTTAGCTCGCCAGATCGATGGTGCAGTGCTCTGGACTCAAACGATGGAAAATGCCGATAAGCTTGGTTGCGATACTTATATCGAAATCGGGCCAGGACGTGTTTTGTTTGGGCTCGGTCGCCGTATTGTGCCAAAGACGTCTAAGATCATGCATACTGATGAAATCGTTAAGACGATTACTGAATTAAAAGCCTAAGAAGTACCTTTTATTCAACTAACGTTGCTATCTAGATTTTGCTGAAAAAGGCTAAAGCCTTTTCCAGCAAAATCGTGTCCTGAGCCACAGGCGAAGGATCTGCCCCGAATCACAATGGTAGGACATTCAACGCTTTTTCAACAACTATTATCGCGCTCTGACAGCAGCATAAAGGCAGCATAAAGCATCAGGGGGTGTTTACTTTTTTCGCAGCACGATGCTGACCGATGTATTTATTTGGGCATCACCACGTTGGAACTG
>CAMAXT010000098.1 GCA_945862295.1 Pseudobacteriovorax antillogorgiicola
AAAGCCAAAACATAAGAAATTTAAATTCGGTGGTCACAATGGCCGCAAATTTATACCTCTATTTTGCACAAATAACTTGAGCATCGAACTCAAAGGTCTAACAAAAGGCGCAACCTACCAACTAACAGCTCAATTCTATAGCTTGAGCAAAAAAGTTAAATATGACGGCGTTGCGGTCTTCTCTTACCCAGAAGAATCAAAAATTGACTTGTTCATGACTCCAGTAAAACAAGGCACCGTCAATGTGAACGTGATCTTTGATGATGAAGACGGTGTTAGTGGCTCTGATCAGGGAGATAAAGATGACCCAGTTTCTAATGGAACGGGCACTCTCGTTGTAAATTTCAATGGTAAAACAGGCAAAGACGTTGGATTAGTTGCCATGTCGACCGACGGCAAATGCGGTATCAGCTCATACAAAATTGAAGACCAGTGCAGCGGCAAACAACTTTGGAAATCTGCGGCATTTACTTGCCAAGACAAAGAAGATTTCACAGAAAAATCCGTGCTCTGCAGAGAACCAGCATACTTTGAGAAACTTTCCGAGACCAAATGCCTCGATCGCTGTAGCTCTGAAACTTCTTACAAAGAAGTCGTCACAACCAAGAAGAGCACAACTCTTGAACTGGAACAAGGTTCATACTGGATCATAATCAGAAGCAACATCGAAAAAGATGACAGCATTGATAAGAAGAAAGTTTATATTAAAGAAGGTGCTAAAGCGTCAGTTGATCTGACTCTCTAAGTTAAAACGTGAATCAAGAAGAGCAGCGTGTTTTAGACACGCTGCTTTTTTTTGACCTTAAAAATCTAAGGTAAGGACAATCTTACCCCTGACTCTCCTTGATTCTACCTCGGCGAGAGCGGCGGCCGCATCGTTGATGCTGCGGACGCTGATAGCTGGTAGCTGCAATTTTTTTGCATCGATAAGTTCAGAAATCAGGTTCAAACGCGGAGCGTCAGGATTAACGAACCAGAAGCCAGCTTTGACATTTTTTTCTCTTGCTAAAGCTGCCGAAGGCGAATCAACAATACTTACGAATCGACCTTCGCTTTTAATTACGCGCCAAGCTTGATCCTGGGTATCACCACCAACGCAATCCAGAACTACGTCAATACCTTCGGGAACACTTGCGCGCACGGCCTGAACGACATCTTGCGTCGTGTAATCAATAACAATATCCGCACCAAGGCTTTTAACGTAGTCCATATTACGCCCACTCGTAGTGGTTATAACTCGCGCCCCCTTTATTTTTGCTAACTGAATCGCGAAACTACCGACACCGCCAGAACCGCCAGAAATAAACACCGTTTCGCCGGATTTTAAGTCAGCGAAATCAAACAACGCTTGCCACGCTGTCAAAGCTACCAACGGTACAGCCGCTGCTTCCGCAGCACTGATCGAGGCCGGCGCTTTTGCTACCGACGAAACTGGTAGTGTGGTGTATTCGGCGTAGGTTCCGTACTTAACAGTTCCAGTGCGCGCATATGCGAAGACGCGGTCACCTTTTTTGAAGGCACCAGAATTTTCAACTACCGTTCCACTGGCATCCCATCCTGGAATGATTGGAAAGACGTGGGGCATCATGCCCTGGAGATGCCCTGCACGGATTTTATAGTCGACCGGATTAACCGAGGTATGAGTTAACTTGATCAACACTTCATCCTGCTTCGGAATAGGGCGTTCAACGTCGCCGAATTTAAGGACGTCGTTGGCACCAAATGAGTCAAAGTAGACAGCTTTCATGTTTTGTTTTCCTTTTTTTTGGCCAAATATCTTTTGACAGAACGGACTTTAAGGTGAATTATATTATTCATCAAATTTATAGTTATAATATTGGCGATTCTTATGGTGAATATCAATGCTAGCGACCTGAATTTACTGAAGATTTTTCATGCACTTCAGACCCACAACAGTGTCAGCCAGGCTGCAATGGCCGTTGGTTTAAGCCAACCGGCGATGAGCCACGCTTTGGCGCGCTTACGCGATTTGTACAACGATCAACTTTTTGTCCGCGTCCCCGGCGGAGTAACGCCGACACCAAAAGCGCAGCAGCTAGCGCCAGAGATTGCGCAGATCCTCGCCAGTATTGAACGAACCCTAAGCGAGCAAAAGTTTTTACCCGAGCATGCAGAGGATGTTTTTACCATCGGAGGTACCGACTACTTAGATCAAATTCTTTTTTCTCGATTGATCCCTGTACTCATGGAAAAAGCTCCAGGTATCAGACTCATCTCTCGCCAAATTAAAGCGACACTGCCGAAGAAAGAACTTGAATCCGGTCAACTTGATCTCGCGATCGCAGGATTTTTCGACGACCTGCCCGAGGGATTTTATAACCAACGGTTGTTCGACGATACGTTTGCCTGCCTCGTCCGGAAAAATCATCCCATCATCGGTGACAAAATAACTTTGAAACAATTCACTGAAATGAAGCACATCCTGATATCACCCTCAGGGGTTCTCGAAGGTGTCATTGATGAAGCACTGCAGGAGAAGGGTCTAAAACGGCACGTCATTGCTTCATTCCCTTCGTTTCAAGCCTCCGGCTGGATCTTAGCTGAATCCGACGTCATTCTTACTGCTCCCGCTCGCTTGGTCGAGAGCTTCATAAAATATCTGCCAGTCAAAGTGATCCCATCGCCAGTAAAAACCTCCGGTTTCACGGTTAAGCAGGTCTGGCACCAGAAAATGCACTCGCACCCCGCCCACCGGTTTATCCGTCAGGAAATTTTTAAAATTGCGCAGCAACTTTAACTTTACCGATCGAAGATCGATTTGGTTATGGTTAGTTTTAGGGTGAATACCCTCGCCAGCGACGGCAAATTTTGTTATGTCAAAACAACGAATAAGGTTCAGTTTTACCTGTAAATTTGATGGGACAGCAGCCGTAGTGTCAAAGACTATTAAAACAAAACCAGTTGGTTTTTTTCTCATCAATGCAGTGGTCGCTATTGTTCTGCAAATCGGATGTACCACTACCAAAGAGGACGGTGGCCTAGGCATGCAAGAGGCGCATGTCGGCTTTGTTCCAGCGCGTATCTCGATCTTACCTTGTACCACTTGGCCAGAAGGCTCCCGGTTCAAAACAAAACCTCTGAGCAACGCCAAAGCCGAAACATTTAAGCAACTCTGTGCCGCATTCGATAAGTACGTCCTTGAAGGTTTCGGCAGTCAGCCGTTCATGAAAGGCTTTTCGCCGACCTTTGTGCAGAAATCTTTTGCCACGGCTAGCAAACCCGATCATTTAACCACATTACCGACCTTACTAGACAGGACACCTTCCGACTGCATGGAATGTGAAAACATTGCGTCCTTCTACCGCCGCTCCATAGCAAATCGCACCCCTATGCAGTTATGGCTAAGCGATACCAGTCGGATGACAAAGAACAGCGATGCTATCCTCTTACCAACGATCCTCTATGCCTGGGAACGCCGTTACAACGATCGCGGCGTCCTTGTTCTTGAACGCTCAACTTCAGCGGCACTACTTCTTATTAGTACAGCTAACGGCGACTTGATTTGGGCGCAGTCCAGAGCCGCTGTCGTCCCAGTGCGAGTTTTAGAATCCAATCTCAATAATCAAACCCCTACCCCTCCCGAATGGAGCACGGTCAGCGGGCAGATTTTCACCGAACACATCTGGGCTGATTTTCCAGGACGCCAGGTTTACTGACCAACGAAACGCGAGATCCAACCATGAGAACACCTGAAGAACGTCTGCTGTCTCTGCGCGAGCAAGTCTTGCAAGGCGGAGGACAAGACAAGATCGAGTCCCAGCATAAGCGTGGCAAAATGACCGCCCGCGAACGGATCGCCCTATTAATGGATCCAGGATCTTTCACCGAACTCGACGCATTCGCCGTTCATGACTGCCACGACTTCGGCATGGAATCAAAAAAAGTTCTTGGCGATGGTGTCATCACAGGCTTTGGTACCGTCAACGGTCGCATGATCTATGTTTACTCCCAAGACTTTACGGTCTTCGGTGGCAGCCTTTCCCTGACGATGGCACGTAAAATTTGCAAGATCCAAGACATGGCGCTTCGCAACGGTGTACCAATTGTTGGTATCAATGACTCAGGTGGAGCACGAATCCAGGAGGGGGTTGCAAGCCTCGGTGGGTATGCCGATATCTTTTACCGCAATGTCAAAGCATCGGGCGTTATTCCGCAAATCTCGTTGATTATGGGGCCTTGCGCGGGCGGCGCCGTATATTCTCCCGCGATCACAGACTTTATATTCATGGTCGATCAAACCAGCCATATGTTTATCACCGGTCCTGACGTCATTAAGACGGTAACTGGCGAAGTGATTTCATTTGACGACCTAGGTGGATCGCTCACGCATACACAAAAAAGCGGTGTCGCCGACGGCAGATTTGCCAGCGAAGCCGAAATGATCGAAGGCGCAAAAAAGCTACTTGCCTATCTTCCAGCAAATAATCTTGAAGCACTGCCACGTTATAAAAGACCTGAGGACCAACCGGAACTTGCTGATCAACTCGAGGCAGCAAGACAGAAAATTACCACCATTGTTCCAGCAAATCCTAATACTCCCTACGATGTCTCCGAAGTCGTCAAGCAGGTTGTCGATCACGAAAGCATTTTTGAGATCAAGCCGGAATTTGCTCCGCAGATTTTCACCGGATTTGCGCGACTTGGCGGCCGCGTAATCGGTGTTGTCGCTAACAATCCTAACCACCTTGCCGGCGTTCTTGATATCGATGCTAGCATCAAAGGCGCACGTTTTGTCCGCTTCTGCGATGCGTTTAACATTCCACTTATTACCTTTGTCGACGTTCCTGGATTCTTACCAGGAAGTGATCAGGAAACTGGCGGCATCATCAAGCATGGCGCAAAGCTCCTTTACGCCTACTGCGAAGCGACAGTGCCGCGCCTTACCGTTATCACCCGCAAAGCCTACGGCGGCGCCTATGACGTGATGAATTCAAAACACATCGGTGCGGACTTAAACCTCGCATGGCCAAACGCCGAAATCGCCGTCATGGGCGCAGCCGGCGCCTGCAATATCATCTTTAAAAATGAAATCAGTTCGGCTTCTGATCCTGAAAAAAAACGTAAAGAGCTTATCGACGCTTACGCAGAAAAATTTGCGAATCCTTATGTCGCCTCCGAGCGCGGCTATATCGATGCGGTGATTCAGCCCTCAGAAACTAGGTCTTATCTTTTGCGAGGCCTTGATGCTGCGGCGTCTAAACGCCACACCAGACCGAAACGCAAACACGGCAATATCCCTCTATAAGAGCAGGAACGTATGGACTCACCCAAAAAACTACAACACACCCGCAAGTTCAAACGGGTTCTGATTGCAAACCGCGGCGAGATCGCTTTGCGTGTCATCCGCAGTTGCCGTGATCTCGGACTGGAATCTGTGGCCGTCTATTCAGATGCGGACAGTGAGAGCTTACACCGCTACCAAGCCGACTTCGCTGTACGGTTACCTGGAAATCTTTCGGCTGATACTTATTTAAATATTCCTGCTTTACTCGACGCGATTAAAAAATCCGGAGCCGATGCTGTTCATCCAGGTTACGGATTTCTTTCGGAGAATAGTACCTTTGCCCGCACGATCTGCGACGCTGGGATCGTTTTCATTGGACCTGACCCGGTCGCCATGGAGAAGATGGGCAACAAAATCGAAGCCCGTAACTTAATGATGGCTGGAGGGGTACCGGTTGTGCCCGGTGCAAAAGAACCGCTAGCTGACCTTTCTGCTCTCAAAGTCATGGCAAAAGAAATTGGCTACCCGATGATTTTAAAAGCTGCCGGCGGCGGTGGCGGACGCGGCATGCGTGTTGTCCGTGCAGATGACCAACTCGCAGCTGCATTCGAAACTTGCAAGCGCGAAGCGGTCGCCTACTTTGGTAACCCGGATGTCTTTTGCGAGCGCTACATCGACTTCCCTCGCCACATCGAATTTCAAGTGATGTTCGATAGTCACGGCAACGGTGTCCACCTCTTTGAAAGAGACTGCTCTATCCAGCGCCGTCATCAAAAATTAATCGAAGAAGCTCCTAGTACGTTTCTTGATGACAAAACAAGAATGGCGATCGGTGCGCGTGCGATTGCAGCCGCCCGAGCGACTGGCTACGTCGGAGCCGGCACCATTGAATTTATCTGCGAATCTCCGGAAAAAGTTTACTTCATGGAGATGAATACTAGGATTCAAGTAGAGCATCCAGTTACAGAAATGATCACCGGTGTCGACCTAATCGCTACGCAGATTAAAGTTGCAATGGGTGAGCCCCTGCCCTTTAAACAAGAAGACTTGAAAATAAACGGTTGGTCCTTCGAAGCGCGCATTAATACTGAAGACGCGCTACGAAATTTTGCACCATCGCCTGGTACAGTCACCCAGCTGCGCTTACCATCCGGTCCTTTCGTCCGCGTCGATTCGCACTTATATCCTGGCTACACGATCCCAGAGTTTTACGATTCGATGGTGGCGAAAGTCATCACCTGGGGCCGTGACCGCAATGAAGCAATGGCGCGCCTCGCACGCGCTCTTGGTGAAATGCGTATAGAAGGCGTGCCGACAACAGCGCCGTTTCACGAAGCTCTTCTTGCCGATAAAAACTTTCAAGAAGGCAAATTCACGACCAGATTCATCGAAGAAAATGAACAAAAGCTTAAAGACAGCATGAGTCAGTTAACTACAGAGTTTCCGGACCTCTTTGCCGCGGCCGGTGCCGCATTAAGTCAATCACCTCCTCCTATTCCTTCCGTCTCTGAGGAACGAAAAGAGTGGCTAATGACAGGCAGAATGCAAGGAATGAACTAAGTGTCTTGAACGAAATGAGGAGCAAACTATACGCTACGCTGTTGAAATCGATAAAAAAACGTTTCAAATCGACCTACCAGATACCTTTAGCGGTGGGGCAAAAGACGTCACTTTTGGTGGGAAAACCTACAAAATGGTCGTCAATCGGGTACACGGCACCATTGTTCTAACCAATGCCCAAGGCGTTGAACAGATGTTAAGAGTTCGGCGGTTTCAGGCAGAAAAGTATGAAGGCGAAGCCCAAACTCGCATCTCCATCGAAATGCTAGCCAGCGCCAGTGAAGGCATGCAAAAAGCATTGCTCCTTTTAGCTCCTGATATTCCTGGGCAAGCCCAAAGGGCAAAACAAACGGCCTCTAGTGACTTGATTGTCCGGAGTCAGATCACCGGAAAAGTATTGTCGGTCGACGTCAAAACTGGTGACAATGTAACCCAGGGACAAACACTCGCGATCATCGAGGCTATGAAAATGGAAAACAGAATCTTTGCCGCAGCTGCCGGCAGCGTTCTTAACGTCTCAATCAAAGCAGGCGACAGCGTCGCGACCGGCAAAGAGTTATTTAAAATTAAGCGTGGCAACACGTGAACCAGACTAAAAAAAGTCTTTTACTGCGCTTTGCTGAATTTAGCGCTGTTGGCTACGGACTTGGACTTTTCAAAAAAGCTCCCGGTACTTGGGGATCACTCGGTGGACTTGGTTGCGGCTGGCTCATTTTCAAGGCTAGTGTTTTTCTTAGCGGCAGCGAACAAAACCTCAATTTCTATATCTATACCAGCGTTCTTCTAACTGCCTTAGCTGTCTTTGGATTCTGGAGCATCTATCTCGCAGAAGCCTCGTGGAACTCCCACGATGAAGGCAAGATTGTTATCGACGAATTCGCGGGCCAGGCAATCACTGTCGCGTTCTTTGCGCCTTCTATCAGCGTCTATGCCCTGGGTTTCATACTCTTTCGGATATTAGATATCTGGAAACCTAGCATCATCGGCCAGGCTGACGAGAAACTCCCTGGAGCCTGGGGAACCCTCGTTGACGACTTGATTGCAGGGGGTGTCGCTGCAATGGTCTTGGCAGGCATCCTTTATGTTTTCCCTGGGCTACCGACTCTCATAAATTAAAATGACAAATATTGGGGTCTTAGCTTCTTTGAACTGGCACCTTTGGCTGTTGCTAGACATAGCTACACACCCGCAATTACTAACGAAAGACCACTAAACAATCAGGTTTCTCATGTCACCGACTGACACGGAGGGAAATTCTGAATCATTCCGCTGATGCAGGTTTCTTTCAAGAAGCCGCCATCAACACCAAGAGGGGCCAGTTGATAACAGATTGTTGAGCTGCGCCGGTAAGCTTGTTATAAGGACCTGTAACATAACTTTGTTTAAGGGATTTTTGATGAAACGACTTTTCGCGATCTTAGCGCTTTCTATAGCTCTCATCTATTCGTGCAGCAAAAGTGAAAACGACGACGGCATCGACGGTTTGAATTTGACCGTACCTGTTGCTAATCGCGCGTCTTCCAACTTCTGCGGACCAACAACGCCTGAGACACCTGAAGATCCAACTCCTCCGCACCTTTTTGATGCGGCATTTATCGACGGTAAATTAAAAGGCGACGGGCTCATCGGCTGGATGCACGGCATCGTACCATCCTACAACCACTATACATTTACTTACCGCCTCGAAGATCAGAGTGACTTTATGGCGTTTTTCAAAGCCCAGCAATTCACGCTCATTCCAAGAAGCGATGAAGTAGCAAAACTTCTCCCGACTCTTCACCGACATGATAAAGTCCGCCTAAAAGGCTCTTTTTTCGCAAACGGCAGCCCGATTCCTCATCTTTTTGTTGAAGGCATTGAAGTCATTACGCCATTTGCAATGCCAACTGAGAACGAATATCAATTCGATATGAGTCAGTTCAAAGACGTCAGGAAGCTGCAAGTCTTCGGTCAATTGCACGCCAGAGTTTATTCAGAAAAAATGGGTTACGGACTTGTCGTTGAACACAAAGACGCACTGTTCCCTGTTGCTGTCAGTCCAGAGCATGCAAGTATCGCGGCAAAAATGTTCCGCGGTGACATCGTAAATATCGCACTAAAAGTTGTTGAGTCTCCGCGTGCACCCGCGCACTTTGCTACTGACCCAGAGGTTGCAAACGCCATCGATGTTGTTGATCCGATGCTCAATTGCCACAAACAAGAACGCACTGTAGAAGGCATTTTGGTAAAATTCCGAAAGAGTCCGGCCATCAGTTCTGACACCTATGCCGTGCGTTTTATTGACAGTAACGGCATCGCTCGCAATTTTACCTTTTTCCCAGGCGATCACGGTGGCGGCGATGTTATGCAACTATTCAAAGACCTCGGTGCGAAAGCGAAAGCAGCATGGGAAGCAAATTCAGAAGAGGAAGTCGTGGTCCGCAATTACCATTCCAAAAAAGGCATCTGGGTAAAAGCCACTGGCATACTCAATGTTGAATCGCCTGACCAAGCCAATCCACAGATCAATATTGGCAAAGTTGAAGACTTGGTTTTCGAAACCAAGTAATATTTGATGACATGTTTAAGAACCGTAACTTGTTAACAAATGTATTCACTAAACTGCTTCGATCAAAAAATACCGAGGTATTAACATACACTGCGCGCGCAACTACATGAAACTGTTCTTTAAGTCACTGAACGAGCCAAACTGACTCATTGATCAATTAGCAATAAATGCCTAGAAAAAAGAGGTATTTATTTTTTCTATTATTGGAGGTTTTTATGAAGTTGTTAGCAACATTTGTTTCGATTCTAGTTCTTTCGGTACCAGCACTCGCGGATCATGCGGTAGAAAATGCTAGTGCCACAGCAAGAGCGGCCTACAGAGCTGCAGATGATGCAGAGTCGTTAGCATCAGCAGCGAATAGAGATGCCGGCGGTTGGGACCGTTGGGATAGCGCTACCAAGTCTACAAGCGACGTCGAAAGCGACAACGTTCCAAACGATCACCGTCGTGATACGTTGCAGGAATTAGGTCGCATTGCACACTCATTGCACTATTCACTCAGCGATCTCTACCGGACAGCCCGCAATGCTACTGACGGCATTCAGCCTGAAGATCACCGCGGTGACCGCATTAGAGACGCGTTCAGACTTTCTCAAAGTCAGTTTGTCCAGTTGAGCAACTCGTACCGCAATCTTTCCCGTTACCAATACTCTCCTTACATTGATCAGCTCTACCGTTCTGTTCAGGCAAGTTTTTCTAGTCTCGAATGGACTGTTTACGGACGCCAATTCCAGTAAGCTAACGAAAGACATGATTATTTGAACTTGGGCGACCTTTTGTCGCCCTTTTCGCTTTCAATAAAATCGCCGCGCAGGTTTGTAGATTGCGATGATTGAGCTGCGGTGATTCCTTTAACAGCATCGTGACCAGTGGCGACTATCATAGTCAGATGGGCTGGAACGAAGCGGTTTGGCAATCAATTGTCGCCAGGTTTACTCAGCTTCCCTGAAATCCCGCAACGGTACATCCAGCCATTTAGCTATGGGTGTTCGTTGAAAGTTTTTAAAACCAGATTCAACCTGCTGCAACTATATGCGGCGGGCGCGTCTTTATTTTTAGGGCAATAAACATCAGCGCAATATGCAGCTGCGTATCGACACGTTCCCAGTGGACTGGGTTTAAGCGCTTCAAACAAACGGGGCCGCGCGTCACAGCGATCTTAAATACACAGGCAGTTGTGGTTGAAGAAAATGTAAAATCATAGAAAGATGTTTTAAATCGAATTTGGCAGTTACTTCGACCACGCCTCAGACTCCGCCACCGTGCGAATCATTTGAACACGTTTTTCAATAAGGCGTTCGAGGTAGTTTCGCAAAATCAACGCGTCAACTATTTTGCCGATAACGCCAAAAGGCGATTCAAACACCAGGACATCAGTCACCTTTGTTTTACCGCTGACTTCTTCGAAAATATGGTCGTGAACAAAACTCTTGAACATCCCTTTAGTCATAGTGTCCTTAAATCTAGTCGGTCGTTCAAATGCCGTAATCCGTGCGACATACTTCATCCGAAAACCAAAATGTTTTGCCGACCAAGTGACCTCTTCATTTGCGCAAAGAAGCCCCTCCATCCGGCCGCCAATGACCTGTTCATTCGACTGAATTTGAGTTTCGACGTGCAGGTCAGTACTTCGGCAGAGGTCAAACACCCTTTCAATGGGCGCATCAATAAGTATTGTCACTTAAAATTTCGTCAACTCTGAGCCTTTCGTATGACACAGTCCCGGACACCACTCTTAACTAGATTTTGCTGAAAAAGGCTAAAGCCTTTTCCAGCAAAATCGTGTCCTGAGCCACAGGCGAAGGATCTGCCCCGAATCACATCCGAATGAAAATCTTGCTATTGCAAAATATTTTTGGTGACTCGGCATAGTCCTTACTCGCTA
>CAMAXT010000099.1 GCA_945862295.1 Pseudobacteriovorax antillogorgiicola
TAGACTTGTTTTTTTTCAATGTGCATTGATTCGCATATTCGCAACCTTCGCAGAATCCCGAAGGTTTTTTAAACGACAATCATCGGCTACAAGGTCACGGTGAGTGAATGCAAATAGCTGGCGTTCAAGTGTCTTGTCGGATTGAAACATCGGGAACCCTGGTGAAGTCAAAAAGGTGTCCCATTGATTTATCGCAAATTGAAACATAAGTTAACTAAATGGGCCCCGGGCTCTCGGGTGGACCCGGATTACCGGATTACCGGATTACTTAATTAACGGCGCAATTTAATGCGTTAGCGTTATCCAAACTAAATTCCACTTCAGAATCGTTTCCGCCAGCATTGATCTCCATCAGAAGAGCATTGCCGCTAGTCGTGACTGTCGATGATACTTTCCACTCAGAAATAAGTTTCGTTCCTACCAAATCTTGATAGGTCGATGATTCAGTGATCTGGCCGTTCAAGAAATCAAACTCGATATCTGAAAGACGAATTTGCGTCGTCGTTTGCGTTGCGGAGAATTTTTGGTGTTGTTCTGATTTTTTCAGGATTGTTTTGCTCGTAGCTGCGTCGATGTACGCAGTGACGGACGAGTGAATTTTTTCAATGTCGCTGGCGTCATCGGTACTGGCCGCTGCGATATTGATGTAAGACCGGAATGCTGTTTCTTGGTTATTGCCACCGCCTTCAACAGCACCATCAAACCGGTTGATCTCCTTGCCGTGCAACCATGTTCCTTCGCCCGTTACAGGCGCCAGGCTCCAAGCCAAAGCTGATTGGCGCCCGCTTGCTTTTGTAACTAGGGAAAGACAATCAGCGGTTGCGTGCTCGTCGGCAGCAATCTCCGACGCTAAAAATCTTAGCGCGTTCATCGCCTGAAAGGGTCCAAGACCGCTACTTTGCGTCAGCGCCGCGCAGTTTGTTTGTCCTGGTGTCAGGCTGAGTGCTGTCTGCTTACTTAGAGCTTTGATCAAGTCGCTTCTGCTAACGCCGCCTGTGATCAGAGCTAGGCTTCTACAGGCATCAGCGAATTCGTTGGTGCCTATGACGTTTGCTGAGTTTGAAGTGTTCTCGTGGCGCAGAAAAGCTGCTTCCAGCGGTCCATTCAGTGTCAGTGCCGAAGTCTGGAGGCTCAGCGACCTGTCTTTAAACTCACCTGCAGTTAGAGAGTTTTTGAATGTATTAGGAATCACGCTTGGAACGATGTCGTTGCGCGGCCGTGATTTTTCGCCCATCTGTGCTCGTTCGTTACAGGCTGTTAAGGACACTCCGAGTCCAAGAATGAGCAGTGCGTTGCAGGTTTTGTTAGAGAATATTTGCACCAGGTACTCCTAAATCTTAGTCTTTGCTTGTTTGTTTAAAGCCAAGATTAACAAAAGGCCGGGCGAGCGACAATCGGATTGACGTAACCCCCCGATGGTGCCGAGATTGAATGCTAAGTGGCTATTTAGAGTATAAGCGTGCTCTGGCTTAAAATTTAGTCATTTCACGAGATTGACGGCTTAATTTACTGAGATTGTAAATTTCATAGGAGTACCGTCTCTCTTGATTTCTACTTCCATAGAATCAGCCCCTTTAAGAGACTTGAGGAGCGTGATTGATCCCGCGACACTGTTTAGTTCAGATCCGTTGATACCTGTGACAACGTCCCCGTCTTTTAGGCCAGCCTTTTGGTAGATGCTGCCTTCGTCGATCTGAGACATTTTAAAGCCAGCAATGCTACCGTTTTCCATGTACGGTTCTGCCGTTGCTTGCATTAAGACTTTTGCTAGATCTTGCTGAACGAGTTTATCACGGTACATACCGGTCATGACGATTTTGTCTTTGTTTCTTTCGAAACCGTCTTCCCTAAAAACATCGTTGTTGACTAGATTTGGGCCGGATGATTTTTTACTGGCGATGTTACCAGCGAATTTGTCTTGATAGATGAGGAATTGGTTTGAGTCTCTGGTTACGACTTCGATGTACTGTGCAGACACCGATATGACTTTATATTTGTCCATAATCACGTGACCGGCTTTGACTGCTTTGACTGTTCCAGTTTGTTCTTTGATTAAAGCGACGTTGTCGGCAGCGTCTTTTTGGATGATCGAACCCATGATCGCAATGCCAAGCTCGCTACCATCAGATTTGACGATATCCGCAGTGCTTCCGGAAGCGATTGTTAGTAAATATAATGATGACGCGAAAATCCGCCTGAACATACAATCGTCCCTGACTCTGTTAGATGTTCATGTCTGTGATCGGCTGGAGCTGGCGAAAATTTAGCGCCCCTTAATAATAAATTCGGACCAGTTCTATATAACATCATGAAAATATTGATTTATTTAATGTATCTCTGGTACCTTAAAAAAGTCAGTTGGAAGCCCTTGTTGCCTTTCGCAAACCATTGGAATTAAAGTATTTCTTAATTACGTCAAAGGGAGTCTCGGTTGAGTGTAAAACCAAAAAAAGTCAGAAAGATTCTGACCAACAAAATTCGCCAGCTTTACGATATCGTCGCTGATATCGATACTCTTCTTACTGAGATGGAAACTGATTTTTACCGTGTTTGTATCTTCGGATCAGCTAGGATTCGTGAGAATAGTCCAATCTATAGTCAAGTCGAATTGCTAGCAGAGGCCCTATCAAAATCTGGCGTAGATATTGTGACTGGCGGAGGTCCGGGCCTGATGGAAGCGGCGAACCGTGGTGCGAAGTCTGGTAGTAAAGGTGCATGGTCGATCGGTCTACCAATCCAGCTGCCTTTTGAAAGCGATGCGAACTCGCATTTAGACGTGAAAAGCCATCATAAACGCTTCTCTTCCCGCTTGGATGAGTTTATGCGTATTTCCCATGCAGTGGTCGTCGTCCCTGGTGGCATTGGCACCGTGCTTGAGATGTTCTACACATGGCAGCTGATGCAGGTTGCGCATATTAAACCGCGCCCACTGATCCTCTTTTCCTCTGATAAAAGCTGGGAGGCGTTGATTAAATGGACTGAAGACTATCCGATGAAGAATAGTCTTATGTCTGCAAAAGACATGGAGATGATTAAAATCGTTAACTCAGTTGAAGAAATTATGCAGATTCTCGGTCCAGACATGGCAAAATTCAAAAACGAGATTTTGATTCAAGCTGGGCAAAATGTACCAGGTATACCCGACTAAAGTATCTGAAATTTATGACGATCCTCCATTAGCAACTATGTTATTGGAGGTTTTTTTTATGCAGTCTAATCCTGCGAGAATTGTTCGGCCGGCTGAATCAAAAGTAAGAGCGAAACGCGTCGGTGCCGACCTGACAGCAGAAACACGCACTATCGGTGTGCCGCTTGCATTCAAAGTGATTATGGAAAACGTGTCGCGCACTGGCTTTCTTCTAAGCCCAGCGGCGAATGACCGCATGCCGTACCAAATCAATACGCTTATTGAGATGACAGTCGATCCAAGCGCTTCAAAACTTGATCGACCGATTTTTCTCTTAGGCCGTATTGTTAGAACCGTGCAGTCGGAAGATATCAAGCAATTTGGTGTTCACATTGTTCAGATTGATACAAAAGATTATACCTCGTGGGAAAAATATATCACTTCTCTTGAAGGCAAACCTGAGTTAGCGCTTACTGCTGGGTAAGGTAGGTAGTCAGTGTGGTAGTAGGTGTCAGGGTAGTAGGTGTCAGGCACCACTTGTAAGTCCCTGATGGGTGAGTCCCTCCGGGACCCATCAGGGACTTACAAGTGGTGCCTGACACCTAAGTTTAAGTTTTTTTTCACTGAGCCGGCACGCCATTATTAAGAATTTCCTCGATAACATCCTCGTTTCCTGACTCATTGAGTGACTTCATTATCGAATCGATATCGAGCTCTTCTAGCATATTGCCATAAAGGTCTTTCGGCATAGCTTGAATGATCTTATAGGCAAATGTCAGAAAGTCTTTGTCGTCCATCTTGCCATCGGAGTAGGATTCTGCGAAAGCAGCGACAGCACCTTCTAATGCGGTTTTGATGACAGCGAATTGGGCCGAGTCTGTTTCAGGTTTAGCTTTTTTAAGATGTGCTTCAAATTCGACTAGAAATCCTGAGATGTCGCCAGTCGTAAAAAAGTCTTTTTTGAACTTTATGATTGAATCAAAAGAGGCAAAAACTAGATCGCGAGCGACAGGGTTGCTCTCGAGTTTATTGCCAAGATAGACCTTTGCTCCAAGGAGAAAGAACGGCACTTTGCTATAGATGCGTTCGATCTGAGTTTGCTCAGAAAAATCAAACTCGAAATCTGTACCCGCAACTTTGACCTTACAGGTCATTATATCGGCATCACTTTCACAACTGGTTGCTGGGTCAAAACCATTTTCAATTTCGGTACAAATTGTGCGTGGCAGATCCCTAGGGGTACAAGTAAAACAGCCCTCGGCTTCTTTTTTATTGTAGGTACAGTGTCCGGCAAGACCAAGAGTACCGTAGGTTGGCTCAATTGCCAGTTCGGTATTTTTGTTGCATTCCGCGCTTGTGCATTCACTTGTTGAGGAGTCGGCAGTTTTATCTTTGTCATCGTCTTTCGCGCCCAAGCTAGGAACAATCGAGCATCCTGCGATTTGTAACGCGGCCGCGATGATTGAAGCTATTGGCATTGACCTGATCATAAACATCCCTTGGGTGCAAAGAAATAAACCGTTTAGATGGCTGAAAAGCACTCGACAATTTGTTATCGGCTTATTTTTGTTACGTCTTTAGAACAAGGAGATTTTTATTAGTTTATCTAATAATTTCTTTTGGTTGTAGGCGTGAGCCGCACCTATTTATAGACTACGAAAATGCTTTCGCCTTGGATATCAGTGTTATTGTCGATCGTATGGACTGCACCTTCGAGTTTGTTTGATCTAGGTATACAGGCAACTGTATCTAATGGATATTTAAAAGCGGTTTCTAGCTGCATTAGATTTTGAAAAAACTAGTTTACGGTTGTAGGCAATAAGTAGTTTGACTCTGCTTATTGCCTCTTTCATTTTGTTTTTTGAATAGTCATCGTTGCGATATTAACCACCACTGACTGCGTTTATTGTTCAGATGACAGTGTAAGGAAGTCAGCTCGTTGCAGTCGGTCAAGGACCAATCCACGTTCTTTCAACGCTGGGATGAATCTCTCAAGTGTCGCTAGGAACGTTAGTTCGTTTCCCTTCTTTTGTTTGTCGTGCAGAAGAACAATCGATCCCGGCTTGATTTTTGGTAATGACTGTTCCGCCGACTTCCAGGTCCAAGTTTTGACCGTGTCGAAGTAGCGAATGTTCCAGTGAATAAGAGGCATCTTGAGTAGTTTCAGTGCGTCGTGGAGCGGCGGCGTTTGAATTCCAGCGGGCGAACGCCAGCCAACACTTTCAGCTCCGGTTAGGTTCTGGAGTATTTTTTCCGCGGACGAGATCCATTCAACCATCGTTTTTCTTCCAGCGAAAAATGGCCGAAAACTATGGTTCAGTGAATGGTTGCCGATGCCGTGACCATTGCGAATCATTTTTTCTATAATGTCCCGCTGCGCAGCGGCTTTTTCGGCAACGACAAAAAACGTTGCTTTGACCTGATGCTTTTCGAGAATGTTAAGCACGGCTTCTGTAATGCCCGGAACCGGTCCATCATCAAACGTCAGGAAAACCCGATTGCCGTCCGAATGCGCAAGTCTGTGGCATTTCACTAACACGGGGCTGACTCTCTTTCTTTAGAGGAATGCCGCCACTGAATCGTCGCCGAAGTGCCGTCTGGCTTTTTTAATGACAGAGTTTGAAGGGTCTTGGCCTCTTGCAGGTAATGAGCGATTTTTTCCAGGCCGTCTGCATCGTAGTCACTGCTCACCTCAATATGCCCATCTTTGGGTTTACCAATACCCGCTTGGTGATTTATTGAAATGCGGTCGAAAGCAGCTAGTGGCTTTGCGCCGAGGCGTTTAAGTCCTGCAGCATTTGCTAGAATTAAGCACCCTGCCCCTTCGCCTTCGATTTGCCCACCAGGATAATATTGACCAAGTGCAGCCTCAAGACCATGTACTAGGGTGTCGACAGCAACAGTAACGGCGACATCGCAGTGCCCACCCTCAATGAGATCAATCGCAGCTGATATGGCGTCTTCGCCGGAAAAAAAGTGATTACTGACCGTGATGCCAGGACCACTTATCCCAAGTTTGAGAGAAATAAATCCTAAGGTCGAATGATGAAGTGAATTTTGAAAAAGGATCGGACGCGCCAAACCTTTTGTTGCCAAGGTGACTAAGAAATCTTTCGTAACCTCTAACTCACCGTGGCTTGTGCCAAAAACAAGGCCCCAATCTTTTCTATTAGCTCGATTTTCATCGTCGGAGCGCGCTTCCGTCGTCACGGATTTCAGCGCTTTGTTCAGCGCTTGCCACGCCATCATCATCGGTAGCGTTGCTTTGCGAAAGGATGGATCGCGGTCCATATCGATGCATTCATTTCTCTTCGCCGTACCAACAGCTGCAACAAATATTGATTTTTTCTGCTGCGTTAAAAGTACCATCAGTTTGTTCCCAACCCGTGGGTCAGTACAATTGCAGCATTGACACCGCCAAAACCTAAAGTGGTTTTCAAAATGCGGCGGACATCAAAAGCCAAATTTTCTTTTTGAATGCAGGCTTTGATTTTTTCGTCTGCTTGTTGGTGATTTAAAGTTCCAAGGATCGTTTTGTGATTCATGGCTTCGATGCACAAAATGGTTTCGATAATGCCAGATACCGCTAATGCATGCCCGTGCAGTCCCTTAGTTGAGGAAACAGGTGGCGTCACGCTACCAAAAATATGGGACATCGCGGCAGCTTCAGCGATGTCATTCGCTTGCGAGCCGGTTCCGTGCGTGTGAATCCAGTCGATGGTCTTAGCAGGTATGGACGCATTTTTAAGTGCAGCTTCGATCGCCCGCACAATACCGTGACCGCTTGGATCAGGACTTGTCATATCGTAGCTATCTAAGCTCATCCCGCCACCGCTTAAGGAAGCTATTTTTGTTTTTGCAAGATCTGCCCGTTCAAGAATAATGAGACCAGCTGCCTCGCTCAAATTGATACCATCACGGTTTTGGTCAAATGGTGCGCAGGGATTTTTAGAAATAAGGCTAAGACTATTGAAGCCTCTTATTGTCAATGTGCTAAGAAGTTCTGTGCCTGCAACGATGCAGCGTTGGACTTTTCCTAACGCGATCCACTGGTGCGCCAAGGCGAGCGCTTGGGTTCCTGCTGCACACGCTGAGGTCACGATTCGTAGCGGACCATCAATATGTCGCCCTTGAAAGAGCGGATCCAAAGGTCGGCTGAGGGGATGATCCTGAAATGATACAGTGAAGTCTTGCTCGGAAATCTTTCCCGCTTGAAACGCCACTAGGTCGTCTTCCCAGTAAGGCACGTAACCTGTAGTCGTCGCAAAAATAACGCCGGTATCTTTTGGTATATGGTCCCACTGTGCCTGCTTCATTGCAGCTAACAGACAACTATAGAGATACACCAGCGGCATAGTACGGATGTCTTCGGAGATACCGTTAGGAAAAAGTGATCGGCCGTAAGGATGATTGTTGATGGCAGAACGAAGGCTTGGTATCAAACTTTCGTTTGTGTATCCGAGAGTTAGACCGAGATGTGGATCAGTACTAAGGCCATGTTGGCCAGAGAGTGCTGCTGCTAGCAAGTCTTCGGGAGAATTGCCAAGACAGGTGATGCACCCGGTTCCTGATATTGTTACCTCGGTCACAGTAATCTCTTAGTGAGTGGCGTCGGTGTTTGTTTCAACAAACTTTGCGATCGTTCCAACTGACTGAAACGCTTCGACACCAGACTTTTTATCTTGGAGTTTTACGCCAAAGCGGTGTTCGATGGCGACGACCACTTCGAGAATATCAACTGAATCTAATCCCAAGCCGCCTTGTCCTAAAACAGTATTTTCGTTCACTGTTGTCTTGTCGACAAATCTAAGATTTACCGAATCAAAGATGGTCTCGATAACATTCGTTACAACTTGCGGACTTTGCATTTTTACTCCACTATCGACATCAGCTTAGCAATGTAGTTGATCCGCCTAAGAATAAAACACATGCAGACATTGATCCACGTAAAAATAGAGCCATTAAGCAGGAAATTCCTGATTTTTTTGGCTGTTTTCTTTGGCGTGTGTTCAAGCGCCGTGTTCGGTCACGCGCAAAGCAGTGATGACGCAAGCGCCGGAATTGATAAATTACTCAATAACTATAAACCCTTAGGTAACTTTAGTGCGGATTTCACCCAGACCAAGAAGCTCGTCGCTCTCGGAATGGAGCTGAAAGGCAAAGGCCAGCTTCAAGTCTTCGAAGACAAGTCAATCATTTGGCAAATCAATGAACCAGCACCGATGAATGTTCGGATTGATGCGAAAGAAATCGTCATCAAAACTGTCGTCAGTGGCAAAGAACAAAAGCAAGTGTTTAGTTTGACGGAAGGCATCGCCGGCAACCAAATTGCTGCGTCTGTGAAACCATTTTTAGATTTGTTTTCTGGGAGTTCTGCAGGTTTGCATGAGCGCTTTTCCATCGCGAAAGCAGGAACAGGTTTTTCATTAACACCAAAAGAACAGTTGCCGATCAAAACTCTCGAGCTGACTCCCGACAGTGCAGGCACCTATATGGAACAGGTGATCATCCATGAGAAATCTGGCGATTCGATTACCTATCTATTTTCCAAACCAAAATCTTTGGCAAAACAATGACTGTTGAAAAATCCGGAACAGATTCAAAGAAATTTGAACTGATCCGATCTTTTTCGCTCCCTACCTTACCACGTTTAGTAGATTCGTATATCTCCCCAACTGAATACCGGTCTCTCGGTCCTGAGCTTGGACCGGAAGCTGAGAATCGTCGTTTAGATGATTTTCTCGGTAAAAGTTTTCCATTCCGTTCTCGTACGGAATGGAAATCTCTTTGCAACAGCGGGCAGGTTCTTGTGAATACGCAAAAAGCACGCGCCACCCGCCGATTAAAGTGCGGTGATTTGCTGGCTGTTTTTCACCCTCAAAGTGCTGAACCTGTGGTCGATGACCAGCTCAGATTAATCATTGAAGATCGAGGGATCTTAGCGATCGAAAAGCCGGCGAATCTGCCCATGCACGAGAGTGGCTTTTATCGACGTAACACCTTTGTCGCATTGTTGCATGCGAGCTTCGGCAAGGAGTGGTCTCCGGTTCACCGCTTGGACCGTGAAACAAGTGGTATCGTTATCTGTGCAGCGACTCAAGATTTACGTCGCACACTAAGCGAAGCATTTCTTTCTCGGGATGTTAAAAAATCCTATCAAGCAATTCTGGCAGGTAGTCCGACTTGGGATGACATTCATGTTGATCAACCTCTAGGAAAAACCACGTCGTTTTCGATTCCCCATAAGCAAATCGCGGGCGATGGCGAAGAGGCTAGAACAGATTTTTTTGTCAGAGAAAGAGCCCTGGATGCAGCGTTAGTTGAGGTGCGTCCACTGTCTGGCAGAGGAAACCAGATTCGCGTCCATGCTGCATGGCTTGGTCATCACATTATTGGCGATAAAGTCTATCACCAAGATAAACGCGTATGTGAAACTTACAAAGAGCGAGGGGATACCCTAGATGTACAGCAACTGGCCGGTCATACTCGCCACGCACTACACGCAGCAGCTATAGCGTTTACTCATCCCGCAGGAGGTAACTTTCATTGCCAGTCACCATTGCCACAAGATCTTTATCAACTGTGGCAACGACTGAGCTCTTAAATCTTTGATCCAGTGAACGCTAAATAGTAGAGACCGTAGGTCGCAGCCATCCCAACCATCCAAACCAAAGACCTAAGTGTTGATTTGTCAGTGATGTAGAAAATGCCGTATAAAACACGCGCGACTATGAAAGTGCCTGCATACAAATCAATGCGTTCAGGATTGGCATTGCAGAGATTTGCAATAATTACCGCCGCTGCAAACGGCGCAAATGATTCCCAAGAATTCTGCTGCGCCCAGTTTGCTCGCTGACCCGCACCTTTTAAAGACTCCATATAAACGCGCGGTGCAGCGTTATCCTTCATTTTAAATCCGTTGGCTTTTTTTGCATATCCAGCCCAAAGAATCGGAAGGATACCGGCGAAAAGTACACAGTAATAAGCAATTGTCATAAGTCTACTCCCAGGGTGACCCCATTGTTTTGAAAGGGTTTTCGCAATAATATCAGAGGAATGATCACTAAAGAATAATGAATTGTAATCCGCACCCGCGCTTAGTATGAAAGGTCGTTGCACCTATATTTTGGTAAAATTATGCTTGTACGAATAGTGAGACAGTTAGCGCTTGTTGGCTCTGCTAGCGGGCTTTTAGCATGCGGTGCGCCACAGCAGTCAAGTTTTTTGCAGGGCGCTGTATCTTTTGAGCAGCTGCAAACCGCAGTGCACTTCATCTTTGCCGTCGACTATCTTCCTTTTACTGACATCGCAGATGGCTGCTTTGCGCGCTCACTATACATGGTGATGGAACTCGCAATCCTTGGTATTCCTGTTAGCAGCCAGTTTGTCATTGCAACGAGTGGCAGTTTAAGCCCGCAGCCAAATTTTAAATGGAACTATCACGTAGCGCCTGCGGTTTGGGTGAAAGATTTTTCGGAACCTTCGATCCTTGACCCTTCGATGTTCGATCACGTGTCAGGTCGCAGCGCTTGGATCAACAAACTAAACCCCACTGGAACCTACGAACTTAAATTCGCTCCTGCGAGTGAAACTGTCGTAAGCTCGTCAACGTTGCGAGCTGGACCGCAAGCACGCTCAGAGATGTTGTCAACCGTAGATGGCATCGGCGAGTTTAGGGAATCAGATATCACCAACTCATGCCGTACCATGGAAACATCTATTCGGAGCGAATCAAGTTTGACAGCGGCCGAGCAGGATTTGAAAAAGAGCCGTCTGACAAAACGCACGAAGTTTTTATTAACGGAACTTAAGAAGCTTGGCCTCGGACCACAATCAAGTTTTATTTCAGATGATCCAGATACCTGCTATTAGTGTTTCTAACCTCTTG
>CAMAXT010000100.1 GCA_945862295.1 Pseudobacteriovorax antillogorgiicola
AGAAATGTTGTGAATAAAGTTGTGACTTAATAGAAGGTGCGAGCTCGTAATTGCGGCAAAATTCACTGAGGGTAAACTTGGATTACTGATTTTAAACCCCGCAGCAAAATAGTAGGGCACAAGGGCGAAGGTCGTCTCACCATACACAGCTGAAAACCTAGTGATTCCAGAAAACGTAAGGAAGTTATTCTTCTCAAATAAGCCTTCAAGAAATTCGCGGTCAATGCTGCGGTCTGACACGCGGCTTGCCGTTATAAAAGCATCCTCATTGGAGTTTAAGCTCCCATCAAAACCGATCTCTCCGGTAGCAACTTTATAGGTAGTGGTGGGGAGGCACAAAAGTCGCTGGGCGTCGCCGTAAACTTTGTAACAATGGCGCTGTGATTGCCAGCTATCAGCATTATCTCCTGAGGCAATAACATGCCGAAGCTCTACCGCGTCGGCACGAGTTTCAACGAAAAAGTTCCAGCAAAGCGCTAAGCTTGCCATTTGGGCAATATGTGAGATCCGCATCTGCACCAGCGACTCGTTTTTTCCGATTGAAGATGCTGGTAGGCTATAGAAATTCACTGAATATAACAACAATAAAGGCTCGTTAGATAAAAAACAGACCGCCTTTCTAGGCGGTCTGTTTTTTCTCAGAAAATTGGTGCTGAACTATTTGCTGCAAACGACTTCATTAAATGAACTTTTAACTGAGACAATCTTCCCCATATCAATGTCACCGCGTTCTTTATATTTATGAAGTGTCACTAGGCTCTTTTCAAGAGCCTCTATTTTTAGTTCTTTACGAAAGTTCATGACCTCTGATGCTGATTTTATGTCGCTCACTGCTTTATTGACATAGGTTAAACCGAGATCTAGGTTCTGAAAGAAAATCGTTGGATTAAAATTACAAAGCACAATCTGCAGATCATATTCATGCGCATCTGCTGATGTTGGGAAACTAGCTCGCAACACACCGGAAAACTGAAATAGGTTAAGAAAAACCGAGTACAGTCTCGCGCGACCGTATTCTGATGAAGCAGAATCGACGCTATCTAAAACTTTTAAGCCTCCGTTGATTTCACTTCGACCAGCGAGATTTGTTAGTGGCATGCGGCCAAGAACATTAAAGTCTTTGGCTAAAGACGTCAGAAATTTATAAGTTTCTTTTTCAAATTCAGCTGGATCAGCATTAAGTTTTTCTTCATCGGATGCACCCTCAGAAGATTCTCCTTCCTGAAGTTGCATGATTTTGTCGCCGAACACCATCGGTTCAAACATACGCCATGCATCAACAACATTCAGTCCTGCTGCGCCAGCATAGGCACTTGCGAGCAAAACCGATACTTCGCCGTCACTAGGACTGTCTTTATGAAGACCTTGTAAAATAGTACGCGCTTGTTGGAATTTTCCTTGGTTAAGCAATTCCTTAGCGTATTCTTTATCTTCAAGAGGCTCAGTGACACCACTGCAACCTGTGAAAAGTAAACAAGTGACTATTGCGCAAATTGCAGCGATGATTTTTGTATTCATGTTTTCGTATCTCACTTGCCATCAGCCATGGAATTGATAATTTCTTGATACACTGGCCAATGCTTCGTGTGTTTTGCCAGTTGCTCAATATCCCAGTTGTATTCTTTTGTAATCTTGCCGGTTTTTTGATCGATGCCTTTACCTGTCAATGTCCCACCAACAAGTGATCCATTTTTTTCATTCATGACAAGGGAAAATGTTAAACGAAGGAGCTCGTTAGTTTCGAGCAGGACGAACTCGAGATCTTTCGCGTCAACATTTATCAGATCCTCGCCTACTGACTTGTAACTAGCCTCACCGCCGAGAAAGAGGTCAACCGCGGAAACAGTGGCTCCAGCCAAATACATGCGAAAAAATTTCAGGCAGATTAATCATCAAAACGTCATCAGAGCTCTCTAAAATTTTGAAAGAATCCACGCCGGCTTCGCGGGTATGTTGCAGTTCAACCAATTTCATTACTGGTTTTTCCGCTTCGGTAAAACGAGCCTTTAAAATCGGATTAGTTGGCTTCTCTGCGGAATACTCCAAAGTTGAAAGGTTACTCATACTTTGGACCTCGACATGAATATAACCGTCCGATGTTTTAAAATCCGGACGAGCCAAGTAACGCATGATCGATGACACGTTCTTTAGAGACGCGGACAATGCATGCGGTTTTTCCTGGAAAATTTCAGAAATCGATAGAACATTTTCGATGATTGAGATCGCGAGTGCACCTTGTTCAATTTCCACAAGGTAAGGTCCGGCAGGGATGGTATGTTCAACTTTCGGTCTGACACTGCGCCGCGGCTCGGCTTCAATGCATCCACAAAGATTTAATAAAATGATGCTAACGAAAAAAGAAGCACAACGACTCATAAGACAGGTCCATTCCACAAGAGATCAACAGCAAGAATCACAACTCAACTTCTGGACAGCTCACAATAGCCAGTGGCTTCTGCGAGTTGACTCAAAGTGCAATGTTTAAGCCAATATCGGCAGAGCGGGAATCGAGCAGTAAGCTTTCGATTTTATTTTTAAATTATCGCATTAGAGCATGTTCTCGGCATGTTTTCGGGAAGGTATTTCTGTTGGAATTACCTAGGGGTGACAACGAAGTCGACAGAACATTGACCTCATCGTGAGCCCTCAATTAGTTGAAAACGGCCACGTTAGCTTAGGCAAAAATCAGGGGCGATCAATGACAATGTTTCAGAGCAGAGAAACTTCATGGAGAACCTGGCCCATCACATGCACAGAACCGCAAACAACCAAAGGCTTCACACTGGTAGCAGTATCTGAACTGACCTGACGCACAGCATCTTGGAAGTCTCTCGCAAAAACGAGATCATTGTGCCTCTCAGCTAAGTCCTCTTTGCCCCAAGTCCGCTCGGAATTATTTGGGAAAAGAACGATCGGACTGCACACTTTACGTAGAACATCGAGTATCTCGCCGTGTTGCTTATCTTTCAGCACTGAAACGACAGCAGGCAACGGTTGTGAAAGCTGACCCAAGCTATATTTTTCTTGTAGTGCTTCGGCAAAAGTCGCAGCTCCATCCGGGTTATGACATGCATCCAGAAGTAGAGTCGAAAAACCAGCGATTGGTTTATTAAGAGGCACAAATTCAAAGCGTCCACGTAGTCCTGGCGGCATCTCAAGGATCCCATTGACCACACGCGCAGCAATGCGGTCAGCTTTGCCAGTAAAAAACGAATTACGGCTGTTAATGATTTTTTCTGCATGAAGGTAGCAGTAGGCCGCTAGAGCAGTGACAAAATTTGCTCTTAGATATTTCGGCAAATCCCAAAACCTACTCGGCAATTCAAATTTATGGGGCTGGCTACTCGTTCGGAAAAAGAATTTACGGTTTGAGGTGAGGCCGTAGTCATCATCGATAATGTAAAGCCATGCTGGTGTTTCGAGCGCCTTCGCTCTAATCACTTTATCTGCTGACGTTCCCTGCGTACCCGACCACAAACACGAACGTCCTGAACGCATGATGCCGGCTTTTTCCGCTGCGATAGCCTCGACAGAGTTTCCAAGAAACTCCATGTGGTCCATGCCAATGCTAGTGATGATCGACAGATCTGGATCACAGGCATTCGTTGAATCCAAGCGTCCACCGAGTCCGACCTCAAGAATATTGATATCGGAATTCGCATCTGAAAAAAGCTGCAACGCAAGAAGCGTATTGACTTCAAAGAATGACAGCTCATCATAAATGTCCGCCGGAATCTTAGTTCTTAGAATTTTTAACTTCACGATAAGATCATCGTTGCTGGTTTTCATACCAGATATACAAAAACGCTCGGAAAAATTGATCAAATGCGGCGACGTAAATAGACCCACCGTTAAGCCTGCAGACGATAACATCTGCCATAGATATCCAGCCGTCGTGCCTTTTCCATTGGTGCCTCCAACGATCACGGTCGGAGCGCGCTTGTCCACACCACCAAGAAAAGGCATTGCTTTCTTAATACGTTCGAGGCCGGGTTTGATAACCTGCGGCCTCTTAGCATAAAGGAGTTTTAACTCCTGTTCTGTGTCCTGGGTGTGCATGAGTATGCAACCTTGATCTATAGGGCTGACGTCCGGTGCGTGAGAATGCGGAGTACTTGGGTAATTGTTGGTCGAAGGGTATCTCGATGACAAATCATATCGAGCATGCCGTGTTCAAGGAGGTATTCTGAACGCTGGAAACCTTCCGGCAATTTTTCCCTAATAGTTTGTTGAATAACCCTTGGACCAGCAAAGCCAATGAGAGCGTTTGGCTCTCCGATGTTTAAATCACCAAGAGTTGCGAAACTTGCCGCCACACCGCCAGTTGTCGGGTGTGTGAGAACAGAAATAAACGGCACGCCAGCTTCGCGCAGTTTTGCTAACGCCGCGCAGGTCTTTGCCATTTGCATCAAACTAAGAATCCCTTCCTGCATGCGCGCACCGCCTGAGGAAGAGAAAATAATTGCTGGATTTTTTGAAGCCACTGAGCGCATGTACAGTCGGGAGATCTTCTCACCAACCACAGATCCCATGCTGCCACCGAGGAATTCAAAATCAAAAACTCCGATTTCAACCTTCATACCATTAAGTACGCCTGATCCAGTAATAATCGCGTCGTACTTACCGGTGCGAGCAAATAGATCTTTCAATCTTTTCTCGTAAGGCTTGGTGTCGTTAAACTTCAATGGGTCTGGACTAACTAAATCATGATCATGTTCTTGAAATGAATTCGGATCAAGAAAGTGCCGAATGCGCTCCAGAGATGGGATGTAATAATGGTGGCTGCATTTAGGACAAACATGCTGATTTTCAGCGTAGTCTTCCCGCAGAATGATCTCACTACATTTGGTGCAGCGTTCCCAGAGTCCATCAGGAGTATCTGTACGCTGGCCACCTTTGCCCATTGGGGCTTTCTCTCGGTTCAACCAGGCCATGGATCGCAACCTTTCATCAGAATCACAACATCAGAGCATCAGAACTCATGATTTTTAGTGAATTGCCTTTAAGAGCGACCGTCACGCTACCAGAGAGACTAAGGCAGGTCAAAGGGTATGGTCGCTCGAGGCACACCCCGAAACCCTTGCTGCTCATGGGATAATCACTAAATTTGGGACGCACCTAAAAAGAAATTTCCCATAAATAACAATAATTTTCCCGTTGCATAAGGATTTTTGTCTGCTAATATCAACGAATAATCCCAAGTGAAATGTAATTTTTCCGGCTGGCATAACAATGCCGGAGAGTGCCCCGCTACTCGGTCGATGGCTTTGACCCTGTATTGGTAAGTGCTTTTGACAGTAAACGTGTTTTGATACCAAGGAAGGGATGAGCATGTTTTGTAGAAAGTGTCCGCACCATGTACGTCACGGGCAAGTAGCGCCGGACGGAAAATCTATCAGCTTTAATGAGCGCTGCGGCTTACTCATGAAGAGCGGCACCCAGGTGGCGTGTAATCATCATCCTTTTAAAAAAGGTTTTGATTATGGTCATTGTGAGGTTTATCTCAGTACTTTTAAATCTGAAAGCCAACGCAACGACGCTGTTCCAACTTCAGACTTTCAGTACACTGATGCATTTTCAGGCACAGCAATCACAGAGATGGAACTTCTCTAGATTAGATTCTCTGATTACTTAAATGGAGGGGCGCTAGGCGTCTCTTTTTTTTGCCCAACACGCCAGCTAGAGTCCAGCAATAACAGGAAAAAAGACCCCTTCCGCACTCTATGCAACCTTAATCAACTACCCCCGTCAAAATGGACTAAACCTATTTAACTGCAGTTGCGGTTCAGCACCACCTTGCAGCAGTCATCACCAACTTAGATCGTTAACAAAAAGAGGATTCAGCCATGGAAAACTGGCAAGCAAACAAAACCAATCACCTTATAGCAGCGGTACTCATCGCACTTCTCACTAGTTGCGGTGGTAGTGGTGGGAAAAGCGGCGACGGTGGAAAAAATCCTGAGCCGACTCCGGTCGATACAGTACCAAACCCTGAGCAGGAGCCTAGTGCTCCAACTGAACCTTTGATCAAAGACGAGAAGACTGTCGCCCATATCGAAACGCAGTTTGCCAATGACGGTGAAAAGCACGCCGCAGCAGTTCTTGCCGCCGATACTCTTGAACTCGCCGCAGCAAAAACTCCTGAGGACGTTCAAAATATCGCTCATCATCAGCTCTGGGTAACCTTACCGTTGAATTAAAATAGACCTCGACTTCAGGCGCACCCCAAATGCACCTCGACGTTTTAGAGTCAGCGGATACGGCAGATAAACCAGATGTGCAAATCTACGACAAATTCGTTCATGGACGAGGCACTATGATTGATGCCGGACAAAACGGTATTCAACGTTACGAACTAAAGTGTAACGATAGTCCTGTAGGAAAGTCGGTCTATAAAATTGCTTTTCACACTGGCTACTTCAATAATTTAATCGATGCCTCGATATCCTACAATATCGCGGTGTCTGTTGACCGCGGAGCAACTAAATCCTCTACAGCAACAAAAAATGATACTGGCACGATATCTAAGGTGAAAAGCCTGTCCGAAGTCGAGGTAACTCGCGCAGACAATAAATGCACCTACAAGGTAACAGACCCTACGGTTACACACTGGAATCTTCAGTAACAAAAAGGGACGCCGCAAGGTCAATGTCATTCGGTTAACACGAACACTTAGCTGGGCAGGCAGCAAGACCATAACACGGCTTTTTTCTACATAAATTTATGGAGTTGTAGATATAAACAGGATTCAAGTATAGAGGCGTAGATTTCTATTCCAGCGTGTCTGATTTATTGAGAACAAATTTTTTCGGTGAAGATCAGGGTTCTCCGCTTGTGATGCGATGCAGCGACGCAAAAAAAGTGTCGAGATCTTTTGAAAAAATATTCTGATTGATCCTGCGCTGGCGCAGCTGAAAAACTATTTGAAAGACGGTCAAGGGGCCGCACATCTATGTCTACGTGTTAACCGAATGACATTGGACGCAAGGTCTCCCTTTCATTTCTTGAAAACATTCACTCAGCAGCTGTCGGCTTAAACCCGAGAGAAACAAAAAAGGACCCGAAGGTCCTTTTTTAATTTGAAAACATGTCGTACCTAACACTTACCTCGCTGGAGCCGTAGTGCCAACCGAAGGTGACTTCTTGGTGCCAGTGATAAAGTCTTTGAACCAAATAACCCCAGCACTTGCGATAAACGTGGTGGAAAGCGTCGCAGCAACGATACCAACTGCCATCGCTGCACCGAAGTTCCAGATCGCTCCGGAGCCGAATGCCAAAATACCGAACAAGGAGAACAAAGTCGTACCTGAGGTGTTGATCGAACGAGTTAAAGTCTCGTTGACCGCCATATTGACGTTCTCTTTGAGAGAACGTTTCGGATGGTTAGTTAAGTTCTCTCGGATACGGTCAAATATTACGATCGCATCATTGATAGAGTAACCAATCACCGTCAAGAATGCCGCAACACTTGTCAGGTCTACGCTTCTCCAGAAGAAAACGTAAAAGCCGAGAACAAGTAGTACGTCGATACACATCTTTAAGACAGCACCCGGTGCAAAGCGCAAGTCAAAGCGCAGAATGATGTACGCGCAAATGCCCAAGATAGCGTAGACCATACTGAGTACGCCTTGCGTACGAAGTTCTTTTCCAATCTGAGGACCTACGTAGTCTACAGACAGAACATCTGGTTTCTTTGCCGCAAGATCAGTTTTGACCGCTTTTAAGAACGTTTGAACCTTTGCGGATTCCTCCGACGCAGTCAGTTTCACGCCTTGGTCAGATACAAAGTCTTCAGAACCGAAACGAAGAAGGAACTGATTGCCGCTGTCGCCGATAGACTGCAAGGTCATCGAGCCGATACCGTTCTTTTGACCAACAGCACGAATTTCATCTGGTGTTGTAGTTTCTGAAAAGCGAACCTGCATTTCAGTTCCACCAGCAAAGTCGACACCCCAGTTCACTCCACGGTAACCAGCTAGTGCGAAGACCACTACGATGATACCGCCAGCGATACCAGCGTATGGGAGTGAGCCTTTTAAGAAGTCGATACTGAACACTCGGTATTTTGTATCGCCGAGCCATGAACGAATTGCTTTGTCCGTAGAAAGCTTACTGAGCATGAACTCAAACATTGCTTTCGAGCAGTAAAGTGATGTGAAGAGTGAAACCAAGATACCGACAATCAATGTAATGGCAAAACCGCGGATTGGACCGGAAGAGTTAGTTTCAAGAAGCACTAATGCCGCGATAAGTGTCGTCACATTTGCATCAAAGATCGTCCAGAATACACGGTTAAAGCCGTTTTCTAGCGCCTTTTTAGCATTCTTGCCCTCGTGTAATTCTTGGCGGATACGTTCGTTAATGAGTACGTTCGAGTCGACGGCCATACCTAATGTTAGGACGAAACCGGCAATACCTGGAAGCGTCAGTGAGAAGCCCAGAGCCGCCATTAACGCCATCAGCAAGAGACCGTTTAATGTCAAAGCGATACAAGAGATCACGCCTGGACGACGGTAGAAGACGATCATGTAAAAGATAACTGCGATCAAACCGAGCAAAACGCCTTTGACGCCTTCGTCAGCAAGCTCAGGACCAAGACTCGCTCCAACTTGACGTTCCTCAAGAACCTCAATTGTCGCAGGCAATGCACCTGACTTAAGAATCAAAGCTAACTCAGAAGCTTCTTTATAAAGTTCTTCGTATCCGCCTCGGGTACCTAAAGTAATACGAGCTTCACCACTTGGAATTTTTGTCTGAATGTTTGGGGCTGAAACAACTTCATCATCTAAGACGATCGCTAAACGACGACCAACGTTTGCACCGGTAACATCACCAAAGCGTTTGCCGCCTGGTCCAGTAAACTTCATTGAAACGTTTGGAGTGCGGCTCAAGCCGGCATTGTCCTCTGCAACGAAAGCATCAAGAACGTCGTCGCCACCGATTTCGGTAGCGGCTTCAACAACATAGGTTGTGTAACGAGCTTTTTTACCTGCAAGTTCTTCTCTTTCGAAGAAGACAACGCGGTCATCAGGAAGAACTGGTTTTACAAAAGCTAGAATCGCGTCGCGGTCTTCACCAGAAAGTGAAACCTGGCCACCGTTATTCGAAGCAGTAATACCTGCTGGTGGAGTTTGCGCTATTGCATCGAAACCAGTGAATTTGTCATCTACTAGTTTAAACCGAAGCTGAGCAGTACGGCCAAGGAGTTCTTTAGCGCGCTCTGGATCTTTGAAACCTGGTAACTGAACCAAGATCGAGTTGTCAGCAGCGCGGCGGTTGATAACCGGCTCAGATACGCCCCATTTGTCGATCCTGTTACGAATAACTTTTTCGGCTTGCTCAATCGCACTCTGTTTAATGCGTTTGATTTGATCATCCTCGAATCTCAAGTCAAAAGTCAGATCGGTCTTACCGGTCTGAGTCATGCCTGCATATTCAGTCTTTAGCTTTTCGCGTACCGCTGACATATCGAAGCCTTCTTTAAGCTCGACTCTGAGCGATTGGCTTCCTGCAACGTTATACGCTTTTGCAATACCGTGGTTACCGTCATCAGACCAGCGCTGTGCTTCGGTACCGATCCGAGCAAGTTTATTATCAACTGCGTTGTCAGTATTTACACCAAGAACGAGCTGAACACCGCCCTGCAAGTCGAGTCCGAGTGACACGTGACGACTAGGTAACCAGTTAGGTATCCTTTTCGCCATTTCTTCTTGGGAGTTTCTAATTTCTTTTGGTGCCATGAAATAAATGACACTTGGTGCCACAGCATAGCAGGCCAAAAGGGTAACAACGGCCATGATCGTAAGTCGCCAGCGTAACTGGTTCATAAAGACTACTCGCTCCTACAAAAAACTGTTCCACGGGTACAATAGAAACTAAACCAACAGCCGCCACATCGTAAGACATAGACAACGATCCGCTCCAAACTAGGGTCGGTACAGGTATAGCTTCCGAAAAATCTATCTGGTATCAATACCTTAATGCCCTTAAAGATGCATCCGCTTTTTTGGAAAAGCGTTGAACTGGCCATGGAATGATTTTAAAGATTCAATAGAATGCGACCGCTTTCCTATAAAATTTCAGCCTGTTTGAAATAATCTATCGATTTGCAGATTGACAGTCAGAACACCCAGAGGTAAATCCGCTGACCTACTGTCCATGAACAACTGGAGTCAACAGATGAAGCGCATAGTTCGCCTTCTTTCCCTTATTGTGGCGACATGTTTTTGTGCGCAGCCACTTTTTGCGAAATCTCTCCTCGCCGGTAACATGAACGTCGTTGAAATTAACAAATTCCAATTGGTTGGCGCCGAGTACTGGCCGTTCGTCGGCAACGATCCGTTTCGATATCCTAATGATGTTTTGTGGGGATTCTATCCAGAGAGTGCTTCTAACGAAGCTGTTAAATGTGCTGAAGCTTCACACAAGGCGCTCATCGACTTCTTCCACGCGAACTGGAGAATAATGCGCGACGTCGTAGGATTTGGCGCGACAAGAAAATTCTATCTTTGGACGAATGACTATTCATCCGCATCAGATGAACGTACCCTGCGTAACGCTAGGATGTGGCACTGGAATACCGGGCCAAGGGAATATAGCCAAGGCTACTGGAAATGGGAATCTACACTTCGGCCAGATGGTTCTTGCGAAACTCCCAATGCGGATCAGATCACTCGTGAACTCATCGAAGCCGTTGGCATAATTTCACAGTAATCAGAGAACACTCAGGTAAATGACAGAGAAGAAATCCAGTTTATATGGGTAGCTTGCGCAATCCGGCAATCCGGGTCCACCCGAGAGCCCGGGGCACGTTTGACATTATCCTGGCACTAAATTTCCAAAAATTTTGTATTTTGACATTTTTGCCAGGAAATCGTTCTGTTTAAACCATTTTAAAGTGACAGACTTCAGGTCCGCTATAAACAATCTAAGCTCATTACTT
>CAMAXT010000101.1 GCA_945862295.1 Pseudobacteriovorax antillogorgiicola
CTATCGAGGTATCTGGATGAAGGTTGGACAGCGTCTTTCGCCTGCCGAGTTTCCATACGCGTGGCATCCCAGGTTTATTTTTTGCTTTGGTCAGTTTCAGATCATACATAATATATAAAGCCGATGACACGATAAGTAGGAATTAATCTCATTGAGATATTAAGAGAAAAAAAGCGGGCGGTTAGCAGGCACCCTGGTCGGCATAATTCTCATCATTAAAATTTCCGTCGGCTATCTATGCAAATTGATTGAAAATAGTCTTTAGCTCTTAAAAAATATTGAGATCCAATAAAATTGGTTTGAAATTGTTCGGGTTTGTCCGCGGCAATAAAATCTTTATCTATCCATAATCACTGAAATATTTGCTCACCGTCAGTTAGTTACAAACTAACCTTAAAGTCCTGACTAAATTATTTCGTCCACACTCCGAAGCATAGTTGTCGGCAAATTCCGACTTTGATTTTCACGACACCTTTAGAGGACCGTTCGTCATGAAACATTACTATGCACTCGTTTCAAAGTTGCTGCTCACATTGGCAGTAGCATCGTCACTTTTTCAAGTGTCAACTCCGGCCCTTGCGCTAGATCTAGATCCAGATGAGATCCGTGGCAAGTCAAGTAAAGAACCCCTAACAGTTTTGCAGAACCGCTACTTTCTTAAATCTACAAGACCTGAGTTTGGTTTTGTGGTTGGTAGCATTCTCGATGAAGCTTACCTCAACACAACCACATTCGGTGTGAGATCGGGATTCTTTGCGAACGAGTGGCTAGGCTTTGAAGTTCAAATGCTTAGAACAACCGTCAGCGACTCTGATGACCGTCGCGCACTGAACCAACTTCGTTACCGTCCACTAAAAGACGAGAATACTGAGAACGCTGTCCCGACAGATGGAACAGAGACTGAAGTTATTGTTACTCCTGATCCAGAAATCAACGCTATTCACGGTATGACCGACTTCCACGCAGTAGTAGCTCCGTTCTACGGCAAACTAAACTTCATGAATAAATGGATCGTTTATACAGACATGTACGTGACTGCAGGTATGGCACGAGTTGAAACCGATCAAGGTGACAAAAATTCAATGACCCTTGGTGCAGGAGAACGCTTCTACGTGGGTAAATCATGGTCGTTCCGTATAGATTTCAAAGATCGAATTTTCAGCGAAACAAGAGCGGGTCAAACTACAAGAAAAAATTCTTATAGCGTTGACTTTGGCGCAAGCTACTTTTTTAACTAAGAGCAAAATATGAAACACCTTAGAGAAATTATTTACTCCCTGGTCCTAGTATTTGCTGTCGGTGGGCCGTCGGTCACCGCGTTTGCAAAGAAAAAACCTGTAGTCAAAGAGGCAAAGAAAACCTCTCTGGGCGTACAGAAGAAGAAAGTTAGAGCCAAGGTTCCAACAACTACTAGAGAAAAATTCTACGCAGCGCGCGAGTCGTTTCGCGGTGGTGAGATCAACCGTAAAACTTTCTGGGAAGAGTTGCTAAGAATTCACGAACGTGGCCATGAGCTTCCACTCAATGACCGTATTTCCCTACTACAAACTCAGTCAACATTATTGAACGAAGCAGGGTATCCGATTGTTGCTTCGATCTACGCAGCTCAAACTTTAAAGATTTCTAAAAATGCAGAGCAGAACCTGGTTAAACCAAGCTGGACACTTCTTCGCAAGGTTTCAACTCAGTTGCCTATCCAAAACGTTTTGGAAATCGTAGCTGATACAGTTGAACTTCCTAGCGGTAGAACACCGGTATTTGGCAGTGACTGGAACTATTTTGAAGGCAACGCAGCGTTTCGCCGCGGCGATGCTGATAAAGCTATCAAACTCTACGGTGAACTTAAGACCTCAGACCGAAACTTCTTGGCTGGTCGCTATCAACAAGCAATGGCTTATCTAGAGGCGGACAAACTTAAAGAAGCAGAAGTTGCACTTAAGTCTATTGTCTATCCAGCATCTTTAACAATGTCGCCGTTGGCTCCGGAAGCTAAGCGCCGCATTGTTGACTACACTCTCTTGGCTCTCGGCCGTATCTACTATGAGCAACAAGATTTCAACAAAGCAATCAAGATGTACCGCCAAGTCTCTCGAGAAGGCGCAAACTTCTACGATGCACTCTTCGAACAGTCATGGGCATTCTTCATGGGTGGTTATCCGATGCACGCGCTAGGTGCCCTCCACTCAGTAGAAAGTCCTTTCTTCGCCCAGGTCTACAATCCAGAAGCACCACTTATGCGCTCTATGGTCCAGTACTGGCTTTGCCGCTACGAAGAAAGCCGTAACGGCTTGGCGGACTTTCTAGAGCAGTATGCTTCTGATGTAGAGAAGCTCGACGACTTCCTAGACCGCAAACGCATTGATCCGGAAACCTCTTATCAACTATTTGAGAACCTGATCTCAGGTGTTTCTTCAGAAGCACTCGGCATGCCACGTTCAATCCTGCAGACAGCTGCCGAACGTGACAGTTTGCTTTTAGTTCGTGATCAGTACGCCGCAGTCGTCGAGGAACGTTCACGCCTAGAAACAAAAGGTGTTTTTGGCAGTAAGTTTCGCCTTGATCGTCCACAAGACTATCTTGACCGTTGGAGCTCGTCGCTTCGTGAAGATATCGGTAAACGGTTTATTGCGGAACTTCAGGATATGAAGAAAGACTACGAGCGCTTGCACTCACAGGCACAGTTCCTTTACGTCGAACTTCTCATGAGTGAAAAAGACCAGATCCTAGGTAAAGAGCTACACGCATCATCAAAAATCACAAAAGTTTCTTCAAAGAATGAAATCGCAGGCTGGGGTGGAAAAACTCAAGCTTGGAAAGACGGGCAGATTGGCGAGTACTGGTGGGACGAAATCGGTTTTTACATCGCTCCAGTTGAACCACTTTGCAACATAAATAAATAAGTTAGCCATTCGGGAACTATTAGGGGGACATCAGATGTTTAGAGGGACACTAATCAGAAACAAGCTATGGGTGACAGGACTCCTGTCGATTCTAGCGTTTGGTGGGCTTTCGCCTGCTGAAGCTCTCGCCCAATCTCAAGGTCGGTTGGGAGATGCGGTCACCTCAAAGATGGCTGCTCCAACGCAGGAAGATCATGCGGCTTACTTTTCTGAAAACAGAAAAGAAGTTTCAAAAGCCGACTTGCAGAAAGCTGACGGTCTTCGCCTAAAGACAATCAACTCGATCAAAGACTTGGTTTCCTCTAAGAAGAAAAGCGTTCGTCGCTTCGAGCTTCTTCTCCGCTTAGGTGAAATTCATGTTGAAAGACATGACTACCTTCGTGACCTCGATACTGAGACTTACGCAAAAGCCTTTGAAAGCTGGTCGAAGACCAAAAAAGGCACTGAGCCAAAACCAAATTTCAATCGTTCTGAGGCTGAACTTACCAACGCAGCAAACGCGTTCCGTCAACTCGTTAACGAGTTCCCAAAACATCCAAGAACAGACGCGGCACTTTATTCTCTCGCACGTACACTTGGTAGAATGAATAAAGAGACGTCTGTCGACTACTATAAGCAGTTGATCAAGTCGTTTCCTAAGTCTCCGCTGATCCCAGATACCTACTTGTCACTTGGCGAGTACTACTTCGACAAACACAACATCGATGCAGCCTTAGAGAACTATAAAAAAGTACTAGATTTCAAAGAAAACCGTGTTTACCCATTCGCTGTTTACAAACTCGGTTGGGCATACTACAACGCCAGCGCTAAAAACGACAAAGAGACTGCTGACAACTACAAAAAAGCGGTGACAGCGTTCAAACTAGTAGTGAAACTCGCAGAACGCGACAAGAAAGCAGGCAAGAAATCAAACTTCGATCTACGTGAGGAAGCTATCCGTGACTTGATCATGGTTTGGGCTGATTCAGAGGAAGTTGACACCGCTTGGGCTTACTTCAAAACCATCGGTGAACAAGACTCATTCTACAAAATGCTAGAACGTCTGGGCCACATCTACTTTGAACAAGGTAAGAACACCCAGTCGATCGCAGTATTTCAGCGCCTCTTAAAAGAGTCACCGCGAAGGGGTAATAACCCAACTGTTCACGCTAAGCTCGTTGAGCTTTATGACCTTACCAACAACACCCAGAATGTTGTTGTTGAGATTCAAAAAATGCACACGCTCTATCTTGGTGACACCGTTTGGGCGAAAGCAAATGCAAAAGACAAAGCTGGTGTCGATGAAGCCACCCGCCTTGCTGAAAACACCACTCACAGATATGGTGCGCTTTTTCATCAACGCGGCCAAAAATCTAAGAGTGAAGCGTATCTGAAGAGTTCGTCAGAAATCTACAAGATGTACCTAAGCTCCTTTCCTAAGTCTACGAACGCTTATGAAATTCGCTACTACTTAGCTGAGATTCTCTTCGATTTTAAACAATATGATCAAGCAAGCGACCACTACCTCGTAGTTGCGAAGTCTGATCCTAGTGGCAAGTATCATAAGACTTCAGCTTTAAACGCTGTAGCGGCGATGAACCAAGTCGTATTTGCTACGAAATGGCCAACTCTGCCACCAGCTGGCCAAGTAGCTAGCCCAATGGAAATTCCAGCGCAAAAGAAAAAGCTAATCGCAACTATCGATCAATATATCGGTCTTTTGCCGAAGGAAAAAGAAGGCGATCCAATGCGCTTTACAGCAGCGCAGACTTACTTTGACTATGGTCACTATGACGATGCGATTAAACGCTTTTACAAAGTAACCACAGACATTCCAGAGTCTAAACAAGCTAAATCAGCTGTCCGATTGATTCTAGGTTTTCATTCAGAAAAACAAGATTGGGACAGCCTAATCTCTTGGAGTCAGCGTTTTGCAAAAGCGGACAAAGTTCTCGATAACGACCTTCGTAAATTCGTAGTCGACGTTCTTCGCGGTGCGATGTTCAAAAAAGCTCTAGTTCAAGAGAAGGCTGGTAAGTTCGAAGCTGCTGCTCTGGCATTCGTCGAGTATCAAAAAGAGTTCCCTTCCGATGCCAACGCAGATCGCGCACTTTACAACGCGATGCTTAATTACTTCAAAGTAGGCCGTGTTGAAAATGCAGTAACTGTCGGTAATCAGATTCTAGAGAAATATCCGAAGTCAGAGACAGTCTCAGATGTCCTAGCTAACCTCGGCATGACGCACGAATCTCTTGCTCGTTTTGATGAAGCAGCATCAATGTATAAACGTTTGGCACAAACGTTCCCTGCAGATAAGAGAGCAGCTGGCGCATTATTCAACGCAGCGATCCTCTACAAAGGCACCGGCAAAGTTGAAGGCTCGATCGCTCTTCTAACAGACTTCAACCGCCGCTGGCCAACACACGAACTCTCTGGCGATGTGAGCATTGAGCTTGCTAGCCTTCTAGAGAAGAGTGGCCGTATGGTTGATGCTGCGAAAGTCTACGAAGATATGGCTCGCAGAGCTGGCAATAAGCCCGACCTGGTTCTCTTAGCGCAAGCAAAAGTGGCAGTTGCAAAGGCTTCAACTCAGAATGCTGAAGCATCTTGGAAGGACATGGAAAAGGTAGCCAACACTTTGTCAGCTAAGGGTGCACCGGTTGCATACGAAGCTCGCAATATCTTGGCTGCCGGCATGTTCAAACTTGTAGAGCCAGATTTTGCAGCGTTCATGGCGATCAAAGTCACTGACGGAGCGAAAATCGAGAAGCAAGTTGCGGCAAAGCAAAATAAACTCGAAGTTGTTGCCGACCGCTTCAGTAAGATCATCGAGATTGGCAGCGCTGAGTACGTCGTAGCTGCAATGTACCGCTTAGGCGAAGCGCATGAAAACTTTGCCAACTCACTTTTTAAAGCTCCAAGTCCACAGGGTGCGTCTCAGTCAGATGTTGATAAGTTCAAAACTGAGCTTGAGAAAGTTGCATTCCCACTAAGAGAAGAAGCTTACAAGTTCTTTGAAACAGCATACAAGCGTTCTAAAGAAGTCGATACCTTCACGGTCTGGACACGTAGAACGTTCCAAAAAATGGTCGACTTGTCTCCTGACAAGCACCAAGAGATCGACGAGCTTTCTGCGGACCCGGCTTACCTATCGCACGACGTTAAGCTTATTCCGGCAGTCGCGGAGTTGATCAATGACTAATTTTAAAACTCGACTAATTTCGGGGGACGCGATGAATAGAGGAATTACTAAAATACTTTTAGCACCGGCACTGCTGATGGTAATAGCAGCCTGCTCAACTACAAGTCATCATGTGGCGAACGTTGATAGTAAAAAAGGCGAAGTTTCTTACTACTCGACTTCAGACCGCCGGACATCTTTGAACGATACACGTAGTATTGATAGTATGAAGCAGACAGAAGACTCTCTTAAAGAGCACCTTCGGAAGCAGAGAACAGACGTTGACGCTATTTTAGCTCTGGCAAATATCCAAGTTGCAAAAGGTGAACTTGATGCTGCTGAAAACAACTGCCGGTCTGTTTTACGCAAAGATTTGAAGAATAAAGAAGCTAAAATAGTCTTAGCTCAGATTGCCATCCGCCGCGGTAAGTATGATCTTGCATTAATCTTCCTCACAAGTGTCGGCGGTGTTGAGACCAAAGACAGTAACGTCATTAACATGATGGCAATGGTGGAGCTAAAAAGAGGCAACAACGGCCTTGCAATGACACTCTTCAAGCAAGCTATCAAAACCAACGGTAACGATCACGCTGCTAGGATGAACCTTGGTGTTCTTTTGGTGAAGTTCCGTCAGTTGCCACAAGCAGCTGTAGAATTTGAACGGGTACTTAAATCTGTGCCGAACCACACCGACGCTCAGATTCATCTAGCAATCATCAAATCGTCTCAAGGTAAATACTCTGACGCTGAAGACATTTTAGAGGACGTTCTCGACCACGATGCCCAGAATCCATTAGCTTTGTATAACCTAGCTGTAGTGCAAAAAGCCGCGGAAAAATATGACGACGCGCTTGCAAGTCTAAAAGTTTACATGAAGTCTGCTCGCGGCAGAGCAAAAGACAACGAGCAAGTATTTGCGCTTATCGAAGACATTCAAAAAGACCAATCTGCTAAAGGCAACAAAGTTTCTGACGAAGAGATTCAGGCTATGGCTTCAAGCGTCGTAAATGATGACGAAACGAAAGCTGCTAAGAAAACAGCGGCTGCTAAGCCGAAGGATGCCGATGCTGATGTCGAAGAGGGCGTAGAAGAATCAGTAGAAGTATCTGAAGCACCAGTTGTTGAGACTAAGAAAGAACCTGAATCAGAGTTTGATGACGTTGAAGCTTTAGAAAAAGCTCTTTCACACTGAAATATAAAAGGTAGGAGACAAAATGATTCGTTTTGTATTATTGACCGCAGCTATCTTTTTTAGTGTTAACGCTGCAGCTGATGACGAAAAAAAGTCCGATGAAAAGGTTAAGTCGTCTGGTTTTGTAACCACCGATAAAACTAACATCGACTTTTCAGAAACGATGATTGACGGAAAGATGCAGGCACCATCAGGGTTCTACCTACAAGGTCGCCAAGCTCAGTCAATGACCCAAATGGTTCGATTGCGTTCAAAGTTCAGAAGTGAATTGCGCAACTCGAAGTCAGCCGTGAAGTCTATTTCTAAATAAGATTGATCGAATCATAAATAGAGGCCCGGGGTTCAATTGAACACCGGGCCTTTTGCTTGTGCGCCCGACAGGGCGCACACCCAGAGAGTGTACGTCTCTTGTGGAGGTGTGATAGAGGAAGGCAAATCGAAAAACCCACCTTGGTCCTTACTAGTTAGTTTTAGTTTTTTCTTTGCATAAGTATCTATATATAAAGGAAATTTTTTTAAAATCTAAATTTTCTCAGGCCTCTCCCGATATTTGAATTCTGGCTTTTGGATCAAGTAAACGTCTTCGGAGAATCAATATGAAATCATGGTACAGGGAAAAGACCGTTCTGAAATGGTGTCTTATAGCTGCTGTGGCGAGCGGATGCTCGAAAAAAGCAGCAAATGAAGATAAGTCGACGGAGTCGACGACAACTGAAACGACGGAAGATGGATCAGACAAACCAATCGTGATTGCTGGTCAGTTGGCGCTCTCAGGCACGAGCGCTGAATTGATGCTCACCGAAGAAGCGGTTTCAGTAGCAGATCTTAGTATCTACTGTGTGTCATTTACGTTGCCGCCGGTCGCTGGTACAGCAACAGTAAGTTCAGAAGGTGTTTTTGAATTGACTCTTGAAGCTTCCAATACTTCGGTCGGTTGTTTTATTCTTAAGGGCGAAGACGTATTGGGTTCAATCGTGTTCGAAGATTCTAGTAAAAAAGACCTTGCTGGCGGCAGCAAATCGGGTGACCGCTTGGCGTTCTCTGGTGGTAAAAGTGACCTCGGCTCAATCGTTTTTGATCTCACGACAGGTAAAGCTGTTGTTGACGTGACTAAAATTGTCTCTGAGAAAGCAAAAGATAACACTAAAGCTTCGGCAGAGGCTGTCGACTTTACCGGCAACTACACCATCACAGCGTCTGGTCTAGATTTACCAACCGGTTATGTTGGAACTTGCGCAAAACAAGACGGACCGCAAACTAAAGATAATGAGTGCCACGGTCCAAGCGAAGGCGAAAAACTTTTCTTGAAAACAGTCAATGGCAAACGCGTTGACGACGGCACACCGATGCACGGTCTAATGCTCTGGCAAAGTGAAGATCTATTTAACCTTTGCGGTGGACGTCTTGGATTTTCCTACGATCACGCAAAAGAACAAGGCTTTGATCTAACTGCTTCAGGTGTTGCTGAAGGTGAATTTACCTGGGATTCATCATTAGTCGACGGTTGGAAATCAGCGACTGCTCGTACAAGAAATTCTCAGATGAAAATGGAACAAGTTGAGTTCAAGGGCTTCCCCGGTACCAAACAATACTTTAAACAGTATCGTCAATTTACCTGTGCGCCTAAACAACCGTGTACCGACGGTACACCAATTGAAGAAGCAGGATTTCAGTTCAATGCTAATACCAAGGAAAGCGGTTGCCGCGACGCCAGTGGTGTTCCAGTTCAGATGAACGACTGGAAAGGTATGAAATGCCAGGGCGAGGCACTTACAGGTGATAAAATGGGCTTGAAGAAAAATACCTGTAGCAAAACTTACGAAGGAAAAGTTGTTACCTGTGTCAACATTTCTGGTGCTTTCAAGGCCAACGGTGAATCTATTCCGAACGCTATGACCAGATTCCCATCTGACTATGTTATCCTCGCTAAAGGCCCATTTTGTGACAAAAACAGCAACAACGAAATGGATGACGGCGAATTTCCGATGTGGAACGGCAATTCTCAAAGCTGTGAATCTGGCGTAACTCTGAAGCCAGGCGACTTCTGTTCCGCTATGTCTGCAACCGACGACGCCGGTAAACTAGCACAGATGCGCTGCTATCTAGAAGCCAGCCAAGGCAACGGCGGCGGAAAAGACGAGGAAACCGCTTCTTGCCAACGTGAGATCCGCGCTAATTGGAGTGCAAAAACTCCAGGCGAATTTTTAGGTTCTTCTGACGGCCCTGTCAAAGCAAGAGGCCAGCACATCTTCGAACTCTTTGATTACGATTCCGCTACCTCTGGTTCCCTCCGCGGTGAAGAAAGAGAATTCCGCGGCATCCAAGTCGGAGATAACTGGACTGATTGTGAAGTTATCAATGTTTTCTCAATCGCATTGAAAAAATACGAAGACTCAACTGACCTCCTAGCAGAGATGGTTCAATCAGAACGCAACATTTCTACTAAGCCTGCTTGTATCGCTGAATTCGGCGAAGGCAAAACTATGAAGATGCTGTTTAAACTAGTTCACGACTGATTTTAAGATTCTAGACAAGTCCTCCACGCGTTCTGTGTGGAGGACTTTTTTTATTTATATTTTTAGAGATTGCAGAGCAGATTTGTAGCCAGAGCGAATTTTTTCAAAGCCGACATGCCGGCAGTCTTCGACGACTACTTTTCCTCTGCGAATGACCTTACTAATAATCGAACTATCACCACCGTAGATAGCGGCGCCAAGGATACGAGTCTCCGGTTTTTCCACTAGGACTGGATGTTCACCATTTAACTGCACAGCATCAAAGCTACTGCCGATCGCAAAGAATTCAGATGTGAAATCTCCCCTAACCTTCCGTCCACCTCCCCAAGATTCGCTGATCAAGGTAAGCGCGCTGTCCTCGAGAGGGTTGGTACAGATAATATTTCTTCTCTCAGATCTCAGCCGTTGGACGTAGTCTAACCATCGAAGTTCTTCTAAAGGACTGAGTCCTATATGACTGTCAGAGCCAATAGTATAAGACCCGCCTGCTTGCCGGTAGTCTAGGAAATTAAAAAATCCATCTCCAAGATTGCCCTCGGTAGAGGGACAAATGATAACGGTGGCACCTGATTTCCCGAGACTAGTAGTTTCTTCTTTTGTCATATGGGTTGCATGCGTGAAGCAGAAACTTTGGTTGATGCTGAGCTCCTGCAGTACCCACTCGACAGGTCTTTTGCCGAGAAACGCTTTGCAGTCATCGATTTCTTTTTGCTGCTCAGCAATATGCAGATGGAAGGGTCCTGGCTGGCGGTTGCGAGCAATATCTTTTATCTGTTCTGGAGAAGCCGCTCTTAGACTGTGGACGCCGCTGCCCGCAGTTGAGTCATAATTTCTAGCTTGGCAGCGGCTTTGGACCATTTCCACAAGAGACAAGTAGTCGCCGACATTTTTAGAAAGAAAGCGCCGCTGTTTTTCTTCTGCTGCTTTGCCAAATCCGCCTTGATGATAGAAGACCGGAATGAGGGTAAGTTCGATGCCAGCGGTTTCGGCCGCGTTCATCAATCGTTCCGATAGCTCAGCGCGGTTGGCATAAGGTCTACCGCTTGGGTCGTTGTGCAGGTAGTGAAATTCGACAATATGCGTGGTGCCGTTTCTTAACATCTCAGAGTAAAGCA
>CAMAXT010000102.1 GCA_945862295.1 Pseudobacteriovorax antillogorgiicola
ACTCTTGGCCTTGAGGGGAATCTGATGTAACAATAGAAAGCATAGCGGTGTCTCCATCTGTGGTCTTTGACCGGTGAATTGCTAGTTCATCAGAAGGTTATGCCGCTATGCTCAAACTTTCAACAATCCACAACTTTTTGTCATATCTCAGTTTCACTGCAAATGATTGCTCTCCCATGTAATCTAAACTTGAAAAAGGGAGTGTATCTCTTCTCATTTTTTTCGATACAGACTAGAATTCGTTTTCTAATTCATTGGAAGATCAATCGAGGTTAACTTACTTAACGTTTATTGCGAGAATGTTTTGCAAGGAATTGAAGGAAAAATTTTAATAGTCGATGACGACGTCACGTTGCGCATCTTGCTTTCAACACTATTAAAAGCCAGCAACTTCCAGGCTGAAGCAGTTGCAGATTTAGCCGAGATGAAAAAAGCGATTCGGCGCCGTACCTACGATGCTGTTCTGCTCGACCTCATGCTCGGAGACGAGGAAAGCCTATCTGCAATTCCTATTTTGGTTAGTGAAGCTCCGACTACAAAGATCATTATGATGAGCGCCTACGGCACGATCGAAGTTGCTGTCGATGCCATGGAAAAAGGTGCGGCCGCCTTTATCTCAAAGGGCAAAGAGCCCGACAAAATTATCGCCGAACTCAAAAAGCGTCTGGCGAAGCCAAAGATCCAAGCCGCTACAGCCAACAACTACGGCATCATTGGCTGCAGCAAATCAATAAACAATGTCATCGAAAAAATGCAGGTCTACAGTTCGGTGGACACCTCGCTCTTTATTAGCGGCGAGACCGGCACTGGTAAAGAGTTCGTTGCACGCGCCATTCATGCGGCATCTGAAGCCAATCAGGAGCGCTTTGAAGCGATCAATTGCGGCAGCTTCTCAGATAGTGCACTTGAAGATGAGCTGCTCGGAACCAAAGACCAAAAGGGTTTGTTTGAAGTCTGCTCTAAAGGGACTTTGCTTTTAAATGAAATCGAGGCTTTGAGCGGCAACATTCAAGAAAAAATTCTTAGAGTCTTAAAAATCAGAGAAATCCGATCGAATACTACGGGAAAACTAGTTAAAATTGGAACGCGCTTGATTGCATCTTCTAAACACGAACTCCCGCAGCTAAAATCGAGCGGCAAATTGAGAATGGATTTCTTAAACGAGATTTCTGTTTTGACTATTGATCTAGCGCCGCTGCGAGATTGCCGAGAAGACATACCGCTACTAACAAACCATTTCGTAGACTTCTACAGCCAGAAATTTAATAAAAAGATTTCACCGATTACTTTGGAACTCGAAGCTAGACTGCGCAATAATCCCTGGACGGGAAACATCCGGGAACTAAAACAAGCTGTAGAACGCGCCGTCGTTCTCGCAGCCGACGACCGCATCGCCGTCGAATCTCTTTTTCCGGATTCAACAGCTCCGTCCGGTAATCAAAAGAAGACCGCCACCAACTCCTACGAAAAGTCTCTCTCGGAAGCTAAACAAGACTTTGAGCTCCGCTACTTGCAACACCTTTTGGAAAGCACGCGCGGCAATATTTCTGAGATGGCTCGTATATCTGGGCGTTACCGCACGGATATTTACCGTCTCCTGACAAAGCACGGAGTGGTTTGGGAAGAGTTTCGTCCTGAGCAATCTGCCGACGACGAAGGGTAGTCAAAGATTTTAAGCCGTCCTAATACAAAATTGGTAAAATTTTAAACCACTTAGAATAACCATCTATTGTAATTTCAATATCATCGAGTATTGCCAATCGGCATAATATTAAATTTTACTAATAAAATATTTTGCAGTAATAAGCGCATTCCTATTAGTTTCTAAAGAATTTCAATAAAATAGTCCTCAAGATGGCCCCAAAGCCTCTTGAAACCAACCGGAGCATTTCATGACGTCTGCTTATGGGTCCATTTGTGCGTTTATAAAATCTTCAGCTCTTCTCATCTGTACCTCTACCATCCTCTCAGCCTGCGGCTCTCCGTCATCTCAATCTCCCTCGGCATTGAAAGATCAATTCGCTGGTGCTGAATTCTACTATTACGATCAAGCAGACCGAATAGAGGTTTTAGCACAGTTTAAAAAGGCGATGGACGCGAACTACGCTCCGCTCGAAATCAAAAAACAACGAATCGGGCTCGACTTTAACGTGTTGTATGCCGACGCGATCGCTTTTGAAAACACCATCGCTGATGTTAGCGATGTGACTGAGCAGGCCGCCGCTAATCTCGCGTTCATCGACCGCGTGCATCAAGTTGTTGCTGCCTTCCGCGACACGCACCTCTGGATGTCAACAGTCGTTGCTGCACCAACTATCCTAAATGGCCTTGAACTAAAAGAGGTAGGATCAAAATTCCATATTGTTAGCATTCGTGAAAAAATCTTACAGTATGCTGCGGCTTCAAGTACTAACCCAACACTCTACAGCAGAATAGCGCTTGGTGATGAGGTCATTTCAATCGACGGCTCGCCAGTCGACACTCTCGTGACTCAGCTTGTTCCATACGAAGCAGCTAGTACGCTCGCTTTCCAGCGAGAGAGTGCTGTTAAAGCGCTGACTGCAAGAAACTACAAAGCTCCTGAACAAGCAACTTCCGTTTATGAAATCCGCAAAGCTAACGGCGACACGTTTCGAGTCGAACTTCCTTATTTCTATAACAGTAAATCGGTCGTGCGCCCTGATGCAGCTCATCTTTACAAAGAACGCGGATTTATTGCTGCCAATGACTTAAAGCTCACCTGGGGCCCTACGCAGCGCGTTTGGAAAACCGATTCTAGCTTTCCTGCAATTGGCTATGATTCTTACTCGCAACTACCAAGCGGCATGCTTGCGAGCACAGATTGGAATAGCGACGGTCAACTTACTATGCGTACCGGTTTCATCCTTAGAGACGGCAAAGCATATGGTGTGCTTCAAATGTACAGCTTTATGGGAAAAACATTAACCAACCCGGCAGGCGAAGCAAAACTCTTTAGCAAAGTTATCAGCGACTACGTCGCAAGTCTTGCAGCAGCAAAAACGCCTCTCATCCTCGATTTACGACACAACGGCGGCGGCAACACTGGCTACACCATTCCAGTACTTGCAGCTGTGGCGAAAACTGGTGAGTCCTATCCTGCGTTTACCAAGTCATTTCGTATCACACGTAAAATTCGTCAAATGCTAGAGACCTATCCACCAACAGCATTAAACGAAGACAAGTTAGACAAGATCGAATATGAAGAACTCAAGTCAGCAATCGCCGACCGTCGAACACATACCAATGCTTTAAGCCAAGCAGCTAGCGTTACATCTTCGATTGGCGGCTACGACGAGCCAGTAGTTGTTCTGGTTACACCAAACTGCATCAGCTCTTGCGATATTACATCAATGCTAATGCAAGCGAGTAAACGTACAACCATCATTGGCTCGCATACTAACGGTACCGGAGCGGGCATGACAAGTTACACTGGCTTCGCAGGATCGGAATGGCGCGACGAATTCGACATCATCAAAGTCAACATTCCAAACTTCCTATTCGGGATGCCTGGACCAGCTGATAATGTTGTCCATACCGGCAACGCTTTCTACGACTTAAATTCTGAGAACGTACCCGTCCAGGCCGATATCCAATACAAAGATCAACTAGGAGATTTCCTAGACGGCAGCAACGGTTGGTTTAACAAAGCAATCGAAGTTATCAAAACTCAGCAGAACTAAGTTCAGATCAAAGGAACGATATGAAAAACATTTTTTCGAAGCCACTCATACTTGCATCTTTTATGTTTTTATCTGCAACACCTTTACAAGCAGCTGACGGACAGAAAAAGACCACCCAAGGCAAGCCCGCTGTAAAAGTTGAAGAAAAGAAAGCCAACGGTACTGAAAAAACAGCAGAGCAGGATACAACTTCCTACACAGATCTTTTACCCGGTCCTACACAGAATTCTGCCGTAACCGAACAGCCTTCTGCTGAAGCCGAAGCACAAAAAATCAAAGATAGCCGCTGGGTTGATCAGAAGCAGCTAGAGCAAGCAAAAAAAGACGCTGAAGCCCAGAAGAAAAAGGACGAGTCCCGCGTTAAGTGGACTGCTAACTGTACCGATAGAGCCGGAAAAACAATTCTCGCGACTGATCCAGGCTATGACAATTGTATGCACCAAGTAGGGGAAAATAAAAAAAATCCCGGTGTTAAAACCGACGAGAAAGATAAAAACGACGCAAGTGGCGTTGGTGCGGGATTTCAAATCAAATTTCCGTAATATGATCTGAGTGGCCGCACACTGCGCGGCCTTCTTTTTTTTTGAGGAGCAGCCATAGTGACAACCAATCGTTCTTTGTTGTTATCAATTTTAGCAGCTATTTTTGGCACGATCTTCAATACTGCACCTGCCCAAGCTCTCGATGGTCAGATTGCCGTGCTGCACAATCGCCGTCCCGTCGCCGTCCGAGTCACCCTTCCAGAATTCGTAGACAACCAGCTGCTCTCTAGCCCTTTAGTCACGATGCTGAATCTTCCAAATGATATGGTGCCTGATTCCACTGGTTGCCTGTGCTTTGATTTGAACGACGACCGTTTTGCATTTGTTCATACCTTTTTTCATACCCATCAGATCATCGCCAGCTACAACGTCTTTTTGGTCGAACTTGGCAAGCCGGCTTTGAACGGAGTTCAGTTTACGCTAGGAAAAGATGACTCGATGCCAACCACCGGCTCGGCAAGTTTGCGTGATGTCCCGCGCATTGGTATGACATCGCCAACACCCGCTGTTGAAGTGTTCACCATTGCGCACGAAGTGGCCCACCTCGTAGACTACCGTATTGGCAATAGACCAACCCCGACATTCGTTGATTTAAAAAGCGAGTCAGAAGAAGCCGGAGTGACCGAAGGAACTGCTAATATTTTAGCAGCCCTGCACCTTGGTATGAGCGGTATTCCAGCTTTTACTGCCGACTCGCTCGATAGTCCTCAGCCTAATGTCGATACATTCATTCGTTTTCCGGATCTACTGATCACTCGTAGAGATGTCATGCAAGGGATGGTCGACGCTCCACTGTTTTCAATTCGGTATCCGACGTTCATCAACATCATTCGAGATAATCTCGCTAATCCAGATTTAGATCTTTATCTAAATGAGCCAGATGAATACTCATCATCTGCTGTTATCAACCAGCCGATTTGGCAAGCCGCTACGCAGTTTGGATTTGCAACGATGAAAAGATTATACCTGCGTACCCTTGCTAACTGGCATGAGGATCAGGTGAACTACAACACACTTGCAAAGCAGCTTGTTGATGAAGCCAAAGCAATATCGGAGGATTTTTCGCGAATTTTAGAACTTCAGTTTCGCCAGCGCGGGCTTTCTCTCTGACTTATTGTAAGACACATTGGCTCTAAACCTATCTTACAATCAAATCAACACTGGCGGTGTTTAACATTACCTTATCAAACCACATCATACCTTCTTGAACCGGACTAAATTCAATGCGGTAACTTCCAGGATTGTCCGGTGCCATGACCTTTGCAGAAATAGGCCGCTCTTTCTGATTTTCTAATTCTAATTCTAAAGGTGTGCGAATGCCGTCGAATATCTGCAAATCGCCGCGATCGTTGACGATGTGATAGGACAAGTTCACTGGATTCTTTGGAGACTTTGGCCAACTCTGACCGCTTAGATTGGCAAGGATTAATGGAATTTCAATCGTCTCGCCTACACTTGCGTTATATCGCGTGTTCTCAAAGCGAATTTGCCAATCTGGTTGTAAAATGATTTCGCGTCCTTCATTTAGCATTCGAAGTTCAGCGAGATAGATCTCAAAATTTTGATTTCTCACGACATCAACCGGCTTGTTGGAACAAATCAAATCGTCGCATCCCCGACCAAAGCACAAAGACAACAGCAACTGTTCCTCGCTTTCGATTCGAACAATGTATTGAGCGTTTTCATTATCAGGAACAATATAGATGTATTCGTAGAATTCGCAAAGAAGGTGAAACATCTCACCAGGATGTTTCTTGTGAAATCTATAAAGCGCGATCGCATTGCACTCAATTATCAGTAAAGGCGGTCTTTTTGCCAATAAAGTTCTCGCACCCGTAAGAGCGAAGATCTCTGCGCCTTCAATATCCATTTTCATAATATCTACATTTACAATTTTGTTATCTTTTAACCAATCATCGATTGTCACAGTTTGGACGATCTCTTTTCGACCATCATTTTGCGGAATAGTCGAAATGAATGATCCACCAAGAAATCCCTCCGTCACATTGAGGGTGAGCTCCATACCGGTCGTCTCCGCAATTGCAGTATGAATCGCAGTCACATTCGTGAGCTTATTCGAAGAAATGGTTTCTGAAAGGAAGCTTGACGTAGTTGAACTTGCTTCAAATGCAAAGGTTTTACCTTTAGGTGCAAGATATGAAAACACACAGGTCAGTGCACCAATGTTTGCACCAATGTCGAGAATTACATCACGCGGCTTGATCAGTAGACGAAGAACTCGCATGAGATGAGGCTCAAATGTCCCCGAAGACCTAATCGCAGAAAAAATACTCGTGTCACCTTCTAAGCCGTGTATCTTAAAACAAGCATTGTCCTTTCCAAATGGATAGAACAGCGTTTTCGCTGAATGCAATTCAGGAGGCGGATCCGCAGACGCAACAGCCCGCTTCAATATTCTTTGATAAAAATTTTTCATATGCTCTCCTATTCCATTTATGAACGGAATAGCAGTGCCTATGAGGGACATTTAAATAGTAGGGATGCTTAGACGCTATTTAAAGTATCTTGTCCGGAAGAGCTGCGCGCCAGCGCGGCCTTCATTCTGTCTCTTAGAGGAGTGAGTTTTTCTAAGTTATAGGAAGCTGGTCGTTCTTCAAATATCGTTAATTCCAAATCTTTAGGAACCGCTCCGAGAATTTCCATCTCATACTCAAGCCATACACCAAACATCACCCACACGGCTTCTCGCATCATGACAGATAGTTCAAGTATTGACCGCGCTGTTGCACCTTTGTTGAAAACAAAATTCGCGTGTGCGGGACTTACTTCCGCACCGGCATGCTTCATCAGCTTTACTTTTGCTTCCTCTAACAACATACCGCTGGAAACACCAACAGCGTAGTCGTTTTTGAAAACGCAGCCACAAGAAGGGTGGGTAAACTGGCCTTTTCCGATGCGGTCTTTGGCGCAGAAGTCCATCTTCGACCGCACTTCTTGCATATCACCCGACCTAAGTTCGATGACAGCTTCGCACACCAAATCACCATTGGTCATAAAGATTGTATCTTTATACCCACGAAACATGTTCTTGGGTTCGTTATAGGTGACTATGTCACCTGAACGAGTGACTACAGTAACTTCGCGCACAATCTGACTGATCTCACCGCCGTAGCACCGAGCATTCATGCGAACCGTTCCACCGATTTGACCAGGGAGACGGTTCATCCAACCAGCACCGGCGAGTCCAGCATTATAGACCGCCTCGGAGAAGAACGTATTATCAACGCCGGCTCCAACTCTGATTTTTTTTCCACTAATTTCTAGAGCATCAAGCTTACGAAACGAAATCACAGCGCCACTGTAATCCCCATCCATAAAAAGGCTGTTGGTGCCGGCTCCGACAGGAATGAAACTTGTACCCTTTGCGTTTAAACGCTTAATTGCAGCTGCTAGCTCAGCGATTGTTGCAGGCTCAACAAACTCCTGACAACGACCGCCGGTCTGATAATAAAGAATGTCTTTTAATAAAGGAGCTGCCAAAACTTTCCTATCATCTACGAATCTTCTTCAGGGAACGTAGAAAACAACGCATCTTGAAATGAACGGTAGTGTTCGCCACTGCCCAAGATAAAAGTTACCCGACGCAATCCGCCTCTATGTTTCAGATTTTGGAGGAAATTTTTTACCGTTTCCATAGCGACTATAGATTCCTTATCAAGACTGCTTCTAGCTGTCAAAAAAGGTTCTACCGCTAGGTGCCGACCATTGTTGGCCAACACCTCATGCAAGGCGCTCTCGCAGGTCGATTTAACTGTAACACCGTCTTTACCAACAAATTCCGAGTCACAAGAAAAGGTGGAGATATCCCCTTGATACAGGTCTATCGCCACCCCATTGAATTTCCTAATACCGAGCAAAATTATCCCATTTTCTTTGCGAGTGCCTTCGCAATATCAGAAGGAGATTCCGCTATAGCTACACCAGCAGCACGCAATGCATCGATTTTCTCAGCTGCCGTACCATGCCCACCACTAATGATGGCTCCGGCGTGACCCATGCGTTTTCCAGGAGGTGCCGTGCGGCCCGCAATAAAGGCCGCAACTGGTTTTTTGATATTTTCTTTGATGAATTTAGCAGCTTGAATTTCAGCGTCGCCGCCGATTTCACCGATTAAGATGATGCCTTTGGTTTCTGGATCACGTTCAAACATTTCGAGGCAGTCGATGAAGTTTGTACCGTTGATCGGGTCGCCACCGATCCCAACACAAGTGGTCTGTCCAAGACCGATCGCTGTGGTTTGATGAACCGCTTCGTAAGTCAATGTTCCAGACTTAGAAACGATACCGACTTTGCCGCGTTTATGAATGTAGCCAGGCATAATGCCGATCTTACATTCATCAGGAGTAATCACACCCGGGCAGTTTGGTCCGACGAGTCTGGTATTACGTGCACGGTCCAACGCTTTTCTTACAGGAATCATGTCGAGGACTGGAATGCCTTCAGTAATACAAACGATCAACTCAATCTCTGCATCAATGGCTTCCAAGATTGCATCAGCTGCAAACGGAGGTGGAACGAAGATCATGGTTGCATTGCATCCAGTTGCTTCTCGCGCCAAACGAACAGTGTCATAGACCGGAAGTTCGAGATGCTTAGTTCCACCTTTTCCAGGAGTCACTCCACCGACAAAGCGTGGCGCGTATTCGTGGGAAAGTTTGGTGTGGAATTCACCTGATTTACCGGTAATTCCTTGAGTAATCACTCTAGTATTTTTATTAATTAGAATCGCCACAGTGTGGACTCCCGAATAAAGTTATTATTGTTTCGCAGCTGCAACGGCTTTTTTTGCGCCGTCATCCATGTCTAGAGCTGGGATCAGTTTTAGTCCTGAATCAGCTAGCATCTTGCGTCCAAGTTCGACATTCGTACCTTCAAGGCGAACGATAACCGGTACTTTAATGCCAATCTCTTTTGCTGCAGCGATCACACCGTCGGCAATAACATCACAGCGCATGATGCCACCGAAGATGTTTACAAAGAGTGTTTTAACCTTTGGGTCAGCAAGAAGAATCTTGAAGGCATTGGTAACCATTTCTTTAGTAGCGCCGCCGCCAACATCAAGAAAGTTTGCTGGTTTGCCACCGTGCAGCTGAATGATGTCCATCGTTGCCATGGCAAGACCGGCGCCGTTTACGAGACAACCGATGTTTCCATCAAGACCGATGTAGTTAAGGTCATACAACGAAGCGTTAACTTCGCGAGGATCTTCTTCGTCAAAGTCGCGCATCGCTTCGATATCTTTGTGACGAAACAAAGCGTTACTATCGAAATTCATTTTGCCGTCGAGCGCAATGAATTTGCCTTGCTTAGTCCAAACCAATGGATTTACTTCAAGCAAAGAAAAATCGTACTTAATAAACATTTTGTAGAGTTTTTCAATCATGCTCGTTGCTTCTTTAGCAACCTCTTTGCTGAGCTTTAGGCCAAACATCAATGAACGTAGATGAAAGCCGCTCAATCCCGCAGTCGGATCGACGCGAACGGTGACGATTTTTTCAGGAGTTTTGTGTGCAACTTCTTCGATGTCCATACCACCTTCTGTGGAGAACATAATGGCAACCGATGCTGTCTCTCGGTCGACTGTCATTGCTAGGTAATATTCTTTATCGATATCGCTTCCAGCTTCGATGTAAACTTTACGAACAAGTTTACCTTCTGGTCCAGTTTGTGGGGTAACAAGTGTCATACCGATCATTTTTTCGGTAACAGCAGCACATTCTTTTGGCGACTTAACTAACTTGACGCCACCACCTTTACCGCGACCGCCCGCATGAACCTGTGCTTTGACTACAGCGATCGGCGTACCGAGCCGGCGCATAGCGAATTCAGCTTCGATGGGCGAGGTTGCCAAATAGCCTTGGGGAACCGATATCCCATTGGCAGCGAATAGTGCCTTCGCCTGAAACTCATGAATATTCATGTCCAGTTGTTCCTTTCAGAAATCTGTTCTAAATATCGAATCGACGTGCAATACGGGCAAGGCTATCATAAAATACCCCCTCTGACATCAGAGTTTACACTAAGAAATCAGCAACCTGGGAGCGACAATGCCAAAATTCAATCCACCGAGGGTTTTGATCACAGGAGGGGCTGGTTTTATAGGCAGTCATCTTTGCGAAAGGTATCTAAACGCTGGTTGGGATGTCTACTGTTTGGATAATCTCTTTACTGGCAGTAAAAACAATATCAGGCATCTGTTGTCAAACGACCATTTTGAGTTCGTCCGTCATGACATCGTCAATTCCTTCCAGATTGAAGTTGATTTGATTCTAAATTTTGCCTGTCCTGCCTCACCGGTTCACTACCAACACAACGCAATAAAAACAGTCAAAACCAACGTACTCGGCACCATGAATATGCTTGGCCTAGCAAAACGTAC
>CAMAXT010000103.1 GCA_945862295.1 Pseudobacteriovorax antillogorgiicola
CAGCAGCTTCGACAGCCCCATAAACGCTCGTCGCTTGTAAAAGGGTTGCGAGACGCTCACTAAGCCCCTCATTAGACTCCCCGCCTTGCTCCAAACCCGCTCGGTACAAGGCTTTGCCGGGAGTAAGGCCAGACCGCTTCAGAAGATCGAAGAGGTCATCTTCCGAAGGGACTTCCCGACCAGCACGTTCAAAGGCGCCTCGCAAAAATTCGATTGCGACCTGCTCTGCCGGCGGTTTCACCTTCCAGCGCACACACCGCGACAAAACTGTCGATAAGATCGCATCAAGGCGACTTGTACTCATATAAATGCGCGCCCATTCTGGCGGTTCTTCTAATGTTTTAAGTAGGCGGTTCGCCGCCTGCATGATCAGCTGATCTGCATCAACAATAACGACAATGCGGTCTTTCGCCGCCCCACCAGGAGCATAAGAAAGATGCTCTTGAATATTAGCCGCATCTTCAACACGGAACTTTCCATCAGCAGCTTCAAGCCAGAGCACTTCTGGATGATTGCCCGATAGCACTTGCCGGCAACCATCGCAGGAGCCACATGCTGAGCCATCGACACAAAAATGCATTGCTACCATTGCTGCAAGGAGTGCCCGTTTGCCGCAGCCTTTCCGGCCATCAAGTAAAAGCACCTGGGGCATTCTGTTATCTGCAATCAAGGTGCGCCAAGCTGCAAAATCTTCGCTTGATCCAACATGATTACGCCAGTCCGGAAGACGGTCCAGGGTGGTCACTTCATGATTGTTTTTTTTACTACTCACAGTGCAAACCTTACTTCTAAGGCTTTGATTGCATCGTTCGCCACATCCCGGGGTTTTTGCGCCGCATCTATCACATGGATGCGGTGCGCGAAGTCATTCGCCAAACGTAAATAGGCATGGCGCAAGCGTTCGTGAAATTCCGTTTTCTTGTCATCATAGCGTTTGATAGCGTCTTCATGGTCTGCGCCACGTTCCTGCCTTCGGCTAGCAGCTAGCTTCACATCACAGTCGAGCAAAAAGGTAATATCTGGATTAAGCTTGCCAGTTGAAATAGCGATGATTGTTTCCAACTCTGGGGTTGGAACACCACCAATAATACCCTGATAAACACGGGTAGAGTCGGCGTAGCGGTCACTGATAACCCATGTTCCTGCCTTCAACGCAGGACGAATAACTTTTTCTACATGTTGGGCTCTCGCTGCTGAAATAAGAAGCGCTTCTGTCATCATGCAAAAGGGATCGTTTGCGGGCGGAGCACCAAATAATCCACGGATCAAGTCAGCAGACGGAGTTCCACCTGGCTCGCGCGTTTTGATAAAAGGAATGCCTCTTGCTGTTAAATCATCAGCTATATGGTTTATGAATAGAGATTTACCTACCCCTTCGCCACCTTCTATGGATACGAACCTGGAGATCTCGCCCCCTCCTTAACAAAGATAACTATTTATTATTTCTATTCTTTTAGGCTTCTTTTTGCAACAAAAACAACTCACTGGCGGCAAACTAATATTCCCAGCTTATCCCTCTGAGGTTGCACGCTTTAAGTGCCATTATTTCTCAAAAGCTCCAAGTATTTCTGGATAGTTATAGCTTCAATTTTCCCCAGCGATTCCGATGGGAAATCAAGGAAAAATGGTTTTTCTTTGAACAGGACGCCTGATGGCAGACGACCAGCGTTACGTACTTTCCAAAAAAATCGCCCGCGGCGGCATGGCTGAGATTTTTCTCGGTAAACATGTCGGTGAGGATGGGTTTGAACGCGTCTGCGCTATCAAGAGAATCCTTCCTCACTACGCCCAAGACCAAGAATTCGTCCAAATGTTTCGCGACGAAGCCCATATTTGTAAACGCCTGGTGCACGGAAACATCGTTCGCGTCGAAGGCTTCGAAGAAGTCGACGGCTCCTACGCCATCATCATGGAATACGTTAAAGGCGCAGACCTAAGAACTCTTTTACACGCCGTCGAACAAGCAAAAATAAGAATGCCGATTCCGCTCGCGTGCTACATCATTGCGGAAACTGCCCGTGGACTCCATTACGCCCACACAAAGATTGATGAGATCACTCAACAACGCCTTGGCATCGTACACAGAGACATCTCGCCGCAAAATATCTTGATCAGCGTCTTCGGCGAAGTAAAGGTGACTGACTTCGGTATCGCCGATGCTGAAAGTAAGATCACAGAAACTAGACCAGGGATCGTTAAGGGCAAATATTCCTACATGAGCCCGGAACAAATCAGTGCGAAAGAAGTCGATGCACGCACCGATGTTTTTGCGCTGTCGGTAGTCCTTTGGGAAATGCTGGCGATGAAGCGGCTATTCCAAGGCGAAAACGAAGTCGATACCATTCAGAAAGTTAAAAACTGTAAGATCGATCAAGACCTGCGCCAACTCAACCCGGAAGTTGACCCAGAGCTTGAAGAAATCGTCCGCCGCGGACTTGCGAAAGACTTTAAAAAGCGCACAAAGTCGGCTGATCAGCTCGAAGTGGAGCTTCGTCGCTATTTAAATAAGAAATTTCCTGAGTATACATCGCAAGATCTAGGAAATTTCTTAAAAGAAAACCTCGAAAGTAAGATTGCAGAGCTTTCTCAGGACATCAAAAAAACCCTGACTGAGTCAAATCAGAAGCCAAGCCGCAAGGCTGGTGTAAAAAAACGCTCGATCGAAGCTACTGAAGAAGACTTAGCGAACGCGCCAAGTATCGCTATCGCTAGACCCGCCGTCACGCGCAGTGCGATGAACACTCCACTTCAAACCAATCAACCACGCACCCTAAGTAGACCTACGTTTGGGACGCGAACAGCTTTTACGCGCAATACTGGTTTTACTAATCATGCTGCGATGGTTAGCTCAAAATCTAATTCAAGTTCTGGCCGTTTGTGGTTTCTAACACTGATCGCCTGCATCGCCATCTTCGGCGGTAGCTTGGGTTACGTTAAGTTTAGAGCTGATGCACCTGGTACAATAACTATCAGGACGCAACCACCTTGGGTGAAAATTTCAATCGACGGCACACCGCTAAACCGGAATCAGTATGTCCGCGCTTCGACTGTTTCGAAGCCCAAAGTCACACTCAACCCTGGTAAACACACCTTAACTGTGACCAGAGAGGGCTATGTTCCTTACGAATATAAATTCTCCCTTGAACGTGGCGAACAGCATGTAAAAGACGACATCGTCCTCAAAGAAAATGGCACACTCGGGGCCGTAAAAATTAAGCTTAAACAGCCTAATAAATCAGCCCGCATTGTTATCAATAACGGCTACTTTGTCGGACAGTTCGTTCCAGGAAAGATCAATTCAATCGCACCGGATGTGATGCAAGGCCGCATCTACCGGATGAAAATCATTGCCGGCGGCGATCAGGATTTCTATTGCCGGTTTACCCCAAAGTCCACATCATGGCGCGCACCAAATGAAATTGTTATTGATCTCAAAACGCGCCGCTGCACCATGAGTGGGGGTTAACATGTCAGTTTCGACCTCACACAGTCAAAAAAATCTGCTCATAATTGTCACAGTCTTGGTGTGGGTTGCGGCTATCGCGACGTCGGCCGGGAAGTTCAAGCTGGCAGCAAAGGGTCCCATCACTATCGAATTAGCGACGAGACCGACTTCTGTAAAAATCACGATCAATGGTGAAAAGCAGTTTGATGGCATGTATGTTGAAACACCAAAGCAGATGAAAATTGCCGGTGGCATTAACCGTATCAAAATCAGTCGAGAAGGCTATATCTCGAACCTTTTTACCGTCGATGCAGTCAGCGGCGAGACTGTAAATATGAATGAAGTCGTTTTGCAAAAAAACCCTGAATTACTATTCCAACCGCTTGAAGTCGCCCATGACGAGCAAGGCGAGCCGATCTATATCAGCGTTGCCAATGGACTCATGGCTGGCGAAACACCGATGTTAACTGAAGATGCGATTAGAGGTAGCACATACATAGTCACTGCCTACCCTGCTTGGCCTGCACGTGATCCAAACGTTCGCTGCCGCATAAAAATGCCAGGCAACGAAGATGAAAATGACGTTCAAGACACCGCAAAAATGAGTCCCTACCGGGTCACGATCAAAAGATCGCGCCGGGCACCTCAGCAGCTTGTTTTCAAAGGCTGCGACAAGCTTAAACAGAAATAATCTACAGAAATAATCAATGGCCAGGATCTATACGGCGGAGTTCTGATAAGGCTTTTCGGACTTCAGTCCTTCCTGCTAAGCATTCCACCTTCATTTTTTTGATTTGCGCTTTGATGCGGCGCAGTGAAAATTTACCGTGTGTCCGCAGTAAATAATCGTGGGCCATTTTTGCCACTTGATTCCAAAGATCTTGATCAAGCTGAGTTTCCGGTCGGTAGATCGTTTCTTTTTTATTCAGCACAGCGTGATGAAAACCCTGCAAAACCATGGGAATCATCAACAAAGCGTAGGCTACAAAACCCACAACGCCAACGGCAATGCTAGCCATGAGGTTGGTATCGGTTGCACCAAAACCGCCGGTAAATGCAGTGCCCGCTAGCATCAGTACAGCTACCAAAAGTCCCAGGCCAAGACCGTATCCGACATGCCTGCCCAGAATGCGTTTTCTTTGTTCTTGGTAGGACGCCAGAGACCGCATTAGCAGCTGCAAACGGTCGCCGTGATTTTCAAGATAAGCCGCTAAGTGATCAAGACGGTATTCTGGAGTATCGGCAACAAGTTTGCGCAATGAGTCGCGTTGATTATTGAGATAACTCAGATAGTCGTTGCCCGCTTTTTTATCAGGAGCATGCTGATCAGAAAAAACAGTATAGATTTTTGGAATATCTTTTCGGCCGGTCATCTGGGAAAGATTCCAGCACAGGGTGCCGTAAACGCGCAAAAGATCTGCGAGGTTGGTGCACTCATCAACGCGGTTTAAAACAAAAACCAAGCGGTCTTCGACAGTGTTAGCTGGCAGGGTTTCGCGCAAACTAGCATAAGTTTCCCGGACAGTACCGGCTTTATGGGGATCAAACATCACGAGCACAAGGTCTGCGAGCTGAGCTAGCTCACCAATGACGCGCTGATAGTCATAGCCACGGTCTTTTTCGGCAACGCTATCAAGCATGCCAGGAGTATCGATGATAGCTAAGTCTTTAAGGAACGGTGAATTGACGGTTTTCATGCGAAAGTGCGCGGCGAAGCGCTGGCCGTATTTTGCTAAACTCACAAACGGAAATTCTGGGTCAGCAAGAACCGTTTGTCCTTCAATCAAGGAGGTGCAGCGAATTTGACCTTGACCGGTAACTTTGTCATCGCCGGTAATGATTGTGAAGCTATCATCGGTCGGTGCTTGACCTGTTTCCTGGATGCTTGCACCTAAGAGATCGTTGATCATCGACGATTTGCCGGAAGAATAATTACCGAGAACCAATACTAACGGACGCCATTTAATTTGTTCTTCGAGTGGTACGGTCGCATAGCCATATTCGAGCGCAGCAGGACTGAGCACCTTGCGCACGGTCGCAATAAGTTCGTTTCGCAGAGATTCGGTGTAATTCTTCTTATACATACGACGATCAACTCCTAACGCCGTCGATCATACGGAAATATTGTATGAATTCCAAGTATTTATAACCGCAAATGCCGGTCTCGCTCCGGGCTCTAAGCGGTTGACATCGTACCGTATCAGCCATTAGGGTGTGGTGAGCTTCAGGAGATCCCATTGACAGTCCATTTTCGCCAAACTGAGACCTCGGTCATTATTTTTGGAAACACCTATCCACTCAGGGATCAGATCAAATCCTTTGGTGGAAGATTTAATGGCTCTGAAAAAAATTGGCGTCTCCCACTCACTCCGGAAATCATAAACTGGGCGAATACAATCTGCAGCCAGCACGGAGGTGGACGTCTCGATGTTATTGGCGATGCTGCGCCTGACGTACAACCCGCTCCTTTGCCCCCAACGCTGACAACGGACGTATTGAGCGCAAATTTAGGATTGCCAGAGCATCCAGATACGCTGTCGATCGGGCAATTGATGGACCAAATCCACCGGACTTTGGCATCGACGTTTGCTGACCGCATTTGGATCTCCGGTGAAATCCAAAATGTCTCCGACAAAAAAAGCGGCTTTTTTCTCGATCTTGCTGAAGGTGATAGCAAAGGGCATGCGAACGCCACCGTCACCATCAAAGCCATTATTTGGCGCGATAGCCTGCAGTTGATGGAACAGCGACATGGAAAAGACAAGATCAACGAAGTCTTGCAGGATGGCATGAAGGTGCGAGTGCGCTGCCAGGTTCAGTTCTATAAAGAACGCGGCCAGGTCAGCCTCATTATTCTCGATATAGATCCGTCTTATACCAAGGGCGCACTAGCCTTAGCGCGCGAACAACTGCTGAAAGACTTGCGGGCTAAAGGTTTAGCGGATGCAAATAAAAAATTAAAACTAACGCCCTTCCCTTTTCACCTTGGACTGATCAGTGCCGACAAATCTAGGGCGCATTCGGATTTTCTTGACCAACTCAACTCGTTAAATTTTCCGGGCGAAGTAACGTTTATGCCAACACCTATGCAAGGTGAATCAGTACCTACGCAGGTGGTAAAAAGTTTAAAGGCACTCATTAAAGTTGGATGTGACGTCATCGTCATGACGAGGGGTGGCGGTTCGGCAGCGGATCTTAGGTGGTTTGATGCACCGGAAATCGCCTACGCGATTGCTGGCTCTCCAATTCCAGTGGTTTGTGCGATCGGTCACCACGATGATGTTTGCGTGGCGGAAGAGATCTCTTTTCGCAGAGAAAAAACTCCGACCGCTGCAGCTGATTTTATCATCGCCTGGTTTGCAGCCACGCGCGAACTAATCGAACGCCTGGCATCGACCATGGCCGTGAAACTTGAGCAGCGCTTAGATCTTTTAACAGCGACGACGGCAGGACTGATCGAAAGACTGAATTCATCTGCGATCCTCGCCATTCAAAACCGAGGCCAGTGGCTTACGAGATTCAGCCATGGCATCGATCAAATTACCAGTCGGCATCTCTATACCGCGGCTGATTTGTGCACAAATCTATTGAAAAAAATCAACTCAGCCGTCGATCAAACGCTTTTCGCTCAGGAATTACATATCCAAAAACTCCTAGGACTGTTCGGGCAAAAAGACCCGACACCGTGGCTAAAAAAAGGTTGGACCCGTTTTCAAAAAAATGGTGTGCCGATTCTTTCAGTAAAGCAGCTAAAAAAAGGCGATGAACTCTCAACCAGACTGGCGGACGGCCGGATCGTGGTGACGTTAGAACAGATCGAAGTAACAAATGATAATCATTTAGAAACAAATATCTGAGGACCGATTTATGGCAAGCAAAGACCCTGCTACTAAAGAATCAGCAACCTATAAAAAAATGCTGGAAGACGTCGAACTGATCATTTCAGAGATCAACTCGCCGCAACTAGACCTCGACCTGTTGGTGAATAAAATCGAGACCGGTTACGACTTGATCAAAAAAATGCGTTCACGACTTGATGAAACAAAATCAAAAGTTGAGAAGCTGCGCGCTGATTTCGAGTGAGGACTATTTTTTCTGCTTGCTGTTTACAACCTCAACGATTTTTTGCCCAAAAATCGTTGAAGACTCTGGATTGCGCCCGGTAACTAGATTTCCATCGACAGAAACTCCTGGCTCCTTGGGGCCTCCAGCAACATAATCAACTTTTCCAAGCGTACGTAACAGCCCTTCCACACGGAAATAACCAACAACTTTTTTGCCTGCCGCGATCGGTTTTCCTTGGCCATCCCAATTTTCGACAAGACCAAGCAGTCCTGTCGAGGCGCACAAGAGTCCTACGACCTTATTCTTCTTGAAAGCGTCACTTACAATACTATGCACCGATTGATTCGGAAAAAAATCATGCCATGCACCGTTACCTGCGACGAAGGTAATCGCATCGAATTCATCAACTTTGACTTCCTCAAAACTCATATCAACTTTTACAGCTCCGGAGTTTGGGTAGTCAGCTTTATTTCTGCGATCTGGTTGGACTTCTTCTCTATACTTTCCGGCAGTCACAACCGTATACCCGGCTTTTTCGTAGAGTGCTTTCGGCTCACTATACTCAGGCCACATAAAATCGTTCGGTATCATCATTAATATCTTCGTCTTTGCTTGCGCTAGTTCTGAACTGATAGCGAGCACGAAAAGTAAGGCAAAAACAAAACGATTAAATAATTTTTTTGTCATTTTAGTCCTCTGTTGATAGGAATGCCAATTCCGAGCGGTCTCGGATATCACATCCCTTTGCATCTGCCTACGCGCGACTTTCTCCCCCTGTAAACATTTGCAAGCTTATGCCTAGATTTTTAACGATTTATAGACACCAGGCATGCCACCACTTTATCAAATAGATGCGTTATTTCAGGAAGTTATGGTAACGACTGTTCAGCGCTTAGCACCGCTAAGCGATGGACCGGAACTTGCTTTGTAATACTTGCAGAAACAGATTGCGGAGTATTATCAATGAAGCGGAATTCAATTCTATTCTATGCGTTGGTCAGTTACACAGTGGGCAGTACCGCATTCGGGAACACGATTGGTACAAGCTCCCAGCTTTTTAATCCAGCAACCTCTAGTAGCGACTTCGTCACAGTTCAATCGACTAAGGTTATGGAACGCGGATGGTATTCTTTTGGTCTGTTCCTAAACCATGCAAGCAACCCATTACCTTATAAAGACAGCGGAGCGCAGTCGAGAGCCAAAGCAAATGACAGCCTTACTGGGATGGACGCTTTCGTCGGCTATGGTGTCCTTCCAAAAACTGAGATCGGCATTGTCTTTCCACTCATAGTGAATCAAGACGTTAAAGAAGACGAGACCCGCGGCGAATATGAGCAAAAAGGTAACACAGAAGTCAGAGCGCTGCTGAAACATAATTTTGTCCAGAAATCACATTTTGGTTTATCAGGTATCGTTTCCGGGAACATCAACAGGACTGCCGAAGATCCACATTCTGGCGCAAATACCTCTCCAGCTTATAACTTAGAAATCGTAGCGGATATGCCCATTGGCGATATGCTTCTTGCTACCAATCTAGGCTATAGATACAGAAAAAAAGGCGCGAAAATAGAAGGCGCACTTACGGACTCAATAGGTTCGCAATACATGATGTCACTAGCAGCTAAATACCAAATCAATTCTAAGCTCAGTGTCCTTGCAGAAACGTTTGCTGGCAAACCAGCTGATAAAATCAATCATGAAACAGATCGAAAAACAGACTCGGCTGAAGCGCTTCTTGGTGCTCGTTACAAGACTGGTAAAGATACCTGGGCCCATGCTGGTGCCGGCAGTGAACTCTTACATGGGTACGGCACCGCTGACTGGCGCGCTTATATCGGTTTCGTTACCGAATTTGGCCCAGGAAAATCTAGAAGCAACAAGACAATCGCCATGAAGAAGAAAAAGAAGAAGAAGCAAGTATTTACTGAAGACGTCTATCCCACTGACATCCCTGAACGTCAGCCTGATGAGGTCTTTATTCTAAGAAACATCAATTTCGAATTTGATTCTGACTACCGCGTTCTTTCCGGTGCAATCGATGAGTTACAGAAACTCACTGACCACCTTGCAGGTCGCACATTCGAGAAGATCATTGTCGAAGGTCACACCGATCACTTTGGTACCGATGAATATAACGAAGATTTAAGCTTGCGTCGCGCTATGACCGTGCGCCGCCAGATGATCAAGCACTATGGTTTCCAAGCTGGTCAATTGACTCCAGCAGGATACGGCGAAGCGGTACCTTTGACTGATGATCTCAGTGACGCAGGTCGCCAGCTCAATCGTCGTGTAGAAATCAAAGTATTTTATTCAGACTCACACTGATGCGGGGAATTTATATGCAGAACCTAAAACTGATCAAAAAAGTCACAGCACTTGCGACTATAGCGTTGTTACTTAGTCTAAGCGGTTGCGCAGCTAAGTATCACACTATCAGAAAAAGCCAAGGCGGCGAGAATGAGAGCTCGAAAGAGGGCGATGATGCAACACCAACTGGTCAAGCGCCGTCAGCGCAAGTCGAAGTCGTACTCGATGGCAAGCTCGTTGTAAAAGTAAAAGCCGGATCGACTTTCGTCATTCGACCAACCGAATCAACGATGGATCCGGATGACAGAGACAATAAAGATTGTCGTAACCCTGGTATCACGAAAGCTACCTATAAGCCTGGTCAAGACGGTGAAAAGATCTCTAGTCGCAGCGGCTGCGAAAAACTAGACATCGAGCATAGCTTTGCAGTGCCTGGTATGTATGAAATCAGCATGACTGTGACTTCAAATGAGAACGAAAGTGCCTCGTCAAAAATGATGCTCGAAGTCACTCCTAGTGATAGTCCAGAAGACCAGACTGAGGGCGGTTTCGTCGTCACTGCGACACCATTAATTTCAGAAGTTGGTGAACCTATTACATTCAAAAGTGACTGTACAGGCGGCGTAAAAATCACTTGGGACTACCGTGATCAGTCGACTGGCGAAGGCACCCAAACCAACAAAATCTATAACACACCAGGCCAATACGTTGTTCTAGCATCGTGCGATACTGATAAAAGCGA
>CAMAXT010000104.1 GCA_945862295.1 Pseudobacteriovorax antillogorgiicola
ACCACCGGTTTGCTCCTTCATCCGTTGATAAAGTCTTATCGGAATAACAGATACCAAAATTGAGAATCATTTTCAAGGAAAATGAAACTCATTCTCAACAAGCGCATTTAGGTAATTATATCATAGAATTGAAGTGGGCAAATTCTTAACCTAACGCATCAGTTACTTCAGATTCGTCGCAGTATTTGAGCTTGTTACCGGTGCGGATTTCGGCATTGATAAAGGCTGCGATTGCTTCCGGTTCATGTCCTTCATCTTTAAGGGCTTTGCAAACTTTTTTGAATAAAGACTCAATCACGGAATCATCGTAGTCGTCCTGCTCAGACAAGCCGCTGGCGCGGTCATATAGGGCATCAGTATCGTTACTTTGCCATTTGGGATCGGCAACGATGTTGCCCAATCTGATTTCGAGTTCAAGGATGCGGGCAAGAGCGGGTTTGACCCAATCAGGACTCTTAAATTTGGCAACTTCCATAACGAATTCCTCCGGGCGTCATTCATACTTTTAGTCGGTCTCTGAGGCAAGAGGCTAATGTTCCTTTACTGCCAGCCGATAACAAGAAGCTAATGAATTCAAAATGTTCGCAATATTGGGGTGGTAGGTGACCACAGCAAAATTTGGAAAACCATCGAGCTTGCTGGCCGGTAAAAAAGAGCCGCCTGAGAAAGGTGCGCCAACAAAAGGTCACCTTAACCATCATGCCGGTGAGATTTTATTTAACGAGGGCGATCCCGGTGGAGACTTGTTCTTCATTGAGGCCGGTGAAATCGAAATCTTTACGAAGAAAAATCACCAAGAAATCATTCTTTCCCGGATGAAACGCGGAGAGATTATCGGTGTTATGACCTGTATGACCAGCGAACCGCGCATGGCGTCAGCCCGTGCTTGCACGCCTGTAGTTTGTAAAAAAGTTCCTCACGAAAGCATCAAAAAAGTACTCGCAGCATTGCCAAACTGGATGAAAATCGTCATCAAGGAATTTTCTCTACGTCTTACCCAAATGAATGCGGTCTATTCTGAAGCAGTCTTGCAGGTCAGGAAACTAAGTGAGAACCAGGTCGACTCTCTATTTCTTGGTGCACAGATTTCTGCTGGGTTCGCAGCCATTGCGGAATACTTTGCGATTCAAGGTGACAATTACAGGATTGTCGTCATCGAAGACGTGTTATCGAAACTTGAAACTGTACTTAATATTGAAAAAGTTCGGCTGGACCGAATCTTTGCGGTGATCCTAGAAGCAGGACTTTTGAAGGTCGAAATGGAACCTGACAAAAGACGGACGGTCTCCCAACTAGAGAACGCCCAAAAACTATCTTACTTTGCCCAGTTTATTAAGGAATCAAAAGCGGGACCGACAAAAAAATACGTGCGCGCAAAGTTTAGCAATAAAGAAACGCGCGTCATGTCAGGCCTGGTAAAATTAGCGATCAGATTAGATTCCAATTTAGAAAAACCTTGCCGATTTAAAATTTTAGATCTTTCCCGGACCCTCGAAAAATCTACCGGAATTAAATTCGAACAAGCTAGTTTGAAAAAAGGCGAGGACCTAAAACTTCTGACGATCGAAGGCGAAGGTCCGGATTCCGAAGTTGTCTTTCGCCCGTCTCACCTCGGCCGTACTGTCGCTTGCATCGAAGCGGTGCGTAAGCTCCAGGCTTTTGACGGCAACATCGAAGACGAGAAGAAAAGCGCAGCCTAAAATCTCTGAAAACGGCTGCTTTGTTCAGATTTGCATAAAATAAATCAGCCGGAAGAAAACCTTCCGGCTGATTCTTTTTTAACTCAGACTAATTTATTGCTTCTTCAACGATGGACGCAGTGCGGTGGTCATCTCTTTTGCTTCGATGCTAGTCGTTAGATAGGCGATCTGAAAGTAGCCAAGACCAAGTATTTTTGTGTTCAAATAGGTTCCAACTAGGTCCTTGCTCGTGAGGGGCTTGACACCCGATTTCCAACCTTCTGCGGTTAGAATTGCATAAAAGAACACTAATTTTCCGCTAGCGGTCGTTAAATTCGTACCGGCTGCTGAAAGAGGCAGCGGCAGACTTAGAGCGATCGATTGAGCTGCAACCGGCATGTCTCCGGTGGCGGCACCGATGTATACAGGTGCTGCTGCTTTCACAACCGCTGCAGCTAGACCGAGTTCGGTAGTGAGTGCGGTGCTGCTATCGGTAGCTTCACCGAGGGCGATTGATGTATTGATTGCAAGTGAACCAGGAGGGAAGGAAACAGAGGCATCAGCGATTTCTGACGTGCTGCTCGCGACTACTTTTTGATCGCTGGTAGCATTCGCGTCGATCTCAGCCGTTACAACGCCGTCTTTTTCAGTGGTAGCGACAGTGCTTGATTTCTTTTTGCTCTCTACGTCTGGAATTGAACTACTGCAGGCAAAAGATAAGGAGGCTTAGCAAGGAAGAAGAAAGGGAGTGTTGCTCTAAAAAATTGGTTTTTTTACTACTCAGCATCTCAAGTTTAAAAGGTTCTTCCTAGACCAATATCTAAGAAGAACCTGCGAAAAATTATCTTTGCGTCACTGCTTTATAAACATCTAGTAGACCGTGTCCGAACGTGTTGTTTGGAATAGTTTGGCCGCTGACGCCGCCGCAGTTTTGCGTTGACGTTTTACCAGTTGCAGTCGCTTTAAATAGATTCACTGTTCCAGTGATGTCGCCCTTCAAAGCCGGTACCGCTGACCAGAGTAATGCTACGGCGCCAGCTACATGCGGTGATGCCATGGACGTCCCACTCCACATAGCACTTGCGTAGCCGCCGCCTGGAATCGATGAACGGACGCTGACGCCCGGTGCTGTAAAGTCAGGGCTTGTAAGACCATCAAATTTAGACGGTCCGCGGCTAGAGAAGCTGGCGATGTTTCCAGAACGGTGATCATGAGCACCGACTGTTAGAACTTCAGCTGTATGGTGCGCGGGCGCATCTTTGATTGTGCTGCATGATGAACCGTCATTGCCGGCAGCGGCAACGGTTAGGATGCCAGCAGCATTGAGGGAGTTGATCACACCAATAAATTCGGTGCCATTGCAGCCTTCACTCGTAGGACAGCCCCAAGAGTTATTGATGACGTCTGGAGCTTTCTCTGCATCACCGCTTGCTGGGTCTGCACCGTAAGCCCAAGGTGCAAGGAAGTACTGGAAGCATTCAAGGTAGGTGCTTGGGCGGCCAAGACCATTGTCCATGTTGCGGCAGCCAATCCAAGTCGCGCCAGGTGCCATACCGATTTGGTTGGTTGCGCCGTCATCACCGACCGACGTTCCGATTGTGTGCGTACCGTGACCGTGGTCATCACACGGCTGGGTTGATGCGTAACCGCAGGTGTTAGTACCACCAGCAACCGGTGCTCTAATTGCATCGTGCCAGTTGAAGTTGTGATCGACACCATTAGCGGTTTTTCCGCGGTAATTGCGTATTAGAGCTGGGTGATCCCAGTCGATGCCAGTGTCTTGGCCTGCAACAACGATGCCTTCACCCTTGTTAGAAAGCTCGGTCCAAACTTTGCTGGCGCCAGTTGATATAATGTTGTCGCCGGTGCCTAAAAATTCTTCGGAAGTGAGCTGCTCTTTTGATATTTCAGGTATGACACTAACGACCGGGTTGTGCAGAATACGCGCGACATCTTTGTCAGCACTGAGTTCTTCAATTAATTGCACAGGTGCGTCAAAGGCAACGATGATGTTACCGAGGTAGTAGCTGTCATAGGAAAGGCCAGCTTTGCTAAGTTTACTCAGAATGCTTTTCTGAGATGTTTTGGCTGTGTCACGCAAAGCGTTGACAACAAAACGACCTTTTTCCGCCTTTGATTTTAGGTTTTTCGCACCTGATAAATCTGCTTGGCTAGAAAGATAGATCATGATGTCAGCTTGTTTGACTGCTTTGTCCGCTAGGTGCGCTCGTAGATTTTCGCCGAGTTTTGCGTCAGAAGCGGACGCTGTAAATGATAGACCAAAAAAAATGCTCATGCTAAAGAGCGCGTTTGCGTAAGGACGCAAGATCATAATAACCCCCCGGTTAAAGCAAAAATGTCTGTTGGAATCTTCAAAATATTAAGCTGAAACATTTACGTTGCAAAGCAGATATTACTTTTGGTGCTAACACCAAACTGCGGGAGGTTTGGAAGAGGTTATGATTTATTCTCTAGCTATCTCTAAAGGGTGATGATCCTTCGAGAAAACCATGGACTGGTACTTGTCCTGCGGGGATTTCATTGACATGTGATCTTACTCGTACGGAACGGACACGAGTCAAAAGTGTTAACCTGCTATTACTAATGATAAAAGTCGTAAAATGCACCATTCAACTCAAGTGTTTTGCGTAAAAACCGAGACTATATTAGTCTTAATATATTGAGGGCATTATTTATGTCTGTAGGCTCGAAAATTCGCGAAAGTAGAAAGCAGGCAATGCTCAGTCAACTCCAGCTCGCCTCCGGTTCAGGTGTCAGTCTCGCCACTTTGCAAAGTATTGAACGAGATCGGGCTAATCCCTCACTTTCTACGATCGTCGCTCTAGGGCACTATCTCGGACTCAGCCTAAAATTGGAACCCGAGCCCATCAATTGGCCACTGCTAATCGCAGCGGGCGTACCACTCTCCATATTGGGAAAACTCGATGGCGTGCCGAACAAGGAAGCCATTCCGCGAGAAATACGAAAAGCGCTTGGCCAACCGTTGACGGAACGAGAAGAGTCGGCGATTGCCGGATTTGTTCTCGCTCTCAAAATCCATTACCCAAGCTTGGCGGACCGATGGTTTTCCAGAGCGACGATGAAACGGTTAAATAGCAAGTTTAGTGAACCAAGAATATTGAAGTTGAAGCGAATCGCTACCGCTGAAATTGCAAAGTATTTATAAAGCTGAGACATGAAAAAAATCGATAATAAACTGCTAATGGAGTTCATAAAGAAGGCCGTAAATCGCCTTTCCGGCGACTGGATTATCATCGGCGGATCGGTGCTTCAATTACTAAACATCGACGTGCGCGTGACGACCGATATCGACGTTGCGGGGCCCGACTCTGCCACCCAGAAAGATACATTGACTTTGATGGACGTCGCGACAGAAATAGGTCTGCCGGTGGAAGCGATCAACCAGGCTGCGAGCTATTTTCTTTACAAAATCCCTGACTGGCAGAGTTCTCTTGTTTTGGTGCAAGCAGGTAAACTGGGTCGGATACTCAGACCCAATACGGGTCTGTTTATAAAGCTAAAATTAGCCCGTTTGACTCCTTCTGACCTGGATGACTGTCTGGCTATGCTACATTACGCCAAACAGCAAAAGGAGCAGATTGATACAAAATCGCTGCAAAAAATCATCAAATCCATGATGAAAACTGAAACGAACGGGGAAAAAAAGCACAGGATGCAGTTCCTATTCGCGGAACTTTCGCTATGAAAGTTAGAATTCGTGCTGAACTAACGTCTGCGCTAGACACTCCGCTATCACTAGATCTGAGTTGGCTGGAATTACTCGTTGATAGGATGTAGATCCACTCTGCAGCGCTAACTGACTTCGGTTACGGTGATCCCATTGGCATCCCACCTCTACTTGAGGCGATTACTCGTTATCTGAAGACTAGTCGCGGCATGGAGCAAAAAAGTGTTGTAGTTACCAATGGCACCCAAGAGGCGATCTATCTTATAGCCAAGATGTTGCTAAAACCTGGCGACGCGGTTGTCATGGAGGCCATCGGCTATCCGCCTGTCAGGCGTGTTTTTGTCTCGCTGGGAGTGAAAGTTTACTTTGTTGGTGTCGACAACGAAGGCATGCAAACCGCGCAGCTCGAATCTGTGCTGGGAAAACAGAAGATCAAGCTCGTTTATCTGACGCCGCTTCATCAATATCCAACCACGATTACGCTGTCACAAAGGCGGCGAGAGCATCTCAAACAATTGTCCAGCACATATAAATTTGCCATCCTTGAAGACGATTACGACTACGATTTTCATTACACTAAGATTCCACCAAAGCCTATCGCTTGTAGTTCAAACAACGCCTTTTATCTGACCTCGCTGTCAAAGACTATGTTTCCCGGTATTCGGCTAGGGTTCATCGCCTGTCATCCGATGTTTCTCGCGGCACTTAGGGAGCAAAAAGCGCTCATTAGCCGACAGAATGATTGCCTCAGTCAGATTGCTATTGCGGCATGGATTAGGAACGGTGATTTTGAAAAACACTTGCGGAGAATGCGTCGGATATACGACGAACGCTACCGCCTCATCATTGACACCTTGTCTGCTTGGAAAGAAGAATTGGCGATCTCTTTTGAGCAACCGAATGGGGGCTTGTCATTCTGGGTGAACATCAATCGTAATGCAGACAAGTTTGCGCAGATTTTAAAAAGGAGCAGTGTCCTTATTTCGCCAGAATCAGAGTTCCGCTTTCGTGGTAAAGAATCGACGCATGTGCGACTAGGATTTGCCGCGATGAATATGGACGAGTTATCTAAAGCACTGCCGCTATTGCGGATTGCTCTCAGCAAGCTAACTCCTTCTTGAAGTGACCATGCTGGCCTCTTTTTTTATAATGCTCCCTCGAGTTCTAAGAGCATTTGCTTTGTTTTTAAACCGCCAGCAAATCCTGTCAGGTGCCCAGATGCGCCGATGACCCGGTGGCTCGCGCAGCGGAATTGTACCGGCTTTTAAGGCTGAAAAGCTGTAAGTGATTAACTCTCTAAGGTCCGAGTAATAAGCTGTCAGACCATAGTTGAGACAAAAATGTTTGCCAATGTATGCGGCGGATTCCTTGATCTATGGTTTCAAATTTATCCTCAGAAACTATAAGTAATGAGGAAACTATGCCTTCTTCTGCCAGTTTTTTGAGCCCATCAAGGTCGGCCTTCTGCACTTTTCTGGTCGCTTTAAATTCAAAGGCAATTTTTTTTCCAACAATCAGATCGACTTCGTCGCCTTTTGTTGAACGCCAAAAATAAAGCTGTTCTCTAATTCTCCTATAACTGATATACGCCCTTACTTCTAAGATCATATAACTCTCAAACGCATCGCCATATTGCGAAGAGTTTCTGTCCAAAAAATTAGTACCCGTCATAGAATGCATAACGCCAAGGTCAAAAAGATAAAATTTTGCATGGGCGATTGATTTGCGCTTTTTTGAATACTCCCATGGTGGCAATAAAGTTCCGAGAAATGTATCCTGTAGGATCTGGTAGTAGGAGCGTACTGTTGGCTGCGAAATTCCAAGCTCTTGCGAAAGCTTGTTCATATTCATGACTTTCGATTGAGTTAGTCCCGCTACTTTAAGAAAGTCAGAAAAGGCACCCAGATTTCTAGCGACGCCCTCCGCAAGAATTTCTTCTTTCAGGTAGGTTGCCACATAGGCATCGAGATCTTCCACTGGATATTTTGAATCATACACGGCGGGTAGCGTGCCAAATCTCAAGCGCTTTTCCAAGTTGGCATCGCCGAGCTCAGGTTGCGTCAATGGGAAAAGTTCTGCGGTCCACGCTCGCCCGGCTAACAAGTTAACCCCCTTCGAACGAAGGCTACGAGCACTGCTTCCGGTCAATAGAAATCGCCAATCTCGATTTTCAATTAGCCTGTGGACTTCGTTTAATAGCTCCGGGATTTTTTGAATCTCATCAATTACTACGATTGGGTTTTCTGCTGTCGTCTGTGCATCGACATATTCTTCTAATTGCTCAGGCCGAGATAGAAACTCCCGGAAGGTGCGAATCCCTAAAAGGTCGATGACAACTGCGCCTAAGGGAGCTAGTTGGGTCCGGATTAAGGTACTTTTACCAGTAGCGCGCGGTCCGAAGAGAAAAAATGACTTTTTATTTAGTAAATCTGGTAGGTTAATGATTCGGTCTCTATTTTTTTTCATAGGCCTAACTTGAAAAAAATCGTTATTTTAAAAGTATAACATTGAAGTTTCATTTTCGGAAGAACCAAAGTCGGTGCTGGTGCCGCATCAGAAATCACAACTTCCGTAATATGAAGCGCTCGACGCTTTTTTTCGGCGGTTGGCAGATCCCCTTCGTTCCGCACGACACCCCGATGCAACTGATAGGAGGATTGCATATTCCTGTTCTGATCTGGCTGTCAAAAACCATGTTTCCCGGTATTAGGTTAGGGTTCATCGGCTGTCATCCGATCCCAATGCGGACAAGTTTGCGCAGATCCTAAAGAAGAGCAGTGTCCTCTTTTTTTATAATGCTCCCTCGAGTTCTAAGAGCATTTGTTTTGTTTTTATACCACCAGCAAATCCCATTGTTTTCAGCTTCCGTCGCACTGCGGTAGAAATTCATGTTTTCAAGTTTTGGTCGTGCTGGACATATGGGGCGGCAGTAGATTCGGGTGGTGCGGACTCCGCAGTAAAATCTGCCGTCGTAGCGCTAATCCCGGGCGCAGACGATTTTATAAAGAAGTTGGCGGTCAGAAATGTCCATGGGCTATCTATAGCTGAATCAGAGCGGGGCAACTAGCGGAATTCGGACATGACCGTTTTCCCGCGTTCTACCGCGTTTTAGACGAGTCATTCCAGGAAGACACTCATCAAACCTGTTCTTGGGCATTCTGTTGCAACCGATTACGAAAGACACCGTTGAGTGTCATGGCGCGCTCGATGTCGATCTGCTTCTGAGACGTCAATGCAGTCATGAAATTTGTGACGTTATTTTCGCGCAACGCTGCGACCTTGCCATCACACAAAGCGATGACCGTTTGGCGATTTGCCGGAATCTTTTCGCCGCTAGTAATAATACCTGAAAGATTCAAAGGATCGGCCGCAGAGATGATACACCAGTCGTCGCCCGATTCTTTGTTTCTAAGATCACGCATTTTATCGACTGCTTCCGGCAGTGCAAACTGTTCACCAAAAGCTCCGGCAACAAACCGCCCACCGCGTATCTCGCCACGAGCTTCCATCAGCCTGAGTACTGGAGTTAGTTCATAGAACGATGGTGCTGCAGACTCCCTCTTCAGAATGTCTTTAAAAATAATCCCGTAGCGCTTCAGTAACAGACGGGCCCATTCGTCAAGAGCGGCTTCCCTTGGTAGGGTCTGCACCTGTGGTGGGAAAAGTGACCACCGGCCACTTCCTTCAGTGATGGATGGCCGCATGGTAAATTTTCGCGAGAGGCCACGAAAGGCCGGGGTTTTATGCCGTTGTTTAGTGATATAGGGTCTGATTGCTCCAAAGCCGTCAGCATGTAAGAGTCCAAGATGGGCCAGTTCACCGAGGGCTTCTTCGATATGGGATTCTGGAAGATTGGTGCGTAGCTTTAGCTCAGTGAGAAACATGGCACCCTTACTCACAATGGCTTCATAAGCCCTCTGGGCATTGCCGCGCATAAAGGGTTTTGCATCAGGACGATCGGGAGGCAATAGCCAACCGATATCGTCTCTGATCATCAGAGCGATTGGTGCGCTCTTGGTCATGCCGGTACTTGAGAGCGTGTCTTCCGTTTTTTCAGGTGTCCGTAACCGCCCCCAAGTAACGACGCCGCCGTGTGATAGCTCGTCGATCCAAGATGGTAGGTAGGTCAGCATGCGCGCCGGGAGAATCTCACTTTCCCATGCGCCCGCTGCCGCATCGTACCCTTGAAGCATATCAACAATTTCAACTAGACCTTCGCGTCCATTTAATCTCGTATCTTTGACTAAGTGCTGCCAGTGGGTGAGGAAATGCACGAATTCATGTGGCGCCACTGGCTTAATTTGCCGGCGTAGCCCGTCAAGAGTCAGGCGGTGGATGCGGGCAAGAAGCCTACGGTCACACCATTGCTGGTGGTCGCGAGACAGGTAGTGACCTCGCATGATTGCACCGCGGGTTTCAATGACTGGCAGAGTGAGGTCGATGATGTGCTGTGGTAAACCTGTGTCTGTCGCTAATTGGGCGGCGGTGATGATGCCCATGTGGCTGATATAGGCTTTGAGAATATAGGATCGTGCATCTTCGGTAGTAACGTCTTTTCTAAGATGAGACGGAATATCTAGACTTGGCTTGATTTCGAAAACTTTTGGATAGGCGGCCGTGAGTATGGCGAATTGTTCAGCAGCAAACCAAAGTGCTTTGCCATCAGTCGTCGTTAGTGTCGCTGCCCGACCTTTTGCACAAAGTCCAGCAAACATAATGTGCCAATGGGAGGTGATCCGTTCATGATCTGCCGGCATGATCGTCATACTCATAAGGGCGTCATGTAATTCATCTTCGTTGCGCGCATCAGGCCAGGCATCACTGGCGACTGTCGCTGCGGCACCATCGTCAAGGGTGCAAAGATCATTCATTGAGTCGATCGAAAGACTGCTGCGCGTCGCCACAGCCCGCGCACGTCGCTCTTCTAAAGGCGCGTCATCAAGAAATGCGTAAGGATAGGCATTGAGTAACTGATAAGAAAATGGCGAGGGCTCTCTGGTGTCTCGGGCGATCTGATTGATCGTGCCGTCTTGCATCCTGCCAATCATTACTTTTAAGCCAT
>CAMAXT010000105.1 GCA_945862295.1 Pseudobacteriovorax antillogorgiicola
TTGGAAGATGGGGTCTGTCATTTGCCTGTCCCCGCAGCGGGGACAGGCAAATGACAGACCCCATCTTCCATCTTCCTCAGTCTTTCTTTTTAAAAAAAGCTTCAGCCATCTTCATCGCCTGAGTCGGCTCGGTGTCTTTTTTCTGCTTACTGTGCATATCAAAAAGATTGTACTTAACCGCGTCCTTATCGAGCGGACGCTGGGCAAAGCACTGCACGATGTGGCGGCCATCAACTTCGGATTCTTGGTAGAAAAGAATACGCAGGATTCGCAGCTCATTCAGGACTTCGTTCGAGCGAAAATAAATATTACGAAAATTTTCATTATCCGGAATAAGTTCTTTCAGCTCTTCGACCGTGGGCGCTTCAATGAGCAGCGTGCCACCCTGTTTTAAGCTACGGATAATCTCTGAGTAGTAGCGCGTCACAGAGGGACGAAAGTTAGTCATGATGATCGTATCGTAGTCCATCATGCCGAGGACAGTTAGATCGAGATCGGCGCGGTTGGCGTCGATTTGTACGCCGGTTTCTTTCGCCAGCTTCTGCGCGTGTTCGAGTGCTACTGGTGAGATATCAAAACCCTTAACTTGAAATCCTTTCGAGGCTAGGTAAACAGCGTTGTTACCCTCGCCCATGCCAATATCTAATGCTTTGCCTTTTGACAGCCGCGGCAGCATATTTGCCAAAAATTCGTTGGGACCCTTACCCGCACGGAACGGCTTTTCTTTGTAAAATTTATCCCAGTACTTCGCTGCATCACTCATAGCAAATCCTTATTTGGTCCAATCTAAGACAACTTTCGCGGCTTTACCCTCATTCATGGCGGTAAACGCTTTTTCAAAGTCATCGACGCCAAATCTGTGGGTAATAACCTTATCAATTTTTAGCCCACTTTGGAGCATGGCTGTCATTTTATACCAGGTTTCGTACATCTCGCGGCCGTAGATGCCTTTCAGGAATAATCCTTTAAAAATTACCTGGCTCCAATCGATCGCAACCTCTTTCGGAAAAATACCGAGGATGGCGACCTTGCCGCCGTGATTCATCGATTTCAGCATGCTTTGAAATGCAGAGGCGTTGCCAGACATCTCAAGGCCGACGTCGAAACCTTCCGTCATATTCAGTTCGCGCATAACATCAGAGAGATTTTCTTTTGCAGCGTTTACAGCCCGCGTCGCACCTAAAGATTTTGCAAGTTCAAGACGGTAGTCGTTGACATCGGTGATGACGACGTGGCGCGCACCGACGTGTTTTGCAATCGCCACCGCCATGATACCAATCGGTCCTGCGCCGGTGATTAATACGTCTTCACCAACCAAGTCAAACGACAGAGCCGTGTGAACGGCGTTGCCGTATGGATCAAACATTGAAGCGACGTCGTCAGAAATCGCTTCTGGGATTTTGAAGGCGTTAGTTGCCGGTATGCAAAGGTACTCAGCAAAGCAGCCTTGCCTCGTCACCCCGACACCGATCGTGTTGCGGCAAAGGTGGCGTTTACCTGCGCGGCAGTTGCGGCAATTATCACAAGTCAAATGGCCTTCACCGCTGACTCTGTCACCGACCTTATAGTCTTTAACAGCGGAACCAACCTGGTGAATCAATCCGAAAAACTCATGCCCGGTGATCATAGGGACCGGCACTGTTTTTTGAGACCATTCGTCCCAGTTATAAATATGAAGATCGGTACCGCAGACCGCGGTCTTTTTTATTTTAATGAGTACATCGTTTGGACCTGGAACCGGAATGGGCGCTTCGTCCATCCAGAGACCTACATCGCGCTTTTTCTTCATCAAACATTTCATCTTGCCCGTAGAGGTACTCATAAAAACGCCCAACTCCTAATTTAGGAAATAATACCTAGTTTGCGACCAGCTTTCGCGAATGCTGCCACACTTTTTTCCAAGTCTGCCCGGCTATGCGCTGCAGACATCTGGGTTCTTATCCGAGCCATGCCGCGTGGCACCACTGGGAAAGAGAAACTAACGACGTAGAGTCCTTCTGCGATCAAGGCCTCAGCCAAAGCTTTTGCCTGTACGGCGTCACCGATCATAACGGGTATAATCGGATGCTCTCCAGGAATAAGTTTAAAGCCCAGTTTTGCCATGTCTCCGCGGAAATATCGCGCATTTTCAAACAGCTTCTCTCTAAGCGCTGAGCCGCCTTCTAAAAGATCTAGTACTTTAAGAGAGGCAGCGGTGATGATCGGGGCAAGTGTATTCGAAAAGAGGTAGGGGCGCGAACGCTGACGCAACCACTCGACGATCTCTTTCCGACCTGAGGTGTAGCCGCCCGAAGCACCACCAAGCGCTTTGCCAAGAGTCCCCGTGATAATGTCTACTTTGTCCATGACACCAAAATGCTCAGGCGTTCCCCGGCCATTTGCTCCCATAAAACCAACAGCGTGCGAGTCATCAACCATCACCATCGCTTTATAGGCACCAGCTAGTTTTGTGATCGCTGGTAGATTCGCCAAAGTGCCGTCCATCGAGAAGACGCCGTCTGTTGCAACCATTTTATAGCGGCAACCAGCAGCTTCTTTCAGGCAACGCTCGAGATCTTGCATATCGTTATTTTTGTAACGAAAACGCTTAGCTTTGCAGAGTCTAATGCCGTCGATAATACTGGCGTGATTTAGCTCATCGCTAATGATCGCGTCTTCTTCCGAAAGCAGTGTTTCAAACAGGCCGCCGTTCGCATCGAAGCAGGAACCATATAGAATGGTGTCTTCAGTCTTAAGAAACTGTGAGATCCGGCCTTCGAGATTTTTATGAACGTCCTGCGTTCCACAGATAAAACGAACGGAAGACATGCCAAAACCGTAGGTTTGAGCTGCCGCACAGGCAGCATCAGTAAGGCGTTGGTCACCGGAAAGGCCAAGGTAATTATTCGCGCAAAGGTTGATGACGTTCTTGCCGCCTGACTCGATAGTTGGACCTTGTCTTGAGGTAATCACCCGCTCTGATTTAAACAGGCCTTGCTCTTTGACAGTCGCTATCTCGCCGCGCAGGTATTCTAAAAAATCCATAGCCACCTTCGGTTGCTCGGTTGATGTTAGTCTCAAAGTCATATCGGAAAACACCTTGAATATACAGGACATTTTTGCGCAAGACGACAAAAACCTATTCGTGCGAAGACTGAATAAGTTAATAAATTCCTTAGTTTAAATATCTTGTGGTGAAGCTTCGGCGGGAAAAAATCAGAAAGGGCACTTCGGTAAAACCAAAGTGCCCCGTTCAAGATGTGAAAGTATCCGGAATGCCCGTATGGGCGGAGTGGCTAGAAACTGGAACTTATCTGCAATCGATCGGACGAGTCTTAACAGAAGAAAGAACGTTTACATCTTTGCCCCAAACAACATTGCCTGAGTAGCAGCTTGATACGAGAACTTGTTCAAGTACAGAAACATTTTCGATGCAGTAAAGAGCATTTGGATTTAATAGTTCGAAATGGGTGGTACCAAGAACGCCAACACTTTTGATCATAACTAAAGTGTGTGCTGTTCCGAAATCAGTGATCGAGTCTTGCGATAAGACGTTTACATTTTTGACTTCACGAGCGTCGATATGCCATTGGCCGCGAGTATCGTACCCAGCGTTACGAAATGCTGTCATACAGCCTTCAGCACGGCTACGGTCATATTTTCCACCTTTAACGGTTTGGGTCGGCCATTGGCCTGGTCCGCCGTTGTCGCAGTATTTGCCTTTGCTACCGCAGTCATTATCGTTGTCGATTGGACGTTGGGTTGGGAACGGTTTAACAATAACGATGTCATCATCTGTATCGATAGGACGGTAACCGTCATCTTTTCCACAGTTAGTTTGGCAAGGCGGTTGCTGACTTGGCGATGTGCATGGTTGGCCTTGGCTTGGAGGAGGATTGTAACCACCTTTTCCTGGAGGAGGCGGTGGTGGTTCTTCACCTTTTTTCGGCGGGTTAACAATGACTACATCGTCATTTCCACCTTTGTCATAAGCAGTAGATTGCTGACCAGGATTGTTTGGTCCACCTAGGCTTAAACAGCCTTCGTCATTTGAGTGAGCAGCTAGTTGCTCTTGATCAGAGGCACCTTTTTTCTTGTCATTGTTTTTGAAATTTGCGCTGCCGCAAGAAACGATGGTCATCAAAGACATTGTGAGGGACGCCATACGCATGGCAACTGAGTTACTTAACATAAATTTTTACTCCACATTCCGGTTCAACAGTCAGATTAGAAACACAGCTTCAATTACATTTTCACAGCTTGCCCCGCATGCCGGGTACGAGGGCTGTTGTGCAAATCGAAGACCAGGGCGTGATTTGGCCCGATATAAATATTTATGTTTAAATTCGGATAGTTACCAAACTTTAATTCCGTTGATGTTCCGCTGGCATGCGACCAAAGGTGGGACAAATTCACTAAATCGTCTAATTTTTCGACAAAAACTAGGCGACTACAACGCTTGGAAATCAGATAGGAGCAGTTAATAAGGCCTGATTAAATTCTTGAATCTATCTCGATCAGGAATCTTCACTCAAAAAACTGAGTAAATCTTCTAATTCAAGCTCTAAATTTGGATCCAAAGGCATCTTGCAAGTTGGGCAGTCAAAGATCGGCATCGCAACACCGTCGTCAAAGGAAATTTCTTTAACAGGTACTGAGGCATTAAACTGGTGGTGATCTTTGCAGCGCATCGGAAGATAAACCGACTTAACGCGGTGCGCGCTGTTAGGACCGCCTATTAAACTTGGGATGATGCTAGCGGCCTCAAGAAACGGCGTTGGGCAGTCATAAAACTCGATGGAAGCATCACCGAGCTCTTTGATAAACCGCACCATTAAACGAATACCTAGGCTATTAATCAGGGTAATGCCGCGCAGATTCCAGCGAATAACTTGATCGGGTGCGATGGTATAGGTCTTTAAATTCGCATGCTCATCGATAACGCCCTCAAGATAATAGACACCATCGCTATATTTATATTGTAGGTCGATCATGAGCGTTACCAGCCTAAATCAAATCACGGACCGGCAATCGCCATTTCTGCTAAATCGGGCGCTGATCTCTTTCCAACAAGCAATGAAACAACACCCGGAGAAGGCTCCCAAGCAATAAAATTATGCTGATCGGTGGCATAAGTTTGAAAATTTAGATCTTTATAGCGACCTTGTGCTGATGGAGGCAGATCAGACAGGTCACCCGCATAAATAAAGTGAAACAGTTTTTCTGAGGTCGCATTGTGGCCGTATTGAACAACGGTAACTTTTGCGACTTCATAATTAATAACAGTCGCGCCTTCTGGCACCCAGTTATTAGAAATGCTGCGGAGAACGAATGGTTTAAAATCTAAACCTGGGTAGTTTACAAGATATTGGCGGATTTCTTTTAAGTCAGAACTCGGCAGATTTAAACGCTCTTGCGGGTCTTCTTCGAGCGCTACTGCTTCATAGGCAAGATATTCTAACGCTTTAAATTCACCTTCGCGGGTCGGCGCGAAGGTCCAAACCAAATAGCCAATGACGCAGGCACAAACCAGAACGATTGATACACGTCGAAGGATATTACTAACGACAACTTTGCGGCCTAATTGTTCGATTTTGATATTTTCTTGCGTTGCAGTCGCTTCGGGATCTTGGACCATAGACCTGAGTTCTGAGAGATCCGATTCTTTTAAATAGTACGTCTGCATCGCGAGCTGCAGCTTGCCGCGCATCTGCTGAAAATGCTCTGGAGCCTGCGCATGCTTCGGATTTTTCACCAAAGAATTATACTTGTCACGGATTGTACTTGGCAGCTCACCGTCTAGGTACTCCGCCAGGTAACCATTTAACAGTTCGCTATCTGATAGGTCATTTGGAGACATTGTCATGTTCTTTCCTCAAAATCCGCGACAGGTACTCTTAAAATACTTACTGGAAGTGAAACATTATATTTCGAAAGAACTTCCAAGTAACGTACCACGAGCTTTCGCTAGGTTGCGACGAAACGAAACGCCTTCAACATTAACAATCTTCATCATATCGTTCGGAGCGATACCGAGGACATCAGTACCAACAAGAATCACGCGTTCTTCAACCGAAAGGTCCTTTAGAACCTTAACAATTTGTGACTTCGATTGGTTAGAATCCTTGGTTCCGCCCTTTTTATAAAGGCGCCAACAGATACCAAGCAACTCGCTGTCTAGGTTGATCGTGCCGCCGCCTTCGAGGCGCTGAGCTTCTTTCGCAACCTCCTCAAATGTCTGACGCACAAGGCGTGAGGCAGCATCGAGGTTGAGAGAGGCGGCAAACGCAAAACGGTATACCATGTCCGCTCTTGGCACGAGTTGTTCGTCGTAGAAGTTAATCACTTCATCATTGTAGTTTTTCGCAGATTGTACCACGGAGCAGCTCCTTCGGCGTCGAATAGCGGGGCAGCGACCAGAACAAGGTTTTAAAAATTTAATCCTCTTTTAATTTATATTATTATGTTAGCAACGACCTAAAAACCTGGCAAGTTTATCAACCAGATATCGAAAAAACGATCTTCCTAAAGGCAGCTGTCGATGAATGTCACTTCTTTAAGCAATTGGCTCATTGTTGTCCCAGCGCGCATGAGTTCGCAACGACTACCAAACAAGCCGCTCGCTGATCTTGGTGGCAAACCAATGATCGTGCGGGTCGTCGAAAATTTGAAAAAATTACAGGAAAAAGGTGCTAGCCTCGTCGTAGCTGCTGACGACGAGGCCGTCATCAAAGAGTGTCAGAAGGCAGGTGCTGTTGCCATCATGACGAAAAAGGACCATCAAAGTGGTACCGATCGTTGTGCTGAAGTTGCGGCCAGTAGCAATAGAGACTTTATTCTTAACGTTCAAGGCGACGAGCCTTTTGTCGATGCCAACGATCTCATCGGCTTGATGGTGGCACTCGAAGGTAGCAAAAATGTTCCCATGGCCACGCTGTTTCACAAAAACACCAACATGAACATGGCGAAAGATCCAAATGTCGTAAAAGTCCTGATGAACGGCCTTGGGCAGGCAATCTATTTTTCCCGGCTAGCTCTTCCCTATGTCCGTGATGACAAAAAAAATGAACACCTGCCCGAGAGCTTTCTCCATCACATTGGTGTCTACGCTTTTAAACGCAGCGCCATTGCAGAATTCGTTAAGCTGCCTCCATCCAAGTTAGAAACATCCGAAATGCTAGAACAGCTTCGCGCTATTGACCAAGGATGGCCTATACTTTTATATCCCGCAAAAGCAGCAAGTCGCGGTATCGATACAAATGAAGACCTGGAGGCAGCACGTGCGTTTTACCCATAAGTTTCTGCCGCTCTGTAGTCTTATGGGTTTATTATTGCCAGCTTTCTACGCCCAAGCTTTGCCAATAGGATTTGGTAAAAATCAGGGTCCAGTCAAATATTCTGAAATCAAATCAGATCAATTCTATATTTATCACGATGCGCGCACGCCAGAAGAAGGTGCGATGATGCTGAACGCCCTCGAAGGTGCAAGAAAGCCGATGGAGCGATGGTTTCAGGAAAAACGCTCTACCCCGCTACCCGTTATCATGTCGGCAATCTCTGAAAACGCTTCCTTTGCGAACTTCATAGCAGACGCCATTGAACTGCAAACTCTCGGGCAAGGTACGAGAGAACTTGCATGGCATGAATACGTCCATTCAACCATGTACCGAAAGCTCGATAATATTCTCGGGCCAGCGGGAGCGTTAATTTATCTACCATGGATGCCAGCCTGGTTTCTCGAAGGACTTGCAGAAGCTCTAAGTGTGTCCGTCGGCTCTGATGTTGTAGCTGGTGTCGAACGCTACCAAGCGCTGAACAATGACTGGCCAACCTACGCCCGACTGCACAGTCTCTATTCAAAAGAAGGATTTGCCGAACGTGGATACGCAACATCCGGAGCGCTTGTTTCCTATGTATTCAGGAAAGGCGATCCAAACAATCTCGCAAAAATGCTGGAAGATTTTTACAAATACTCCCAGCCATGGTGGTGGCCTTGGGCAGTCGTACCATTTAATGGCTTTTTACCGATGGACAAGACTCTCGAAAACTTTGTTGCCCTGAACGGCAAACAGATTTACGAGCTCTACAAAAAAGATGCCCTTCAACACTGGTCGAAAAACACAGATCCATTTTATGTCGGAAGTAAAGCCGAGAAAAGAGCCTTCTCTTCAGTTTATGGCATGAAATCTAACGGTCAAAAGATCCTTCATCTAAACCGTGTCGACAGCGCTCTGCAAGAGGTGTCGGTAAATTTTAATAAAGATACTGGTTGGGCCGAGGCTCTGCAAAAAGAACGAGTTATCAGCGATGACTATGCCAGTTTTTCAAGAGTCAACACAGCAGAGTTGCAAGCAGGTGTTCGTTATGAAGATAAGCACGCAGGAGAAGCAAGCCATATCAGGGTGCGGTTTCTACAAAAGAATCCAAGAACCATTATCATCAAACGAGATGCTATCGTCTCTGGTTTAACGAGCTCAGCAACACGCCTTTACTGGACAGAATTCGCACAATCTAAGACGCGGATCTGCAGCTCTACTTTTTCCGACATGCCAAAAGTTATCTGTCATATGGAAGTTAAAAATCCAACCAAAGTCCGGTTCCTTGGCGAGCGCTTTGCAAGTTCTGCGTTGAAAGAACTATGGATCAGTCAGTCGACTGAAAAGCTGTCAGGGACCTATTCAGAAATTCACATTCTAGATACGACTAAGAATGTTTTGCGTAAAAGCGTTTTCAAGACTGAAATCGGTCTCATGTCAGTAGCTTTTACTGGCGACGATGTTTGGCTTCTTACAGCCGAACACAACGGCCGAGTCGTGCGCAAACTCGCAAATGACTTTAGTTGCACGGGTGTTTTACCTTTGCGTGATCACGTCATGAACGCCCTAGGATTAAATGATGGTTCACTTGTCCTAGGCTTATATGGTGGCTCGTCGATATACGTTAAAAAATTCTCCAACAAAGAGCTAAACACCAACCCGTGCACGCCCTACGTGCCCACAAGCTCTCCGATTCAATACGCTGTTCGAACCAATCCTCAGTCGGATCTAAAAACAGCTTTTACTAAAACAGATTTTTGGGTGCAGGACACAACCGGAACCACCCCTGCCGAACTCGAAAAGCTCGCCGCCGCCAAGCCTTTGAACGAAGACACGCAACCATTAACTGGATCAGAAACCTCTTCAAGTCCAAGCAAATGGCGACAGCGTCCACTTTTTCTTTTCCCTTGGATTGGAGCTGACGATGCTCTTGGCTCACAGATTGGCATTGTTACCGTCCCTTTGATGGATCATCTGCAGAATGAAACGGTTCGTGCCACGTTGCTCTACGGTACCGAAAGTCGCTTTCCTTACCAGGACGTTTCGCTAACAACGACGCGTTTTCGACCGACGATTTCCCTTACGGCTTTTCGCCAACAAACCAACACCGGCCGTTTCCAGAACAGAGTGACGAAAGAAATCGTCAATGGCTACAATGACGAAAAAGGAGCGCGTTTAGAAAGCGAATGGGGGTTCAAGGCACTCGGTGGTAGCGCTTCTCTTGGAACAGGAATTAAATACACTCACCTTAAACCATATATTGGTCCTTTTGGGGTTCGAAAGGGATTCTTAGCTGAGCCCGCCGCAGACTTTGCACTGTTCCATACATTTGGCCGATATGGTTGGAGTAACAATATCTCTGGCCGCATAGCCCCAGAAGCACTGAACGAAAACTTTGACTACAACCAAATTGGTGGTTCAACCAGCCTCGGACTAAGCACCGGATTTCTCGCCTCCAAATTCTCACTCGGATTAGAAGGAAGTCGAACTCGCGGCAAAAAAAAGAGGGAGTTAAAAGAAGTCTACCGCCCCCTAAAAACTTATATCCCCGGATCCGGCGGTGGATTTAACCAAAATAGTTTCCCGATCACCGGTGATGGTTCTGGCCTATTTTCACCGGCATTTGGCGATACACAAGCAAGAGCGAAAGCCAACTGGACGTTTCCTATCATCCGAGAATTCGATAAATTGCTATGGATCCTCTATCTAGAACGCCTAGATTTCACCGCATTTTTTAATTACGGTGGCGCATGGAACGGTGCAGCGCCAAGTAATGACTGGGACAAACTTACGAGAGCCCATGGTTACACCGTCGACTTACAGCTAGAAAATAAAGGTGTGCGTTTTAATCTTGGCCTGGGTGCAGGTCAAGTGCTCGGCAAAAGTCCCGAGCTGTATTTGACCACCGGTTTTGACGCGTTATTTTAGGACTGCCGATAACAGCAATAGAAAAATGAGGTTGCCACATCAT
>CAMAXT010000106.1 GCA_945862295.1 Pseudobacteriovorax antillogorgiicola
ACGTTTCCAGTATTGGTCCAAACTTAAGCCAATCTTGTGGGCAAAATCAGTCGTAGATAGTCCACACAGAAGAGAAGCCCGCATATCTTCCAGACGTGCGACGAGTAAGGTTGATTGCAAAGTTATTGATCGTTCCAATTTGTGCAGGTCGATTGCTTCGTTGATCAAGTCTTTAACTGCTGTTTTGTTTTCCATGCTGCGAACTCCCGTGCTTTAGTTAAGGCAGAAAGACCATAACACGGCTTTTTTTCTACATAAATTTCTGGAGTTGTAGAAATAAACAGGATTCAAGTATAGAGGCGTAGATCTCTATTCCAGCGTGTCTGATTTATTGAGAACAAATTTTTTCGGTGAAGATCAGGATTCTCCGCTTGTGATGCGATGCTGCGACGCAAAAAAGGTGTCAAGATCTTTTGAAAAAATATTCTGTTTGATCCTGCGCTGGCGCAGCTGAAAAACTATTTAAAAGACGGTCAAAGGGCCGCAGATCTAAGTCTACGAGTTAACCGAATGACATTGACACAAGCGTCCCCTTTGCATGTGACAAACATTGAACAAAAAATTCCCCTCTTAGTACCGAGGGGAATTGATGGGCGATTGATTGAACAAATTCAAGAGTTCGCAGAACACCTAGAAAGAAACGTCAATTCCCTAAGCTTTTAAATCGGAAGTTTTTAATCCAAGGACTATGTCTCTCTGAACCATGATTTGCAATTCTGAATCCGATTTCACCTTTTTGATGCCGATTAGACGAATAAGTTAAGAGTAACTTGCCCTCGAAGAATACGCGAATATCTGATCCAATCACCGTCATACTCAATAAACCCCTAGCAATTGAAATTTCCTTCTTTCCTAAAATCGATCCGTTTTGATCGGAAAGAACTAAAAAAATTCGATTTCCCGTAACGACTGTAACTTCTGCCAGGATGAAATCATCACCACCGCCGTATTTAGTGACCAATCCCACCGAATCTCCCGGATCATTGGCTAGGTCTATTTCAGCTTCAATATGATGGGCAAATTCACTGTGCCCCGAAATGTTCTGATTATATGCGACGTATTCCCCTAGGAAAGCCGATTCAATTCTCCCCATTGATTGGATCAACGATTTAGATGCAAGCCAACTATTTCCAATGTCGGATTCAGGACGGTCGAACTCATCAAAGAACTCAATAGCTGAAAGACCAATCTGTGTTGGTGCACCACTTGCGTCGACGTTCGTTTGAATATTACAATCATTTGCTGCATCAACATCAAAATTTGTGCTCTTTTTAATCCAACATTTAGCTAATATTGCATGACCATAGAATCCACCATTGCCACAACCATGCCCCCAAGAAGTGACGCCAACTACTCTCCATTCACCTTTTGAATTCATCCCGAAAGCAGGGCCTCCACTATCGCCTTTACACGTATCTGTGTTAGTCGACATAGTATTGAACTGATAATTTAATACGTTTTCAACTTTTGTTGCTGCCTTACGCTTGATTCCATGGTCATTTTTTCCAAGCTGAGTTTTGCCGTACCCAACAAGCAAAATATTTTCTCCATTTTTCAACAGGAGATCTCTTTCGATATTTGAAACTATAGGCACTGGTTCCGCGTTAGAATCATTTTTCAAAACAAGATAAGCAAAGTCGTAATCCATTGAACTTGAGTTAAAGTCTGGACTTACGGCAAAACTTTCCACTTCGATAGTTTCCGCAGAACTTACGCCAATTAAATCTATATTTGGACTCACATAAGCAGGGGGCATATAGGACATAATACAGTGGGCTGCTGTTAGCACAACGCGGCTATGGATCAAAGTTCCGCTGCAGATCATTTCTCGCGAACTACTCAGTATTCCTACTGTTGCGCCGATTGCATCGAAATTTTGATGTGAGAGGACTTCGGACCCATTCACTATCTTCAAGTTTGAATTTGAATCTGAATTTCCGGAGCAAGCAGGATTAAGAGACGCGAATGCAATTAGATAAAAAATTTTAGCGAGAATCTTCATCAACAGCTCCAAAATATGCACACAAGACTGACAGTCACATCTTGAACATCGCAACTGGCGCGCCAACCTCAAGGTTCTAAAAATATTGGCTTAAATAGAGCAGGTGATGTCGATCGGTTATACGACCATAGGTCTATTCATTGACGACTAGGTCTATTCATTGACGACTAGGTACAAAATAGAATTATGACAGTTTTTCCTATCTATAGAAAATATTGACCAAAAAAGGCACCCTTTCGGGTGCCTTTCCATTTTAGAACGTTCGTACTTATGAAGGAGAGCCTTCTTCGTATTCAGCATCAACGACATCATCGTTGGACTTAGCACGACCTTCAGATTTTCCCGCTCCCGCGCCACTATCTGCGCCTTGCTGAGCTTGTGCTCCTGCATTCTTATAAAGCTCTTCTGAGAGTTTGTGGAACTTAGTCTCTAGGGCAGTACGAGCTGCTTCAAGAGTTTCCTTATCATCGCTATCAAGCTTAGTGCGCGCATCAGCAACTGCTGCTTCGATGTCAGCTTTGGTTGCTTCTGGGACCTTATCCGCGTTTTCTTTCAGCATTTTCTCTGCTTGGAAAATCATCGAATCAAGCTGGTTTCTGGCTTCAATCGCTTCACGGCGCTTCTTGTCTTCATCTGCGTGGATTTCCGCATCTTTGACCATGTTCTTGATCTCGTCTTCTGACAATCTAGTCGAAGCTTGGATCGTTACTTTTTGCTCTTTACCGGTACCAAGATCTTTTGCGAATACCGAAACTAGACCGTTGGCATCGATATCGAATGTTACTTCAACTTGCGGTACGCCGCGCGGTGATGGTGGGATGCCGTCGAGACTGAATACAGCCATTTGACGGTTATCACGTGCCATTTCACGCTCGCCTTGCAAGACGCTGATCTGAACAGAAGTCTGGTTGTCAGCTGCTGTTGAGAACACTTGGCTCTTCTTAGTAGGGATCGTGGTGTTACGCTCGATCAACTTAGTAGTGACACCACCAAGAGTTTCGATACCGAGTGAGAGTGGAGTTACGTCAAGCAACAACACGTCTTTTACTTCACCAGTCAAGATACCAGCTTGAACCGCGGCACCAATTGCGACCACTTCGTCCGGGTTTACCGTCTTATTAGGCTCTTTATTGAAGAATTCTTTAACGCGTTTTTGCACCAAAGGAATTCTTGTAGAACCACCGACCAAAATCACTTCATTGATATCCGCAATGGTTATTCCGGAGTCTTTCATCACGGATTTACATGGTAGGAGTGTTTTCTCGACGATATCAGAAATAAGTTTCTCAAACTCTGAACGATTTAAGTTCAAGTTCAAATGCTTAGGGCCAGTTTGATCTGCAGTTAGAAACGGCAGATTGATTTCTGTTGCCTGAGCAGATGAAAGTTCGATCTTTGCTTTCTCTGAAGCTTCTTTTAGACGCTGCATCGCCATTGGATCTTTCGATACATCAACACCAGTGTCTTTTTTGAAGCTATTGACCAAGTAGTCGATCAATACTTCGTCGACGTTATCACCACCTAAGTGTGTGTTACCGTTTGTTGCTAATACTTCGACGACATTATCACCAACTTCGAGGATGGAAATATCGAAAGTACCACCACCAAAGTCGAACACAGCGATTTTTTCGCTCTTACGCTTATCGAGACCGTAGGCTAGAGCTGCAGCAGTTGGTTCTGCAACGATACGCTTAACGTCAAGACCAGCAATCTTACCTGCATCTTTTGTCGCTTGGCGCTGACTGTCGTTGAAGTAAGCTGGAACAGTGATCACTGCTTCAGTTACTTTCTCACCTAAATAATCTTCAGCTGCATTCTTCAATTTTGTAAGAATTTTTGCAGCGATCTCTTGTGGAGTAAATTGCTTGTCATCGATATTGATGACAGCCATACCGTTCTTACCCTTTTTTACTGCGTAAGGAACTTTTGTTGACTCTTCTTTGCGCTCTTCGAAAGTACAACCGATAAAACGTTTCGCTGAGTAAACTGTTTTTAGCGGATTCGTAACTGCTTGACGTCGTGCAGCTGCACCAACCAAAATATCGCCATCTTTTCCGAATGCGACAACCGATGGGGTCGTCCTCGCGCCTTCGGCGTTAGCAATGATAACTGCCTGACTTCCTTCCATAACCGCGACTACGGAGTTTGTAGTTCCTAAGTCGATCCCAATCACTTTTCCCATTTTTCTCTCCTGATATTTGATACAAAAAACATATATTTATTAGATTTCAATTAGTTACACTGCACTTCTAAAACTACCCTCTGTGCCCTTAAGACATACCATAAGTCCCAGGTGATCCATGTCAAGGGCAGGCATGGTAACATATTAGAAGGAGGAACTCCTTACCATGTATGAATTAGCTTGTCCTGCCTGTAACTCAGCTTCGCAGTTCGATATCCAAGATTATTTGCTGATGTGCCCTTTTTGTTCAGCAACTTTTGGCATCGATATGGAAAGCGGGCAAAAAGACGTGTTTGGCGATCACTATATCGTTGCCAACACCTCTAATGCGTCGCAATTGAAGTCACTCATAACTGAATGGCTTAAAAGACTCGACCATAAACCGGGGTCTAGCGAAAAAGAATACTTCATAACTAATATTAGAGGGTTAAGTATTCCGTATTGGATCGTATCCATGGAATGCCACACCGCTTGGAAGGGCTTGGTCCAAAAACAGAACCGTTCTCGTATAGACACCCAATCCGGTAACGATTATTTGATCGAATCAGGCCAATTCAAGCGAAATTACCGTTGGGCCATTTCCGCCAGGGCAAACATCTGCGAAACATGGGGCATCTCAAGGCTGCACGAGCCAAAAGAAGACGTTCAGGCTCAGTGGGACGGCTTCCCTCTCGATTCAACATTTTCGCGCGGTCAAATCCAGGATATTCAAAACTCGAAGTCCGCTTATGACTCGCGAGAATTTTTCGAATTCAAATTCGCGAATGGGCTACCGATTCTCGGCATTCAAATCAAAGACGAGGAAGCGATCCGGCGCTCTCGTATGCATGTTGAACAATATCACTTGTCACTTGCAAGAAATAACGTCGACTACCTGATTGACTGCAGAACAGAAATCGAAATTGCAGGCATACAACTCATCCATCTTCCGTTCTGGTACGCAAGTTATGTTTACAGACCTAAATCCGTACTAAGACACTTCTATAGACCTAAAGAGAAGAACGTCATCGTTGAAGGCTACAACAACGGCATACTAGCCGGTGAATTACCGATTCAGCATCGTGACAAACTCTGGGTCAATTCAATTGTTTCGGGGATTGCAACGCTGGCATTTTTGCTTCTAGGACTTGCTTGGCATCCATCGCTTTTCTTAGTCGCACTATTTGGAATGGTCATCACTGCGGCCAGCGCGTACTCAGCTGCGAATAAGGCCGACCAGTCGATAAAGATCGGTGAAAACAAAAATGAACCTTTAAAGGTTGGTGGTTAGGAAACCTTAATTCCCAAGTCTGATAGATCTTCGATGGCATCTTCTTCCTTGGCGTTACCGCGAGTAAGACTCGCAACTTGCGGCGGGAAGTAAAGAAGCTTCAACCGAGATTCAATATCACCATTGTTGAATGGTTTCGCTTGAAATGCGTGTGCGGGAATAAAGTCAGCAAGACTTTGCGCAATGCTTACTTCAGACGCTAACCAGGTCACAAACATGCATCGAACTTCTGGATGTTTTGTACGAATGAGCTTCATGCATTCGATTCCATCCATTTCCGGCATGATAATATCAATACTCGCGATTTCTGGTTTGTGTTGATTAACAAGATCCAGCCCTTCGACGCCATTTTTTCCCATACCAACTACTTTCATCCCGGCAGCTTTAAAAGCAACTTCGAGACTCTCGCGTACTTGTTGACTGTCATCGATGATTACTACTGTTCTACCAACCCAGGGCTTGCCGGACATAGCTACCTCGTGAAATGTTTTACTGGTGCTCTGTTGGTCTTATCGACAGGTCGCGCAAACTGTTTAGGATCAAAATCCCAGAAGAAACTAATCCTGCCAATTGTAACCAGACAGGAAGACTAGCGATCTCAAAATATAACCATCTGTATTTTGACGTTAAATATGAAATTTTTACGATTATTTCTAAAAAAGATCCGACGAACTCAAACGTGAACATGGAAACATAAGGATGGGGAGTCATCAGATTGATAATAGTGACATACAAAGTCATTCCAAACGCGGAGCCAAGGATCAGATTTGCTGGCAGAGACAGTAAAGAGAGTTCAGAAAAAACAACGCTGCTCAGACACATGATCTTGAGTTGCAGACGCCAATCGAACAGAAACGAGAACCCGCTTTGGGATTCGTCAATCTGACTATATTTAGCAACAAGAAAAAGGGTCGCTGCCCAACTCATAATATTTCCTGACGAAAAAAATCCGATCGGAAAAACAACACATTGGATCACCATACAAGCTTCGAAACGAACCAACGGCCGATTGATACCGAATAGGTTCTTGCCTAACACCCAAACAAGAAAAAACACTCCTGATCTCTGAGCTGCCTGCGGCGCATCTATTAAAAGTACATAAGCAACTATTAAAAAAACGGCAATAACTTCTGTGCTGATAAGCACGAAATTCCAGATTTTTGGCGTGAGTATGGAGGCCGCGTAAAAAACTTGGAACGGCAGCCGGAGTATCCAAACAATGAAACCCGCAATCAGGATGACATGGAGGCCACTGACAACTAAAAGGTGAATTAAACCTGTTTTCTTGAATGCAGTGGTGTATCGCATGGGTAGATTCTTCTGAGACCCAAAGACTGCCGCATCAGCCCAGCCTATTAGCTGCCTTGATCCCCCGCGTTCTAGGTAGTAGTCGAAAACGATGCGGCGAAATGCAGAGCTTTTTGATTCTGTTGTTTGGATCGCGCAGTTTAAAGCTAGCACGCGCATGCCTAGCAAGTCCGGTCCGGCATAGCGGGCACCAATTTTTGCAGCTTTGTCGGCGGTTTTTGCTTCAAACGTTTTCCCGCCGATACTAACTACAGCCGGGCCGCGGTTAAATTGTAGTGGATTGACACGCAATTGATGGTGCGCGACACAAGGGCCGACGTAGAAAGGAGCAGCATGACAATTGCCCCAGAGTGCGCCGAAACATACTAGTGCGAGCTTACACTTCAAGCTTTGCTTGGTGCATAGAAGCCACAACATTATGGCTGGTAATAAGATGATACTGTGATGCAATGTCTCGATTAGGTTTTGCGGATAAAAGAATATACCACTCTTACCCAATAATATTCCAACGATGAAGCCACAAAGCCATGCAGAGATCATGACAATGATTTGACACAACTAAACCAGTCAAGCGAACGACAACTTATGTCCCAGCACAATCTCATTTAGAGCAAAAAAATGCTAAGATATAGAGACAATTACCAAGAGGTTTCTATGGACTACATGGGAAAACTCGCACGGTACCCGGCACTCGCCAGCTGGTACATGACTGAAGCAAGAAAATTTCGTGACGGAGCGCCATCACCGCAACTCTTTGTGGTGAAAATTTGCGAATCACTCTGCCTCTCTGCGAAGTCTGCAGCAATCGCATTTGCTGATTGTTTCGACGAGATGATGTCGGGGTCCAATCCCCTTGACGACTATTTGGACGCTGAAGCAGTTATTAACAAATGCGATATCACGCTTTTAGACTTGATTAGTAGATTTGGTGAAGATGCTGTCCGCGCAGGGGATGTCGAGCGTTTCTTAAAGGTCGTTATCAATGCCGCTGATCGAACAGGGATCGTTGGACTCAGATTCATTGCGGCGTGGCTTTGCTTAAATACTGGCGATTTAATGCGCTGTATAAACGAATGCGAAAAAGTCGACGAACCCTTTGCCTCAATCTACACAATTTTGGGACAAGCGCTTCTTGAACAACACAAACCGGAACAGGCAATTGAAGCTTTGACTGTCGCTGTTAAACTATCCAGCACCGAGCTATTAGCCTGGTTTCAACTAGCAAAAGCTTACTACTCACTTAGTAACTTCCGCGAAGCCTACAAGTGCTTGTATGAGTGCAATAAACTCGCACCAAATAATATTGAGATCGCACTTTTTCAAGCTATTGTTGCCAATGAATTTTACGACCGCGACATCCATGTCGACGCGTTTCGTTCGCTAAGACCACATTTAAAACGAAACTCAGGCGATGCAGAGGTTGTATTCAACACGCTGCAATTAGCAGTCAAAACTGGGGACAAAGCATGGCTAGAGGGATGCTTGGCAGATATCGACTTCCGCCAACTTAAAAATGACAACCGGTTTCCAAAACTAGTATCACCATTCCTTCGCACGCTGTACGACAACAACTGGATGGCGTTATCCGCGAAGTTTTTAACCAATATGACCAACTGCGCTTGATTTTTTAAAGAGACGAGGCAACGCGCAAGTCTCTTTGCTTCTCAGATTCGGCAGCAAATGTTTGCAGTGGCAGACTAACAACTGCTAAGTACCTGTCAAAATCTTTCAGCAGAGCTTGCATAAACAACGCGTTCAACGCGTGGCCTGGTTTACGGGCACTTACCTTCCCAACGATTGTACCTTCTAAGAGGTACAAATCGCCGATACAGTCCAACATTTTGTGCTGAACAAATTCCAATTTTGAGCGCAACCCCTCTTCGTTCAGAATCGATAGGTCAGTTACAACCACGGCATTTTCGAGGGACCCACCAAGAGCAAGGCCCTTGCCGTTCATAAATTCGACATCTTTCTGATGGCAGAAAGTGCGTGCGGAAAAGATGCTTTTAAAATCTGAATCTGCCATATTCATCGTGAGAGACTGCTTGCCGATGACGCCGGCACCGTAATCAATTTCGCATTTATAGGTTGAGCCGCTGCCTGGTTCAATTTCGATGAACTTGTCGCCGTCTGCGAATTTGAAGTGTCTTTTAACAACAAGAAATTTTCGACTCATCGCTTGACGAGAGATTCCCGCTTGCTTAAGAGTAGTGATAAACGGTTCTGCGCTACCGTCGAGGATTGGTAATTCGCTGCCGTCAACCAAAACTCGGATGTTATCGATCTGCAAAAAGGAAAGAGCCGCCATGAGGTGCTCAATCGTTGCGATCGAGCTATTGCCAAAACCGATCGTTGTCGAAAAATTCGTAGCAGAAATGTTTTCAACACAAGCCCGAACTTCGCGACTCGTTGATTGATCAGTTCTTAAGAATGTGATCCCTGTATTTGGCGCAGCCGGTAGTAGTTCGACACGCACTTTCCGTCCCGAATGGAGTCCAATCCCGTAGATTGAGGTTGGGTTTTTTATTGTGCCTTGTAAGATTTGCATAGAGACTCCTTTTCCTTGCCGTCCACTACAAGAGATAAAGCAAGCATTGTTCCGCTGCTTTCGATTAGATAATTTACTGATAGTACTAACTTATTTTGTTCGGTCATTGTGTTGTGATGGGCGTTCTTGTGTTTTATAGGGCACAGGTAAACGGAGCAAAGGTGGTGAAAATACCACATTCGGTTTTGTTGTTTTCGGAGCCGGGTAACTGTATCGGTGTTCAGATTTCGGATGTCGGTACCGTAAACTGTTTTCAGCACGGTTGACGGCTCACAGGCCAGTTAACTGATTTCGGGTCGGAGATCTGGTTTCTGTTTTCTGTGAACTGTTTCCTGAATTGCATTCTTCAGGGAGTTAGTAGGGCCTTTAGGCGTTCAACTGCTGCGGATACCTTTTCTTCGAAGGCATCGAGGGTGTGATGAGTGACGGAGATTTCACCGATCTCGCGAGAGAGCGGGACTAGGCTTGCGGGATGTTTGGCTAAGATACTTCGAAGCTGCGCGTCAACAACAGCGCCCTGTGCGCCGACGCCGGGTAACAAGAAAGAACTGGCGTTAAAAGAACTTATTGATGACTTCATTTCGGAGGTACTAAGTTTTGTTGCCCCAAGTACGTAGCCGACAGCGGAGCTAACAGCATGACTTTTAGCGAATGCTTCGAATACTGATTGCACGTTTTGGAAAAAGTGTTGACCACCGGTCGGTAGGAACTGTAAAGATTCAGCGCTTTTGTTCGACGTTACCCATACTACATAGACGCCGCGGTCTTCTTTTAACCACGGTAATAAGGGTTCGATGGTGTCGATGCCCATGTAGGGATTAATCGTTAA
>CAMAXT010000107.1 GCA_945862295.1 Pseudobacteriovorax antillogorgiicola
TGTACTAATAAAAAAAGCATTGACCTATGCTGTTACCCTATTGCCGTTCGTTGCTGCTTGTAGCAGTAGAACTCAACAATCTGAAGTCGTCTTGAAAGACACACCGTCAAACGCCATCACGATGGAAGAAGTTACTGGCAACGAAGTCACAAAAGCTAAGAAGATTCGTAAGAAAAAATCAATTTCTAAAAAAGAGAAAAACAGCGCGAATACTGCCGCGGGTCCGAAAAAAGTCCGCGGTGTCGTTTCTCCGAAGGCGAAACAGCAGTGTCTTGATCTGGTCGCAAAGGTTGTCATTCCCTACCGCGAACTATTCAGCAAACTTAACCTAGCAACCTATACTAAAGATCCAAACTCTGCCGTGGAACAGATGCTACAAATCACACCGGAAGCTTGCGATAAACCAGACACCTACCGTTCGGCGGTCGCCTTGATTAATGCTGGAACAAACGACCACAGCGGCCGTCTTGGCATCATGTTACCTCTGACCGGTAAAAACAATCAGCTAACAACATACATTGCAAAAGGTATGCGAGCGGCATTTGCTGAAAGCGGTCAAAACTTTGAAACATCAACTCTCTTAAAAGATACTAGTGCCTCAGGTAACCCCGAACGGGTTCTTGCTGAACTTGTATTCAAAGATAGAGTCACTGCAGTTGTTGGTGGGTTTGAAAATCTAGACGCGCAGGTTCTTGCAAAATGGTCTGAACGCCTTATGCTACCAGTCGTCATCACCAACCATGACCGTAATGCCGGGGCAGCATCTCGCTATGCCTACATGCTATATCCCGATGAAATGCGCCTCGCCTATACGTTGGCGGCTGAAGCACAACGTCGTGGTATCAAGCGTGTTGCGATTCTGAAACCTGTAAACAATAAATCTGATAGTCTGGTAAATTATTTTAAGCAGGCTCTGCTAGCGCAAGGTGGTCAGGTTTCGTTTGACCTGATTTATACCTCAGGCAACTTCGATTCTATGCAGGCAGTCTCTCGTACAATGTTTAAAGTCGACGCCGCTGAACGTGTAGATGAATACCGATCGGCATATAGAAAAGCTAAGAAACAAGCAGAAGCTCAGAACGCACCTTTTGATCCTCGCATGGTAGTATTAAAACCAATTGTAAACTTTGATGCTGTCTTCCTCCCAGACGACTTCAGGACAGCTCGGCACTTTGCAAAGCTTTTCAAATTTCACCAGGTCGACAAATTAACAATGATGGGCAACCACGAGTGGCGGTCACCGGCACTCGTAGAACCTTACGATAGCTTCCTCGAGGGGTCATTTTTTGCAGATTTTATTGGAAGCTACTCGGCGTTGCCAGCTGCCATTAGTGCGCAAACTCTTGGATCGCCATTTTTTGTTCAGCCGTCCAGCGTCCTAGCAGTAGATTTCCAATTAATCGGTTACCGCGCTGGCAAAGTCGGCAATATGATAACTTCAGATAAAAGTACGAAACGTCGAACGTTAATTCAAAACATCGACCACCTGACCAGTAACAATTCGTCATTTTTTGGTACAGGACTGGTCTTTGAGAAAAGTCGGCGATCAAATTGGCCGACCTATGTATTCGGCATAGCCAATGGTGGCTTGGCGCTGGAAAAGGAACACACTAATCTGAATATTCCTTCTGCAGCGCCAAAAATCATTGAAACAAGCACAATCAAATCCAGCGCAACACTTGTCCTTCAGCCCAAGCAAAAGACTTAAGGCATTGCTGGGCTAGCGGTCGGTGGCGGAGTATCCGTCGGTGGCGGAGTATCCGTCGTTAGCGGAGTGTCACCCGGTGCAGCTTCAGCTGGAGCAGGCTTGGCTGCCTCTTCCCGAATCTTTTTTATTTCATCGTCAGTAAGAAGTGGAACAACCATCTTCTTCAACTCCTGGATTTCTTCCAAGCGCATGGCTTCCATCTCTGCTTCAGAAACAGCTGGCATTTCTGCATCCGCTTCAGGGCCTGGAATAGACCCGGACACTTCAAAGTTAATCGTTTCATCGATCACTGCGCCGCTACCGTTCAATTCTGCAGCGCGTAATACGTCTGGTAACGCCGTGGAATATCCAAGAACATAGCCAGATACAAACATCCCCAGTGCACCTAGGACAACGGCAGCTCCGTATTTCATTTGTACTCCCACACCTTGATGGTTGTTATGGCGATTTGAAACATGATACCCAATATTTTAGTCAGTTGATAGAATGACCTATTCAAGGTAAAACCCGGCCGACTTTAGACGTTGCCAAAACAAGCGTAACCATCAGAAAATACTATATAAATGACGAACACTAAACCCTATTTTTTTCCAGAGCTATCGGACGAACAACTTGGACTGATAAACCTCAAACATATCCACATAGGCTCTCTGGATTTTAAAATCGCCTCACCCGCGATTCCCGATGCACTTCTTGATCATTCAACTGTCCACGCTGCCTACGAACAGGATGAATACATGCCCTATTGGGCTAGCCTTTGGCCCGTTGCAATGTTTCTTGCAGAAGAAATTTCAGCCCGCACATGGAAAGCAGATATGTCAGCAATTGAAATAGGCTGCGGACTCGGACTAGCTGGTATCGCTGCAGCGAAAAAAAATCTTAAGGTTCTCTTTACTGATTATGATGCCAACGCCGTAAAATTCGCCGAGAAGAATTGTGCTCTCAACGGCATTGAAGACGCCGAGTTCGCACTTTTAGATATTCGCCTGCCAATGCCTCGAACATTTGATCTTATCATTGTCTCTGATTTAATTTACGAAAGGCGCAATGTCGAACCTCTCGTAAATCTTATTGACCACATGCTAGCGACAGAAGGCATAGCACTTGTTAGTGACCAGGGACGCCCATATCAGGAAAATTTTTTGACATTATTAAGAGAAAAAAACTTTGAATGGACGTCAGTCCAGAAGAAGATCTTAAACTTAGATGGTAATGAAGTAACAGGTTTTGTCTTTTCGATAAGACGCCATAATTAGCGGCCGAATCGTCCAAGGAATGGAAGGTTGCTTTTTGACAGCGTCGACTCGGAGGGTGGCAAACGGTCTTTTTGGTAGAATAAGAAACCACTCACTAAAATTAGAATTAAATTCGGCAACCAAGCCGCAGCTATAACAGGCAATTGTCCCTGCTTCGCGAAAGACTCAAATCCCATGAGTAAAACGTAACCAAGAATAATGGTCACTATTGCTCCGACATAGGCGGAACTCTTTCCACGACGCGGATCGCTGACACCTAAAACCATGCCAAAAAAAGCGAAAGACACGACAGCAAATGGCGACGAAATTCTTTTATGAAAAAGAAACTCAACCTGGCGAACGTGTGTCGGTTTAGCATTCTTATCGGCACGAAGGGTTTGGATGTAGTTGTTTAATTCCGAAGGTCGGTAGCTTCTATAATCATCCTCAGCCGAATCAGCGCCGAGAATTTGTTCATGAAAGATCTTTAGCAAGTCGATCTCTGCACGATTAAATTTCAAAATAGATATTTTTTCAGTCTGCGGTCTTCGGGAGTAAACCACTCCCGACTCTAAAGACATTTTTAAGTTACCGGTCTCTACCGACCCAGTGATGTGACCAGACGGAGCTAGCACAGTGAAGTCAGATCTCTTGCCCCCACCTGGAGCTAGCATCACATTTTCAAAGGAAGTTCTGTCCGCGGAAATGCGCTCGGCATACATGACATAACCGAGAAAATCGTCGAGAAAGACGCCCGACTGCATCTTATATTTCACCATATTATCGAGTTCAGTTTGGGTTTTTTTATAAAGAAACTGCACCATTTCCCGTCGGCCCCAAGCCTCTAAATTGATAGCGCAGATTGCAGCGACCACATAAAGTACCAACGCCACAGCAAGCACAGGACGCGCCGATGAGCGTAGTGGAAATCCAGCCGCGAGCATTGCGGGATATTCGCCGTCGGCACTGAGTCGGGCAAAGGTCAGTACTACCGCAAACAAAAATGCGATCGGAATGGTCAGTGAGATAAATGGAACGATGATATAAAGGAAGGGAAGAAAAACATTTTCAAGCGATAAACCAAAAGCCACCAATACTTCTGACAATCGAACCAACTGGGACACAACGATAATCGAACATATCACTACAAGCGCAGAAAAAAATTGCGGTACAAGTTCCTTAAGCAGGTATCTGACTATAAGGATGACCCGGCCCTCCGCATGACAACCACTGTTGCGTAACGAGTTTTAACTAATTGAAATACTAGCTTTTTCTCACGCTGTCCGGCCAGGACAAAGAGATTTAATTCGTGGCCAGTTTTGTGTATAATAGAATAATATTGGATCACAATCAGTACAAACGCAAATTGGTGCCAGCACCAATCTCATCATATTTATCCGCAAAAACGGATGGTTAAAACAAATGAAAAATCCTTCTTCGCAATTAATTATGCGTTCGGCTACTGCTGCGACTGCCCTGATGCTTTTTGCATCATCAACAGGAGCAACAAAACTAGCTATCGCTAGTGAAAAAAAACTCCCGACCATTCCCATGTTTCTTCCGGAACCGGAAGCAGACGGGAGAATCTACCTACCTGATGCTGACGGTCAGAAAAAAGTCACAACGATCATTCCTCAACTTCAGGCACATCTGACAACCTATTTAATCGACAGCAGAAGTCCAATCGGCGGCATCGTCGTTATGGATATCAAAACTGGAAGTATTTTGGCGATGGCGCAGGGCAGAAAGCCCGACACCTGGGGCGGAAAAGCCCACACTGCTATGCATCCTAACTTTCCCGCAGCGTCGCTCTTTAAAACTGTTGTTACCTCTGCTGCTTTTGAAACAGCAGACCTCGATCCAGGTCGGCCGGAAGGATTGCAAGGAGGTTGTGCGAACGTTCGTGAGACTGGCGAATGGATGGTAGAAAATCGTCCTGAGAAGCGCAATCAAATGAGCCTACGAAAAGCCTACGGGCTTTCATGCAACGGTTTTTTCGCTAAAATCGCCGTAAATAACCTAGGACTTGGCGTCATTGCTAAAATGGCACGCAACTTCGGTTGGGAAGCACTTATTCCTGCGGACTTCGCGATCGATAAAAGCCCAATCAAGATACCTGCAGCGGAAAACTCTTCAACTCACACGATCGGTAGATTTGCTGCTGGCTTTGGTCAAGTAAATACCAGCGCTGTGCACGCAGCTTGGAATATGGCCATCATTGGTAATGGTGGAAAGATTATGCCTGTGCGGATCTTCAGTGAAACACCGGTCCCACCTGAGACGTCCATGCCATCTGCGATCAAACCTGAGACGTCAGAAAAATTACTTGAAATCATGGACGCAAGCGTTCGCGGCGGCACGGCAACCAGTGCATTCAGACATTCGCGCTACAGAAAATTTAGAGAATTTGTCGGTGGTAAGACCGGAACTTTGACCGGTCAGTCACCTAAAGGCGTGACGACTTGGTTCTCCGGGATTGCGCCTTTGAATAATCCAGAAATCGCCGTGGCAGCCGTAATCGTCCTCGACGAAAGATGGCATATAAAAGCGCCAAACTTGGCTGCAGAAGCCATCTGGGCCTTCTACGACAACAAACTAAAAGAGCAAGCAGGATCGTCAGTTAGCCTTATGCCGGTCGCTAATTATCAGGTGCCCGCTGTTTCAAATTGATTTCTTCGCGAAAAATCAGTACGTATGCGGCGTCCGGGCAAAAAAGCCCCCGAGCTGCCCTTACTGTCGCCCTAATGTTCTAGCTGATTTGAAGGTTCTGAATAAGAACCGTACTGCTGATAAGAGTTGCAACTGGTTCCTTACCGCCTTTGTTCTGAATTCTTTCAGCCCGGACTGCCTCAATGCTACAATACGTTTTCGTCTTACCCGCTTGTGACAATCATGAGCGGGCAAATTCTTTTTTATAAATCCAATTACGATTAGAGGTAATTGCCGTGGTAGAACAAACAATCCCTGTAGTTAGTCTGAAAGATTTTCAAGCAGGCGGCGCCAAACGCGAACAATTCACTAAAACCGTCGGCGAAGCATTAGCTGACATCGGGTTTTTCGCCGTTAGTGACCACGGTGTCGATATGAGACTCATCGAAAAAAGCTACAAAGTCGCCGAAGACTTTTTCAAATTGGCAGAGGCTGAAAAGAGATCCTACGAAGATCTAAAGTTGAAGGGTCAACGGGGCTATATCAGCTTCGGTCGAGAGCACGCAAAAGACGCGCAAGCGCCTGATTTAAAGGAATTCTGGCACGTCGGTCAGGAATTCGCCCCAGGTCATGAGCTTGAAAAAATGTATCCACCAAACATCTGGCCGAAGAATAATCCAGAGTTTCGCGAGTCGTTCTCAAAATTATTTTCTCAGTTAGAAACATGCGCACTAAGCCTACTTGAAGCTTGCGCACTCTTTATCGGCGAACCAGCAGACCGCTTTTCTGGAATCGCAAAAAACGGCAACTCCATTTTGCGCGTGATTCACTATCCGCCGATTTCAAATGACTACAACCCATCTAGCATCCGTGCAGCAGCTCACGAAGATATCAACCTGATCACTCTTCTCTGCGAAGCAACCACTGGCGGCTTAGAGCTTCTAGAGCGTAACGGTAGCTGGCGTCCGATTCACGCTCTCAAAGGTCAGATCATTGTTGATGCTGGCGACATGCTGCAAAATATTTCAAACGGGTTTTACAAAAGTACCACGCACCGTGTTGTCAATCCTGACAACTCTCGCGAACGCCGTTTCTCGATGCCTTACTTTATGCACCCTAGATCTGAAGCGAGTCTTGATCCACTACCTAGCTGTATTGCTAGGACTGGCGGCAAAAAGACCTTCCGCAACATTTCTGCTGGCGAATATTTGATGCAGCGTTTGAAAGAAATCGGACTAACCTAAGATGGTTAATGGAGGGGGGGGGTGACGGTGATGGAACAGCTCGACGAAAAAACAATCGCGGGTGTGTTAGCGAAGGCGGCACTACCAATTGTTCTAGATTTCTGGGGACCGTCCTGTGCTCCTTGCATCGTTCTAAGTAAACTTCTCGTGGAGCTCGCCCCTGAATTCAGCGGCAAGCTTTTATTCTATAAAGTGAATGCGGACGAAGCACCAGATACTGCCGCCGACTATGGTGTGCGCGGACTACCGACTATGGTGCTCATAAAAAAAGGCCAGCCGGCAGCAACGCAAGTTGGCACTTTAAATGTGACAAAACTTAGAGCCCTACTTACCGACTGGGCCGGTCGCTAAATAAACTTCCACGGCTTAAGTAATCTTAGAAATAAACACCAAGATCGACCGTTAACACGACGGGATAGGTTCCATACTCACTTTGCATAACATCGCCTCGGGGTCCTTTACCGCGTGGTAGAAGAAAACTTCCAGAGATCTCAGCTTGATCAGCAAGTGAATGGGTCGCTGCGAGGTAGAGCATAGCGGACTGATCCGTATGGTTGCCGATCCCGATCCATCTCAGCTGCGTTAACTCAGTCGCTTCATACTGCAGCATTAAAGCAGAATAATTCGTTCCGAGAAAATACAGCGGCGGGTGTGGATCATCTTCGATCGTTTGATACTGTGACACATTGCGATACCCAGACCCATGATAGAACTGCTCAAACTGCAGTAACAGCGGCGTTGAAATACGATAATCAAACGCGACAGCAACTTCTGATGCCGCAAATCCGTCAACTCGGTTTTTCCGCTGATGACCTTCTGTTTTCAGTCCAACTGCACCAAACAACTCACCTTGCGTCGAAAATCCCGCTAGGTCATTGAAGCCGTATTTGCCTGCGAGCAGTGCTAACTCATGCCCGAAAAACGTATTGCTGACCCGACCAATAACAGACGAGGCTCCTGCTGAAAACTCATTCTCTTTTTGAATACCAACTCGTCCGATGCGGCTGGAACTTTCATAACCAGCAACGGCGACGATCGTCGCTTGACCAAGTTCACCCAGCGCATAATCCAGGCGCGCACTGTCGACACCCGGCTTATATTCACGATACGAATGATGGGGCCGAAACGGTGCAAACAAATCGTTGGGGGTGAAAACATAAGTGGTCGAAACATTAACTGGCATTCTTCCAATAGACCATTGCAACCGCCCGATAGAGCCTTTGAGGTTTATGCGGTCTATCGTCAGATAGGCGTCGAGAGCAGCACTATCGTGCCAGTGATGCTCAAGCTTTGAATTTCGGTTTTCTTCGTCGGTACCGCTGGCGAGAACAGTTAGCCCGGAGACTTTGTTGCTACTGCCGGTTAGAAGATGATAGGCATTCAACTCATAGCGAACAGAAGATGAGAGACTTCCGGTAAATACTTCACGCCACAAAATCCTGGAACTAGTCTCTGAAGATTCATCGTAAAAATCAGGATTGTCTGGATATTCAGCGAGTGTCGTCGATGCTCGCAACGAGCTTTGATGATCCGCTCCGGCAGCGGTCAAAGATCCCACCGCAAACAAAGTGACAATCCCGGTGTTGAAAACATTTGTTTTGTTGGTTTTCATTCGACCTCTCTGATGGGTTCCTGAACTATTTGACCGTCTTGCATCCAGACCGTATGCGATGCGCGTTTGACTATGCGTAAATCATGTGTGGAAAAGACAAAGGTCATGCCTTTCTCCTGATTGAGTCCCTGCATCATATCAATCAGCGCGTTTGCTGTTTTAGAATCAAGGTTGGCAGTTGGTTCATCTGCGAGAATCACCGCAGGCCGCGCAGCCACGGCACGAGCAACCGCGACGCGCTGCTGCTGACCGCCTGAAAGTTCTTTTGGCAAGCGATGCTCTAGCCCGGCCAAGCCGACATCAGCGAGTGCTTGCATAGCCCGCGCTCGTCGTTCCTCTTTCGGTAATTTCTGCAAACCAAGTGTGAACGCGGCATTTTCAAACGCCGTGTAAACTGGAATCAAGTTGTAAGCCTGAAAAACGAATCCTATTTGATCGCGACGCAATTGCGCTAATGCAGACCGAGATAAGTTGGTAAGATTTTGTCCCGAGACAGTTACCGAACCACTCGTTGGTGCATCCAAAGCACCAATGAGATTTAATAAAGTCGTCTTTCCAGATCCCGACGGCCCACATAAGGCAAGAAACGATCCAGAGTTGATGGCCAAAGACACGCCTGCCAGCGCTATCGCGGCGGCCGGTCCTTTGCCGTATTCTTTAAAAACATTCTCAACGGCGACAATGGTATGTTCTGTTTTATTCATTAGCTCAGACTCCGGACGGGCATGGTTCTGGCTGCCTTCCAAGCGGGAAAAAGACTGGCGACGACCGTTAACGCCAAGACAACTCCGCCAATCGCACCGAGATGGGAAAGGCTCAATTCACAATACATCACAAAAGGAATAGAAATACCGCCAGCGTTGATTGTCTCGCTTAACAATCCAGTCAGGTCGAGTCCATACTGATTTAAATAGAGGTACACAGGATAAAACGAAAGGCCTCCGCATATCAATCCAATCACTCCAATCAAGACACCTTCGCAGACAATAAGTCCAAACATGCGAGTCGGCGCGATTCCGAGAGCCGTCATAACGCCAAATTCGCGCCGACGTTCAATGAGTGCCAAAACTAGAGTATTCAATATGCCGGCCGCAATGATGACTCCGACGAAGAAAATCAAGATTCGGTAGACCGCACTATCGTAACGAATAAATTGCGCGAGATCACGGTGGGTTCTCTTCCAATCGACGACCACTTGTGGTGGATTCTCCAATTGATGCTTAATTGCAACATGTAAACGATCAATCTGGTGAAATGCTTTGGCGTAAACAGCGACGACTGTGACCTCGTCCGGACCGAGTTGCAAGAGTGGTTGTAAAAAATCGCGTCTCGCGAGCAGGACCACTTGGTCAGCGTCTTCGTTGCCGGATGTAAACATACCGCCGACGATGGCGAGATGCGAACTGACAGCACCAGTCCGATCAGTAAGCGTCAGCACCAGTCGGTCGTCCTTTTTAGCTCCCAATCTAACTGCAAGGCCAGAGCCTAGCGCAACTTTGTTATCCCGCAGAACACTTGACGGGTC